>JBDNJN010000201.1:0-5405 GCA_041687725.1 Pseudanabaena sp.
AGTGATCCCTGTTTGTTTCTCATCTGTAAAAATCGGCTGTCCCTCGACCACCATCACATCAGGGTAAGTATAACGTTTATAGTCGAACATCCACAGGCGCATATCACTCATGAAAACTTCATATTCTTGCTCTCCAATCGATAATGGGAATAGACGGCAAAAATTGAGAGAGATTTTGTTGTGATTTGCACTTGCTCCTGCCATAGGTATGATCTCTCCATCTACAAATTCGCTTTTAAATTCAGCTTTTTCTTCTAGTTCAAGATATTCAGCAACGCTGTAGCGCTTAGTTGTTGTAAGTACCATAAGTTTTTAGCCTCCCAACTTTGTTTTGATTATATCCAAAAGTCATCGCTTCGCGCTGACTTTTAGATATTTTAGAAATTACGATCGCAACTTTCGATGACCTGATTCCAGATTGCAAAATGGAGTTCCTTATTGCGCTTGCGATCGCTTCTAATTTCTAGAACTTGAGTTCCTTTCGCATTCAAAGAGCTAATCAAAGTATCGCGAAAATCTTGCCAATCTTGAATGAGTATATGTTCACAATCATAGGCGGAGATAATCGGCGCAAAGTCTAGACCATGACTTGTGCCGAAAAATTCTTCAAAGGTATTTTCATATTTGGAAATGGGCAGCAAATCAAAAATGCCGCCACCATCGTTATTTAAAAGAATCACCGTGAGAGAAATATTATATTTCTTTGCAGCTAGCAATCCATTTAGATCGTGATAGAACGCTAAATCTCCACAAATGAGAATCATTGGGCGATCGCATCCCCACGCAGCCCCAAGCGCACTAGAAAGAGTCCCATCAATGCCATTTGCGCCACGATTGGCTAAAACTGTAATCGGGCGATCGCTATGAAAAAATGTATCGAGATCGCGAATCGGTGTGCTGCTTGCCACATAAATATAAGTATCTTCAGGCAGAATCTTTGCTAGTTCCGCATAAACTTTGCCGTCAAATAATTCATCGATTTCTATAAGAGATTCCGCGATCGCATGTTCGGCAATACTTTCGGCTAATTCAAAATCTAAGCGCCATTGTTTATCTTGCCAAACGCTTGGAGCGTAGTTTTCTAAATAATTGGCTAATTGTTCGCAAAAGCTGACAGGATATACATTCAGGGCTTGCGTAATTCCGTGAGTGGGATCGCTATTGGTGCTGCCGACCACGACTTGCTGACAACCGATATGTTTTTGTAGCCAAAGTAGATAACTCTTGGAAGTTGGCATTGCGCCAAAGCGAATCACGATGTCGGGAATATGGTTTTTTGAGAAATTAGGCGATCGCAAAAAACTATCATAATGTCCAATTTCATCACGGCGATTAGCACCTGTCGCTTCGATTAGTAATGGATAGCCTGTCGCCCTTGCCAAGCGGCGTACCGACTCCAAAAAGCCTACAGGCGCGTCATACACGCCCACGACTAACACGCCCTTGGGATAGCTAATTATTTGATTTGCGATCGTGGCGATCGCATCTGTACCTAGCGATCGCATTCCTGCAATTACTTGACTATAAGCGCCGCCCGATGGATTGCCAAACATCGCTTCGGGGCTACTGAGCGCGAGATCTTCTGGCACATCATCAGGGACAAGAACAGGCGGCATTGGATCAGCAAATGGGAAGTTGAGATGAATCGCGCCTGCGGGTGTGTCACCTTTGCCGACAGCGATGCTGACAGAACGACTAATTAGCGATCGCAAATAGCGCAGTCGAAAACCGATAATCTCTGGCGTTCCCACTTCAAAAAAATAGCGAACATATTTTCCATAAATATTAATCTGATCGATCGTTTGTCCAGAACCGCAATCACGCATTTCTGGTGGGCGATCGGCAGTCAATACCACAAGCGGAATCCGACTGTAATAAGCTTCAATAATCGCAGGATAATAATTTGCAGCAGCAGTTCCTGATGTGCAAAGCAACGCCACGGGAGCCATCTGCACTTTCGCTAAGCCTAATGCAAAAAAGCTACTCGATCGCTCATCAATATGTACCAAAATCTGAAAATCTGCATAGCGATCGCGCAACTCTGCAAAAGCAATCACAAGCGCTGTAGACCTTGAGCCAGGGGAAATGCAAACTGTCCGCACGCCCGATCGATAAAGTTCTTCAGCAACGATGCTTGCCCAGAGCGTATTCCGATTAGCGGTATTCATCTGATCGTCGTTCCATTAGCACTAAAGTGGATGCTGTAACCGAGTTCTGTTAACATTTGTCGGAAGATCGGTAAGCTCAATCCCAAAACATTAGTATGACAGCCTTCGATCTTATCAACTAGCAGTCCCCCCATCTTCTCCATCGTAAAGCATCCTGCACAGCATAGAGGCTCACCAGATTCTGCATAGCTGGTGATTTCGGCATCAGTTGCATCGGCAAAATATACTTTAGTTACGCCGTGGCGCATGATCGATCGCTCAGTTTTCGCATCAATCAAATAGTGTCCTGTATAGATTTGGCAATAGTTACCACGCATCTTCTGCCATGTGGCGATCGCTGTTTGTTTGGAGGCAGGCTTGCCATAGATCATGCCATTGAGATACATGATCGAGTCACATCCCATAATCAGCGCATTTTGTCCCGTAAATTCTGGGGCGATCGCTTTGGCTTTACATTGCGCCAAGGTCAACACTAATGAGGTGGGATCGCTAACCTGAATCGCTTCTTCATTAAAGTAACTGACTTTGATGATTGGTTTGATACCAGCATTTTCTAAAATGCTCTTGCGAGTGGGGGAAGCGGAAGCAAGGACAAAAATGGGATTGGACATAGGAGTTGCAGTCTTTTCAGGGTTTGAGTAATAGAGATAATTTTTTAAAAGTGCCGCCTCGCGGCACTTTTAAAAAATTATCTTAGTTTAATGCTATAGCAGGTCTGGGCGACGTTCTTTGGTGCGGATAAGTTGTTGTTCCTTGCGCCATTCCGCAATCAGTTTATGATTGCCCGATCGCAATATTTCAGGAACTTCCCAATCTCGAAATGTGGCTGGACGTGTATATTGCGGATAATCTAATAATCCATCTTCAAAACTCTCAAACTTAAGCGAATCTTCTTTCGCAACTGTCCCCGGCCGTAACCGCACCACGCCATTAATTAAAGCTAACGCAGGAATTTCGCCACAAGTCAGCACAAAATCACCGAGCGAAACTTCGCGAGTAACTAAATGTTCGCATACGCGCTCATCTACTCCCTCATAACTGCCACAAATTAGCACTAACTGATCGTAATTTGCCAACTCCTTAAAAAGTTCCTGTTTCATCGGCTCACCCTGCGGAGTCATATAAATAATTTCGCGCTTGGGCAAAATTGGCAATGACTCGACCGCCGCAAAAATAGGATCGGGTTTCATGAGCATTCCCACGCCGCCGCCATAGGGTTCATCATCGACGCGATGGTGCTTGTCGGTGGTGAAATCTCTGGGATTAGTGAGATATACATCCGCAATTTGATTGGCGATCGCCTTACCAAGCAAACTTGTTTGCAATGGCGAAGTAAAAAATTCTGGGAAGAGGGTGACAACATCTATACGCATTAGTCAATTTTAACCGAGTCAATGCTATTTTTTGAATGATCTACAACGTAGATCATTCAAAAAATAGCATTGGCTTACCTATATGCTTCCTGTTTCTGAAGTCGAAAAAATAATTTTAAATTTGGTAAAACCTTTTAATTCTGAAATTGATAGTGAAGTAATTTATCTGTCACAAGCATTAAATCGGGTTTTAGCAGCAGACATTCACAGCAAATTGGACTTCCCACATTGGGACAATTCGGCGATGGATGGCTATGCTTTTCGCTATCAAGATCTAACAGAAAATTTACAGCTTGCGATCGCCTTAAATGAAATTCTCGCAGGTATAGCAACTTCTAAACCCTTAGCTAAAGGTGAATGTATTCGTATTTTTACAGGTGGAATGTTGCCAATCGGTGCAGATACGGTGATCATGCAAGAAGATACAGAACGCATTGGTAATTTTTTGCAACTTAAAGTCAAGCCTACTCAAGGCGAGTATGTGCGCCGCAAAGGTGAATTTATCAAGGCTGGGACAAAGCTTATGTCCGCAGGAACAAGATTAGGAGCAACAGAAATAGGGGCTTTAGCTTCCGCAAGATGTCAGCAAATCAAAGTTTATCGCCAGCCCAAAATTACGATTATTTCTACAGGTAATGAATTAGTTAGTCTTGATAGCTCGCAAATGCTGCAATCAGGACAAATTATTGATTCCAATCTATATGCTCTATCGGCATTAATCACTCAAGCAGGGGCGATCGCCATAACCTTTGGTGCAGTGCGTGATGACAAATTAGAACTAGAAAAGGTAATGCAAAAAGCGATCGCCTCAGCCGATATCGTCATCTCAACTGGCGGCGCTTCTGTCGGTGATTATGATTATGTTGATGAATTATTGGAAAAAATAGGTGCTGAAATTCATGTGCGATCTGTTGCCATTAAACCAGGAAAACCACTAACAGTGGCAACCCTTGGCGATCGCCAAAGCCTCTATTTCGGAGTTCCCGGAAATCCTGTTTCGGCCATGGTAATCTTTTGGCGGTTTATTCGTGGCGCGATCGCTAAATTAAATGGAACTAATGAAATTTACTGGTATCCGCAATTTATCAAAGCCATCACAACAGAGGACTTACACTCACAAGGAAGACGCGAAACTTATCTATGGGGGCATTTAACTTACCAAAAGGGAAGCCCAGTTTTTCAACCTGTCAGTAACTTTAGTTCGGGAAATTTGATCAGTGCGATCGGGGCAAATGCTTTAGCCATAATGCGTGTCAATCAAACTTACATCCCTGCGGAAGATGAAGCGATCGTCATGCTTATTTAACCCGCTAAGTAGGCAAACATAAAAATCCTAAAAACCCAAAAAGCTGTGACGCTCGCTGCGCGTGTGCTACAGCTTTTTTGGGTTTTAAACTCAATGTTAACTGTATAATCTAGTGGGCTTCATCAAAAGACAACGAAACGAATCTATGTGATATTGACAACTATCGGAATCAAGCAGATGTATGCAAAGTTCTCCTCTAATGTGTCGCGCGTATTTTCTAGCTGCTTGCATCATTGAGGATGTTGGTCTTATGCCACTAGATGAAAATAATTTAACCGATGAAAATATAGTCACACTTTTAAACGGGTACAAAATTTCCTCGTCTGAAGTTTTGCAACAACAGTTAATTAAAGTTCACATGGGCTTGATCCGAGAAACGATCGCTTCTCTACCAATTTCGTTAATTAATCAAAAAAGTTCCACCTCTAAATAATCTGTTGATGATTTATGAGTCCTAGTGTAAACTAGGGCTATTCAATTATCCTTGAAGAAAGTAGGCAAATTATGGCAAGTATCGAAGTCATTATCCGAGACGACCAAGGTAAGATTTTGCGTCAA
>JBDNJN010000202.1:0-7560 GCA_041687725.1 Pseudanabaena sp.
GATTGAGAACAAAATACTAGAAATACTTCCATCATCAATAAACTTAGAGCCAGAAACAAACTTAGAGCTTAATCAACCCTCTAATAAGCCACTAATTGCTTGTATTGATGATAGCCATACTGTCCAACGTCAAGTTAAGATGGTACTAGAATCATCTGGGTTTCAAGTGTTAGGAATTACCGATCCAACTAGTTGTCTTACTTCATTGATCCGCCAAAAACCTGCATTAATTTTGATGGATATCACTATGCCTGAAATTGATGGGTATGAACTTTGCAACATGTTGCGGCAGTCGCGACATATGCGAAATATACCAATTGTTATGTTTACAGGAAGGGAAGGAATTATTGATCGCGTAAGGGCGCAATTTGTGGGCGCAAATGATTACATCACAAAACCTGTAAATACTAATAAATTAATTAGTAAAGTTCAGCAACTCATTCAAACCAATCAAAAATCAACTAATCAACAAGAACAGGAATCACTCAGAGCCTTATGAAAACAGTACTCGTTGTCGAAGATGGACATGCAGAGCAGCAGCTTATTTCAAATCTATTGTCACGTTCTGGGTTTGATGTGGTTTTGCAATCAAATGCCGAAGATGCTTGGCAATGGCTATCGAGTCATACGCCTCCAAATTTGATTGTTTTAGATGTCATCATGCCTGGTCAGAGCGGATTAGATCTATGTCGGACTATTCGCGATCAGGATAAATTAAAAGAAATTCCTATTGTATTCTGCACTTCTAAAGATCAGGAATTTGATAAATTTTGGGCTTTGAGACAGGGAGGGAATGCTTATTTAACTAAGCCTTTTGCACCTAAAGAACTCTTAGAAACTGTTTATCAGCATGTTAATTAAAGCCATAAAGAAACACGTTTTGCGCGTTTCTTTATCATTGAGTATGCCTTGAATATTAGTACCTAGCTTATGATCCAAGAATATTGCAGAATGAAAGTTTCTCCATTGCTGTGGATTGCATTGCCAGTTAGCTGTGTCGATGAAGTTATCCAGTTGCAAACTCAAAGTATTAGTCCCATTCCCGCAGTTAATCCTTGTTTGTTAGGCATCACTAACCAACGGGGGAAAATGCTATGGGTTCTCCACTTAGAGAAGTTTTTGGGGATCAAACCAGTACCTTTGTCGAAACAAATTTCGGCGATCGCCATCCGCGCTCAAATACCAAATGGGGGGATCTGTCGCCTTGCCTGTGTAGTCATGTCACTGGAAGAGATTATTACTCTTGATTCCGAGAAGTTTTTTCCTGTTCCTGATAAGTTGCCACTACGAGTTAGAACTTTGCTGTCAGGCTTGGTAAATATAGATCAGAAGACCTATGGAATTTTGAATGTGAGTGCGGTATTTCGGCTTTTAAATCCAGAAATGGGTATTAGTCAGGAAACGACTGGTGAGGTGGTTAGGCAAGGGGCTTAAGCCCCTTGTTAAAATTGTGTTGCGGGCTGTTTGGTTTGGTTTTGTTGCTCAAAAATTATTTACTTTATACAAATCTAAACTTTTATGAATGATAACAAAGACTCTTTAAATTCAACAATGTTGACTGGTAATGGATATGCTGGCAATGGACATGCTAGGTCTAAGAATAGCGATCCGATGTCGCAGATTCTCTCTGCTTATGAATTAGAAAGTCGGGGAGAGATAACTGAAGCTAGAGCGATTTATCAGCAAATTATTGAAGAGGATGTTGATGGGACTTATGCGGCGATCGCATCTAAGGCGATCGCGGCTATGCCCGAAATTCACAGTGATTCTGTTACTTTGGTATTACCAAAAGCGCAAGCATCTCTAGAAGCAAAATCACAAAAAAAGAAACAGGATCTCCAACCCGCAAAAACTATACCAAAGCAAAAATCTTCTTCCCTAAGTTGGTTTTATAATCTATCGGTCGGACGCAAACAACTTGTTGCCCTCATTGCTTCTGAATTTCTATCACTCTCACTGGTTGGCTTTGGGGCATTTTTAATTGGGCGATCGCTTCAAGATCAGCTATTCAGACAGGCGCAGTCTGAGGTGTCGGTTATGGATATTAACTACAACATCAAAATCAATCAGATGGGGTTTGGTTTTCGTGGTCAATCAGATAATGCGGCGGTAATTAGTGCTGCGAGTACTTATGCAAGTAAGCAACCAATTCCCGCGCCATTAAAAGAACAAGTTAAGAAAATTTTAGAGAATGAGATTAAGGCACGGAAGATTGAGTATGCCACGCTGGTCGGTGCTGATGCGAAGGTGATTATTAGTGCGAACAGCGATCGGACTGGACAAGATTTCGATCCTAGCGGTTTAGTTGGCGATATTCTCAAAGACCCTAATCAAATTAAGGCGACGGCGATCGTTAGTGCCGATGATCTCCAAAAAGAAGCGCCGCCATTACCCGATGGATTTACGCCGACAGATTCTCTCATTCGTTACACTGCTACTGCCGTTAAAGATCCTGCTACTCAGAGAACAATCGCCGTGCTGATTTCAGGTGATATCGTCAATAAAAAATCGCCAATTGTCGATAATACGCTCAAAGCACTGGCGACCACTGCACAGGACAGAAGAGGCTTAGGTGGTTATAGCGCCGTCTATTATCGTAAGCCTTCAGGAGAATTTGTGTTGGCAACTTCTGTTGAACAACCGAATTTTGAGACTGGCATTGCCAATTTACCGATCGCGGGCGCGACGGGCGATGATTTGCTCAGTCGAGCCGCCGCCGCCGAAAATGGTCAACCAGTCACAGGGCGGGTTTTGGTGGGTAATACTTATTACACTATGGCTGCTAGAGCCGTTCCTAATCGGATCATTGAGACCGATAAGGGTGGCGTACCGAAGTATGGTAATTCTCCTGTTGGGATTTTGGTTCGCGGCACGCCTGAGACAGAAATGAGCGAGTTATTGCGAAGAACATGGATGATTCTCGGTATCTCGTCTATAGTCGTTATTCTTTTAGATATTCTATTGGCACGATTTTTGGATACGGTAATCGCTAAACCTGTAAAGGGACTCACCCCGATCGCTAGAGCCTTTGCTTTAGGCGATCGCAAGATTCGTGCGGAAATCTTTGCTAATGATGAAATTGGCGAACTGACGCGATCGTTTAATACGATGGCAGACAGTATCGAAATCTCTGAACAGGCTTTGGCACAACAGTCTTTACTCAAAGCGCAGGAAGCCGAACTGCAACGCAAAGAGAAAGAATCATTGCAGAGAGAAGTTATCAATCTTCTCTTAGAAATTGAAGGCGCACAGAAAGGAGATTTGACTGCCGAGGCAAAGATCACCGACGGTGTGGTTGGCTCGATCGCTGATGCTTTTAATGCCACAATCCGCAAGTTACGGAACTTGGTAAAAGAAGTTAAGGCGACCGCTATCCATGCAGGATCTTTGGCAAAGGAAAGCGAACAATCGGTGCAAAAATTCTCGACCGCAGCCTCTGCTCAGTCTGATGGCATCGCCCAAGCCCTTGAAGCAGTCGAACAAAATACTCAATCGATCGCCCAAGTTGCGAAATCTGCCCAAGATGCGGCAGATGTGGCAAGACGAGCAGCGATCGCGGCGCGTGAAGGCGATGTAAAAATGGATCGCACTGTTAGCAGTATTAAAGCAATTCGTTCCACAGTGGCGGCTACTTCCAAGAAGATGAAGCAATTAGCGGAGTCATCGCAGGAGGTTTCGCAGATTGTAGCGATTATTTCTAATATCTCTGAGAAGACTAACTTGTTAGCCTTTAATGCTTCGATTGAAGCCGCCAGAGCAGGTGAGAATGGTCAAGGTTTTCGGGTGGTTGCCGATGAGGTAAGGCGATTGGCTGATCGAGTCACCGATGCGACTAGAGAAATTCAATTGCTGGTTAACAACATTCAGCATGAGACAACGGAAGTTTTGAAGGCGATGGAAGTCGGGACAGCCGAAGTTGTGGCGGGTACACAATCTGTCGAAGAAACGAAGGATACGCTGAAGGACTTAGCCGATCTCAGTCAGACGATTGATAAGTATTTGCAGACGATTTCAAGTAGTACGATTTCACAAATTGAAGTTTCGCAACAGGTAAACAGCATCATGGGCAATGCCAACGCGATCGCGCAACTCACCGCCACCGATACTCAGACTGTAGTTGCTTCGTTGCAAGTGCTGGTGGGTGTAGTTGATGAGTTGCAAACTTCTGTGCGTCAGTTCCGTTTAGAAAAGTCAGAATAGCTCAAACAAGCTATTAAAAGCCTTGCAAAGCGAGGCTTTTAATAGCTTGTTCACATATTAAATTATTGGAAAACTGCTATGTTAATGAAATCTCTAAGTCCAGAAGTTCTAAAAGAGATCGCGATTGAAACTCGTCAATGTTTTCTCAGTGAAGATGCGCCCACCTATTTAGCAAATCTGCAAACAGGCTTAGCCCAACTGCAATCGGGAAAGCCAGATTATGTCTTTTTGATGCACGCCGCCCACTCGCTCAAGGGTGGCTCGGCGATCGCTGAATTAACTAGCCTGAGCCAAATCGCCCATAAGCTAGAAGACCTATTAGAGATTTTGCAATATAACGAGTGTTGCGATCGCACCACGATCTCCGAAGTTCTCAGTCATGGCATTGATGAAGTTGCATCGGTAATCTCACAAGCAGTCAGCTTACCGACTAATGCGTTAATTGATATTAAAGTTGATTTAGAGCTTTTGCAGAAACTAGATGCATTATTGGCGATCGTTCAAAGCCAAGAGAATCAGCCAATAGATAACAGCACAACCAATGACAATCAGCCAAAATCAACAATTAGCCCGATCATAATATCTTCGTTAGAGAAAGATTTAGAAGCCTGTATTCAGAAAGTAGAAAATCAATTATTATCAAATACTTCTACTCTTCCAGAAACTAAAATCAGAGAAGAATTACAATATTTTTGCGAAGAATGTCTTTTGCTTGGTGATGCTTTAAATATCGATTGGCTGATTAATATAGTAGAACCATTTGAGGCAAACATTCAACAAGGACAGGCGATCGCGAGCTTATTGTCAGACACAAAAGCGATCGTCAATAACTTGCGATCGCAACGTTCGCAATATCTCTATCCAGAATTAACTATCTTAAAGCCAGCATCAGACAATTTGCCTAAAATTATCTCTGAAGAGATTTCTAATCAAACACAACCTGAAATAGAAGACCAAGCGATCACCTTACCATCGGCCGCAGCAATTTCATACTTGCGGATTCCTTCTTCCCAAATTGAAAGTATGACTAATACAGTCGCAGAAATGATTTTGCGCCATGAACGCTTACTGAGGCAACAACAGCAACTAGGGCAAGCCAATAAAAATTTACAGTCGCTTGTATTGCA
This sequence comes from Pseudanabaena sp., assembly GCA_041687725.1. Taxonomy (GTDB): domain Bacteria; phylum Cyanobacteriota; class Cyanobacteriia; order Pseudanabaenales; family Pseudanabaenaceae; genus Pseudanabaena. The sequence continues at coordinate 5,328 of JBDNJN010000202.1, forward strand.
GATGATTCCACTTCAGGAGCAAGTGCAGACACTCTATGATGAATTGGCGATCGCTAATCCCGCCGATAAGGCTGTATCTGAAAGCGTTGACGATGACTTTGACCAATTAGAATTAGATCAATATTCTTCTTCACATACCACTATTCAAAACTTGCAAGAAGTTCTATTAAGAGTGCGAGAGACTCGCTATGATATTGATTTAAGCTATCGAGATTTTGGTGAAGAAATTCAATATTTGCGACAAGATCTAGATCGTCTGTATGCTGAATTGACTCAGTCCCGTCTTGTCCCTTTTAAGACTATGGCAAGCCGTTTTTTACCACAACTTAAGCGTCTTTGCCAACGTAATAATAAACAAATTGAATTAGTGATTGAAGGTGAAGATGTTCTAATCGATCAAGTAATCTTAGAACAACTACAAACACCTCTCAATCATTTATTAATAAATGCTTTTGATCATGGTATCGAAACTCCCGAAACTAGATTGCAACTTGGTAAGTCTGAGATGGCAACAATTACGCTTAGCGCAGTTGTTTCTGGCAATCAAGTAGTAATTTGTCTAAAGGATGATGGCGATGGGATTAACCTAAATGAAGTTTATACGAGAGCCGTTGAAAAGAATATCTGTCAAATTGAAATACCCATAGGTAATATTTCTCGTCAAGAGATCCTCAATTTCATTTTTCAGCCGCATTTCTCGACTCGTAATATTGTTACTGATATCTCTGGACGCGGTATGGGATTAGATATTGTGCGATCGCAAGTTAACCGATTACGCGGTAATATTCAAGTTGAGACATTTCAAGGACAGGGAACAACTTTTACAATTCGTTTACCACTTGGATTGAGTCTTGTTGCCTTACTAATTTGTACTATCAATGAAAATCTGATCGCCATCTCTGCCAGTGACATATTAGATATTTTCGCTCATACTGAAGAGCTAGTTCATCATAAAAATAATCTTTCAGAAATTGCTTGGCGCAAACAATTTATTCCTTTGTTATATCTCAAACAAGCTTTGACTTATAGGCAACCAACTAATGAATCGTTTAGTGGCAAAATCTGTCTAGTTCTAAATTGTAATAACCAACCGATCGCAGTCGTGATTGATTCTATTGTTGAAGAACGGCAGTTAATTCTTAAACCTTTTGACAATAGTGTGGCAATTCCTAGTTATCTAACAGGCTGTACGGTGTTAGGAACTGGGCAAGTTGTACCTGTTTTAAGCCCTGATAATTTGCACGTTCTCTTACAAGAAGACGTTCGCAAACAAATTAAAAAAGCTAGTAACAAGACAAATAAAAAACTTAATGAGCTAGATCAAGAAGTCAATCAAAAATCAGTCAAAACAATCTTAATAGCAGAAGACTCGATCGCTACTCGTAATATGCTCGAATTAATGCTAAAACAGTTGGATTTTGAAGTGATCGCCTGTCGTGATGGTCAAGAGGCGATCGATATGCTTACTCGCTTGCAAGGTAAAATTACGATGGTAATTTCTGATGTGGAAATGCCACGAATGAATGGATTTAATCTCTTACAGTCTATTCGTACTCATGATCATTGGTACGCAATTCCTGTAGTGATTTTAACTTCGCGTACAGGCGATCGGCATCGTGAGAAAGCACTCAGCTTAGGAGCGAATAGATATCTTAGTAAGCCAATTGTGGTGAGCGAATTGATCAAATGTTTAGGCGAGATCGTCAAATAACCTACTTGTCAATTATCTTCATCACTGTCGAAAGCTTTACCTTCTGTACATCAATCATCATCAGTTAGATTTTATTCACTGATATTTTGTGATTTTTTTACCTTTGCTAATAAGCCATGCTTAGGGGCAAAAATCATTGCCACCACAAATAGAAGCGTTTGTAAAACGACAATACATCCACCAGTCGAGCCGTCAATGTGATAGCTGATATAAGTCCCGATGACACTGGAAAATACACCTGTTGCCATCGCAATCAAGATCATATGGTCGAAGCGATCGCTTAACAAATAAGCGGTTGCTCCTGGAGTTACCAACATTGCCACGACTAAAATAATGCCAACAGTTTGTAGTCCTGCAACGGCTGTGAGGGATAGCAAAGACAGTAAAACGTAATAGAGAAATGTAGTATTTAAACCAATCGAACGCGCATGAGTTGAGTCAAAGCAGAACAGGATTAAATCTTTGCGTAAAATCGCTAATGTAACTAAAGTAATCGCACTAATAATTATCGTTTGAACGATA
>JBDNJN010000203.1:0-10062 GCA_041687725.1 Pseudanabaena sp.
GCCATCACTCTCGCTTTCAATTCTGTTTCTGAATCTGACTTCTTTGGCTGGTTTTATGAATGCGACGCTCGTACCACGCTCATTTGAAAACCGCTATATCTTCTCCCTGCACCTGTTTCTTAATTGTTTTTTACCTTCCATTACGAGCGGAATGTGGGTTCAAGCGTCAGTTTGAGCTAAAAAAGAAGGATAATTGGCAAGGAGTAAAACGGATCAGTATCGATGAAGTAAGTCAAAAGAAAAGACAGGGCAATTTTGTGACAGTTGTCTGTAATATTGAATTGGGTAAATTGTTAGAAGTTATCGATAGTCACAAACAAGAAGAAATCATTGAAGTCCTTAAGCAGCAGCCACTTGAGATAAGGGAACAAGTAGAAGAAGTCAGCGTAGATATGTGGGGAGGATTTCCAAAAGTTGTGAAAGTCGTATTTCCAAATACTAAGATCGTAATTGACAGACTTCATGTAATGCAGCCTGTTATTAAGGAGTTAAATAAGATTCGCCAACAAGCAAAAATTACGATCAAGGGCTGTCGATTTATTTTGTTAAAAAACAAGATTGATTTGACTGAAGAACAAAAAGTTAAGAGCGTCAGGCTTATGGGTTTGTGAATTTTGTTAATTTTCGCTCTAGACTTTTAGCTTGCCTTTCTCATTAGCAGCTCTTATCACCTTAAACTCAGAAGACTCCTATAAAATGTTGATCATCTAAACATTTACCATCGATCAACATTTTCTCAAACTCACTTGCTGGTAATGGTGGGCTGAAGAAATAGCCTTGAATCCGATCGCAACCGTACTCTTTTAAAAGCTCAAGCTGCTCAGCAGTTTCGACACCCTCAGCAACAACTTGTAATGACAAACTATGGGCAAGATCGATAATTGCTAAGGAAATCGTTGCATCATGGCGATCAGTGGTGATGTCCTCAACAAAACAGCGATCAATTTTGAGGGTATTTACTGGGAAATGCTTGAGGTAGCTTAGAGACGAATAGCCTGTACCAAAATCATCGATCGCCACATTTACCCCCATCGTCTGTAATTGCGATAGCACCTGAATCGTAAATTCCGCATTTTTCATGATGATGCTTTCAGTGAGTTCAAGTTCTAAATCATCTGCATCTGTACCAGTTTCTAGTAAAACCTTACTAATGAATTCTATCAAGTTGCTATCTGGGCGAAAATGCTGACTAGATAGGTTAACTGCCACAAAGCCATAATTTATGCCAGCCTCGCGCCAAGCTCGCATTTGTTGGCAAACTGCATTTAGCATTACCTCACTCAAGCGCAGAATGAGTCCTGTTTGTTCGGCAATAGGGATAAACCTACAGGGCATAATGATCCCTAAATCGGGATGTTGCCATCTAGCTAACGCTTCCGCCCCGACGATCTTCCCTGATTTGAGATCGACTAAAGGTTGATAAAAAACCCGAAACTCGTTGCGATCCATGGCGCGATGGAGACTATTTGCCAGGGCCATATATTCTGAAGATTGTACATTCAGGTCTGAATTGTACAATTTATAGCTATTTCTGCCGTGACTTTTGGCATAGTACATCGCTAATTCAGCATTTTTGATTAATCCTTCCGCCTCTTGATGATCATCAGGAAAAATAGTGATGCCAATACTGCTAGTAATGAAAACTTCATGCCCATATAAATTGTAGGGACGGCTTAGTAAATCTAAGATTTTCTGAGTTTCGAGTTTGACACTAAGCGTGTCTGTGACATCAGAAATAATCATCGCAAACTCATCACCCTGTATCCGAGCCACAATATCGCAGGGAGCCGTATACCGCCTTAGCCTGCCTGCGATCGCCTTGAACAACTGATCGCCAATATCATTACCAAGCGTATTGTTAATGACGTTGAAGTTGTCCATATCCAGAAACAGTAAAGCCAAAGACTTACTGTTGAGTTTGGAGTGTAATACAGCTTGGACTAATGACTTATGAAAAAGAATGCGATTTGGTAGCTGTGTCAGACCATCATGATGAGACAAATACTCAAATTTTTCCCCAACTGCCTTGATCTCATCATAATAATGATCTTTTACGGACTCATGCTTTTGCAACCGTGAAGCGATCGCCCCTAGTAATTCCGCCGAAGTAAATGGCTTAGTCAGGTAGTCATCTGCACCAAGTTGCATCGCTTGACGCATATCCGCTTTTTCGGTCATCGCCGTCAGGAATATGAACGGGATCATTGATGTTTTTTGTTCTTGTCGCAATGCAACTAGAGTGCCGAAACCATCCAGTTCTGGCATAGCGATATCACAAATAATCAGATCTGGTAAATAGGTTTTGGCAATCTGCACCCCCACAACTCCGTTTTCTGCCCCCAGCACATCAAAACCTTCATACAAAAGAGTCTCCATAATCTCTTCGCGTAAAGATTCCACATCTTCGATTACTAGAACTGTCGTCATAATTTTATTTATTCCTGTGGATAAATAGGCAGTTTTACCTTTATCGTGGTTCCTTGGTTTTCAACACTATTAAGTTGAATTGTGCCACCAAGGATGTCAACTGAATTTTTGATAATTGCCATCCCTAAGCCAGTCCCTCCGATCATACCAACATTGTGGGCGCGATAAAAATGCTCAAACACTTTTTCTTGATCGGCTAGAGGAATACCAATTCCCCGATCTTGAAACTCTAATAAAAGTTTAGGAACATGATCGCTGGTTGTGGCAATTGTAAAAATAACTTCACTAGCATTAGGAGAATATTTAACTGCATTCGATAACAAGTTGGAAATAATTTGTCTAAAAAATTTAGTGTCGATCATTAATTTTGATGGAGCATTAATATCTTTAAACGTAACTTGATGCTTACCGTTTCCGATTAACTTAGTCTGTTCGATTATTTCTAGGCAAAACTCTTCTAGATCAATTTCTTCTGACTGCAATGTGAATTTTCTAGATTCAGATTTACCAATAATTAACACTTCTTCTAAGAGATTAGTCATGGCTTTAACTTCACTTTGGATTTTGTCAATTTTTTCTAATTTTTTATCCTCTGACATTTTATGTCCATAGTTCCGTAGCAGATCACTTGCCGTTTGGATCGTGGCTAGTGGAGTCCGAAATTCGTGGGAGGCTCTAGAAATAAATTGTGATTTGAGTTGATTTAGTTCTTTTTCTTTAAGCAATGCTCTTTCTAGTTGGATCAAACTTTGTTCAAGTTGCTGTGTGCGATCGGCAACTTGATGTTCAAGGTTTTTATTAAGATCTTGGACGCGCTCAAATAATTTGATTTGTTGAATGGCGATCGCCACATAATTAGCTAATTGTCTGAGCAGATCGATTTCAAAATCTTCCCACTGGCGTGGTGCAAAGCATTGGTGAGCTATTAACAATCCCCATAATGTGTCACCAAAAGAAATAGCGACGACAATGCTAGCTTTTATTTGAAAGCTTTGTAAAAGATCTTTATGGCAAGGACTTAAATCCGCAAGATCGACATTATTAATACTTAAGATAGAGCTATTTTTATATTCCTGAGCATAATTTTGGTTAAAACATGAGTCATCAATTGTTTTACCAAGGATAGATAATGATTGATCATTAACTGCTTCGACAAGAAACTCACCAGTCCAATCTTCTTGAAATTGATAAATCACAACGCGATCAATGCGTAATAATTCTTGAGCTTCCTTAACTGTAATTGCGAGGATTTGATCTAAATTTAGCTCACATTGAATTTTGAGCAAAATTGCATTTAATAAGCGCTCTCTTTCATTTTGGTAGCGTAGTTGAGTTTCGACTTTTTTGCGATCGGTAATGTCATAATAACTACTCAAATACATGCGCTTACCTTTGTATGCCACGAGTCTCGTAGAAACTAAAACATCTTTAAATGTGCCATCACGATGGCGAATGCGGGTCTCCACCGTGATCGCTTGACCAGTTTCTTGTAGCTGCTGTAAGCGTTGCAAAGCCTTGTCATGTTCAGCGCGATCGGGATATAAGAAAGTTGTAAAGTCTAAACTAGCATTCGCCTCAGCTAACGTATATCCTGTCAGGTTCTCCATCCCATCATTGAAAATAGAAAAATAGCCTGAATCATCGCTAAAGGTAATCCCCTCTTTGATTGATGTCAGTACAGTACGCAAGCGCTCTTCACTAGCGATCAATCTTTGGGTTGACTTTACCTGCTCGGTAATGTCGGTTTGAATGCCGATGTAGTTAGTAAGTTCACCATGCTCGTTAAGTACAGGCGCGATGTATAAATCATTCCAAAATGGTGTGCCATCTTTGCGATAGTTGAGCAGAACAGCATGACATTCTCGCTGTTCTTGAATTGCCTTGCGTAAATCAAAAAGACTGATTTGATGGCGATCGCTACCTTGTAAAAAACGACAATTACGTCCAATCGACTCCGCCGCGCTGTAACCTGTAATCTTTTCAAAGCTAGGATTAACATAAATCATCGGATTATGCGGCTGAGTAGCATCGGTAATCACAATCCCGTTGGAGCTAGCAGCGATCGCCCGTTCGCGCAATTTCAAAGATTCTTCTACCCGTTTACGTTCTGAGATATCTCGCAAAGATGCCACCACATAAATTTTATGGTCTTCATCGATCGCTTCAGATACACGCATTTCCGCAGAGGTGGTGCTACCTCGATTGAGAATATCAATATCTGTACTTTCTCCTGCCACCACAGGTAGTCCGAAAGTTTCGCCGACAATATCATCGGCTGTACAACCAAATAGTGTCTCGGCGGCTTGATTGACATAGCAAACCACACCTTCTCGATCAACCACCACAAAGGCATCAGAAACTTCGCTCACCAAATGACTAAATTTCTTTTGATTAAAATCTTTAACTTGAGATTTAGATAGTTCTAGTTTCGTAATATCTTGGCAAGTGCCAATGATCTGCTGCGAGCGATCGTTTTCGTTGACTTGTAAGGATAGTGAAATCGATAGAATTCGATTTGTCACCAAATCAAGTTTTTCTTCAAACTCAATAACTTGTTGTGTTTTTAAGCATTGGCTAACATGCTTATTTAAGGCTTTGGCAAATTCTAAGGGTAAACATTCTTGGGGCTGTAAGCCAACTAGATCAACTGTTTGATCGATGCTATGTTCCCCGAAAACAAGATGTATAAATGTAGGGTTGGCGATCGCAAATCGTAACATAAACTCTCGCTCATTTACATCCGATCCTTGCGTATTTACTTCAACCGTCAATACAAAGATCCCACATTGAATATGATCTAGGATATTTTGCATAATCGCCAATCCTCTACCAGATGATTCAACTATAATTGCGATCGCGATGTCTTTACATTAATTTTTTTATGAATTTAATTCTTTCAGTTCCTTCTATCGGCTGCGCTAGCTGTATCGAAACTATTACCAAAGCTATCCAATCTGTCGATGCATCGGCAATAGTTACAGGTGAAGCAACAACTAAGTCTTTAAATATCGAGAGTCAATTGCCTGAAACAAAAATCCGTGAACTAATTGCGATCGCAGGTCACAAGGTCTCCGAATAGAACTAGAAGCGGCGCTTCACGCCGCCTTTAGTTTTTAAATATCGCAATAATCTCCTTTAGGCTCATTAAAATCACCTGATTTTCCGCCGCTTTTATGAATTAACCGAGCATTCGAGATTACCATCGTCTTTTCTAAAGACTTTGCCATATCGTATAAAGTCAGAGCCGTGACCATAGCAGCAGTCAGCGCTTCCATTTCCACTCCAGTCTCAGCCTTGGTTTTGACCTCGGCCTCAATCTGATAACCAGGAATATTTTCATCTAAGATAATCCTGATATCAACACCAGTCAGATTGAGCGGATGACACATAGGGATCAAATTTGAAGTCTGTTTTGCTGCCATAATCCCCGCCAGTCTAGCCGTACCCAAGACATCCCCTTTCGGTAAATTTCCCGCTTGAATTGCGTCCAATGTGGTTGTTTTCATTGAGATCTCACACATGGCGATCGCCCGTCTCACCGTTTGTATTTTTTGAGTCACATCCACCATCTGAGCCTGACCACTTTGATCGAGATGAGCGAGTGACTGAAGAATATCCGTATCCATAAAAGCTTTGATTCGCACAATAGTATAAAAAGTTTACCCGAATTATGACTGAGACAGTAAAAATCGAACTTTATGCCGATAATCTTCGTGTGACCCAAGCGATCGCCACTCAACTCGCCCAACTTGTCACCGATGGAACGATTATTCTGCTTGAAGGCAATCTCGGCAGTGGCAAAACTACTTTTATGCAAGCATTCGGTCGCGCTCTCGGCATTAGTGCGAGGATAACTAGTCCGACGTTTACGCTAATTGATGAGTATACCGAAGGACGTTTGCCACTTTATCACATCGATCTTTATCGCCTAGAGCCATCTCAAGTTCCTAGTCTACATTTAGAAGAATATTGGCGGGGCGAAGATTTTCCTCTCGGTGTGGTGGCGATCGAATGGGCGAGTAAATTAATCAATATTCCGCCACAACATCTCAAGATTAATCTCTCAGTACCAATTCTCCCAGTACTAATGCGATCGCCATCTTACGAAGAATCACAAAATATCACTCTAGATGAAGAATACCTAGAAGATTTACCAGAAAATCGTCTGATTCAGCTAATAGCTCAAGGCTCATCCTATGTGGAGATGCTCAAAAAGTTTCAAATTATTACAGCGCCTTGCGCTGCCATAGAACCCAGATAATTTTTAAAAGTGCCGCTTTGCGGCACTTTTAAAAATTATCTGTACTTAAGCTGATCGGCATTTAAAATGCATATCAAAAACCAGAGGATGATTGTGCCGCGCGAAGCGCGGCACAATCATCTTGCAACTTAAAGGCACATCAGCTTAACACTGAAAATTATTAATCTTTTTTATCTTCACCATTGTCCTTAACTTCATCCTGAAAACCTCGTAAGGCTTGCCCCACACTGCGACCAATCTCAGGGATTCGCTTTGCTCCAAAAATTGCCACACCCACAAGCGAAATCACAATTACCTCTGGCCAACCAATTCCAAACATTTTTCTTAATCTCCTTAAGAGCATCTGCTATGCTTTTATTCTCTACGGAAATGACAAATAAACGTACCTAAAAAACTAATGGACTCAACCATTACTTGGACACTTGGCAGCAGCGATCCTGATGCTGAAGCCAATCTTGCTCGCATCGCCCAATGGTGGACATCCCTTGCGGGGCAAGAAATTATCTGGCAACAACGCCCCATTGATGAAAATACTGGTCGAGATGCGATCGACTGGAACAAACAAGTCCTTGATGAAACTCTCTCAATTCAAAATCCAACCCTGCGCGGTATCACACTTTATTGGTTTAAACCCAATAGTCCCGAAGAGCGTAATATCTCAGTTGGTTACCTCAGACTCGATCTTTTTAACCAAAAATTAGATGTAATGCCATCGTCAGGCAGAAGCTACCAAATCCGCATTACCCTGCCCAAAATCGTCTACCAAAAGATTCAAGTTACCGATCCACAGTTTGGTAGCATTATTCAGTCCAATGGTGACGCAGTATTGCTATTTCGTGACGAAAAACAACGCTTAGAAATTCAAATTGATTTGAGTGCTGTAAATATTGATTTACTGAAACAAAAACTTTTATCCTGAAATATATCGTAATCTTAATACCAAATTTTTTAAGTGTGGCTACACTTCATGATTTCACTTATACACAAGCACTGCGCTCTATGATTTGTTAAGGGAATCACAATCCGTTTGCATGGCTTGAATTTTAGTCTGGCGTTCTGTGGAGTTGACTAGACATCACCCAGTACGTCGTAGGCTAACATCATTGGATTAGGGGACTCTATTCCCCGCGACAGCTCTAGGGATTTTAGGGCGTGATTCTCGGCGCTCTCACGATTCCCATTCCCGATGGCTGCATTTAGTTCATTGGCATTTGGCAGGTTGTTTTATGTTGCAGCAATATCGCTATATCAGCGCAAGAACCCTTTTAGGGCTGTCAAAATTTGATCGATGTCAGTCTTTGCTGTCTGAGACTTGGACTCCTGTGGAGCGACTTTGGCATTTGGTGTTTATTTCCCATCGTTGGGGAAGTCAGGATGATCCCGATCCTTTTGGGAAGCAGCTTGAGGCTTTGAAGCGGTTAGTGCGGCGGATGGTCGATATTGTGGGGGCGATCAGGGATGAGCGTGTAAGCGCAGAGGCAGTGCGTGATCGGTTGGCGAGAGTGCCTTCGTTGGCGCGGCAGGGAAATTTGCAGGCGGCGCATTTGGTGTTTCGGACGTTGTGTGGTGGGTACAATTTTGCGGCGGATGAGGTGGCGCGGATTGAGGGGGATGGGATTTTGGATTTGATTGGGTTTTGGTATGACTTTTCTTGTTTGCCGCAAGATCCGAGGACGGTGGATGAGGAGCGGGAGTTTGGACTGGCTTTGCAGGGGATTGGGGAGATGATTTTGTCTCCGCGTGTGAGTACGTTGGTGTTACGGCGGGAGGAGGATGGTTATTTGGAGCGGGGCTGGTGCTTTGCGGAGTCGATGATTGCGGGGGCGAAGGAGGATGTGTTTAAGCCGATGATTTTGCGGACGGATCGGTGGGATGAGCCGTTGGCAATGGAGCTGTCGGGGGCATTTGGGGCGTTGAGACCAGAGGTGATGGAGATGTTGAGACAGTGGGAGAATTTGGCAGTTCCGATGGCGGTAGATAAGGCATTTGAGAGTGCGATTAATGGGACGGCGGTGCTGATGTTAGCGAAGATGGATAGTTCGATGTCTGAGTTTGTGGTGGCAGCGACGGCAATGATGAGTGCTGGTTTGGAATTGTTTGCAGGAATTCAGAGCAGTGTGGCGCTGTTAGCTGTTGGTGGTCGATTAGATTTATCAGTGGATTTGGTGAATGTGTTGCGGCGTGAGGGGTTGGGCTGTCGAGATGAGCGTGATTATATTTTGGTGGCTTTGTTGTTGATGAAATCGTTGACGGCGATCGATGCGACGGGGGATTTGGGGATTTGGTGGGAGGCGTTGGAGCGTTTTATGGAAGGGCGATCGCTGATCCTCGTGCGGCGCGATGGGGTGTTGACTTGGCAGGATTAAGTTGATGGCACTGTTTTGTCAAACAAATTGCCCACATCTTCTAATCCCGACATCGATCTGCTGACGCACATCTGGCTTATTAATATTAAAAGAACCTAAGTTTTTTGATTGTGCATTAATCAGTACAATATAAATTTCGCCGAGCCTAGACTTAAATCCTTCCATTCTATATATTGAAAGGACTAGCTCCTGAAATTCAAAAGTTATTGAATTAATTAAACCAGGCTGAAAATCATCGGTTGAAGTAATTAATTCACTAGAGGAGCCTAAAAGGAGCAACAATTTACTCGCAATAGCTTTAGGATTTAAGCCTTTGAATTTTACCAGAGTGCAAGTATCTATTGGTGTAAAAAGGTCTTTGTCTTCACTTTCAGGGGCAAGGACTAGTATTCCATCGATATGATTATCTTTATCGCAAAGAAATTGAGCAAGACGTTGAAGATCTTCAAAATTACGTACTTCAGATGACTTCATAAATTTGTGACTCTAGGAGATATTACAAGGGTATCAAAGTAAAATTGACTGTTCTGGATTATGATAACATAATATTATTAAAGCGATTAACTGCGGCTTTCAGCTGTTCCAATGTGTCTTGGTCTTGAAGACCGCTCTTCTCAATCCGATCTACCACTGAGTTAAGATATTCAATGGCTGAGGTTAAACGTTGATTTGTTGTTCCATAAATTTTAGCAATGTCAAGTTCGTTTGAATCTTCGATTATACCCACCTCACGTAACGTTGGGGTAATCTGAGTCTTGAATTCTAAGAAGTGAGTTAAAACTTGATCAAGTTTTCCATTCATGCCTAAGGTTATGTCGAAAAAATTCGTTAAATTTTCAATCAGTTGATTAAGCTTCTCTGGGTAAGCACTAGTACACGCTGGCTGAAGTAACGAAACGTAAAGATTAGAAGAGAAGCAGGAAAAAACAGGCGATAATAGAGGGAGAGTGAGTAGGAGGAAAAAGAGATGTCAGCCCCGAAAACAATAGAGATCAAAGTCAGCGAACA
>JBDNJN010000204.1:0-2890 GCA_041687725.1 Pseudanabaena sp.
CCTGCCACGATTCCTAGATGGTCTAGGTTCGCTACTTTCATCTCTGTATTTTTGCTGTTAATAACTTTCTCCTGCTTTTTCCCTTCTACTCTACCTTTCGCTATTTATTTTACCCTTCCTTTACGAGCGGAATGTGGGTTTTAATAGTGGTTGCCAATTTTGCGATGGTGGGCGGCGGTGATGGACTCAGGTTTAGAAACTCGTCCTTCTTCAGCGATCGCGTAGATAATCCAATGATCGTTACATTCCATCCGACTCACAACCTCGCATTCCATAAATGCAAGAGCATCGGTAAGAATCGGTGCGCCAAATGATGATAATTGTGTTTTCACACCCTCAAAGCGATCGGCTCCAGGAGCAAATCGTTTTAGAAAATGCTGCATCAATTTGGAATAATTGCCATCTTCGAGAACATTCAACACAAAGCGATCGCCTACTTGCATAAACGACTCGATCGCCCGATCTTTTGCGACAGCGACAGTAAAACCAAGCGGCTTGAAACTAGCTTGAGCAACCCAAGAAGCTAACATCGCACTGCTTGTGCCACCTTTAGCCGCCGAAATAATATACAAACCACCCGCCAAACGTCCTAAAGCTTTATCAAGCTCAGCATCGATCGCCTTTAGCTGTTTAATATTTTGTTTGCGAGTGAGCAACTGTCCCAAGTCAGTACCAGCCTCATCACAGATTTGATAAGTGGCTTCGTTAGGATCTTCACGGACGCGAATCGCAGGAAAAGCGGTGACTACGCCCAAATCTCTGAACCTGTTATTTAGTAAATCAATCGATGAGTCTTGATCTCCGTGCGGTTCATATAATCCAATCACTTGCTTTTCGCTTGCCGCCGCTAAAATTGCGCCGATCGCCGTTTCCACATGACTATTTGATGCGGGTGCAGTGCAAACCACTAAACCTGCCGCATGGCTGACCAATTCACGCAATTCCTGTAAATCGATCGCCTTGAGATCCGCCATTTCTACAGCCACACCAGTTTTGGCGATCCCACGCGCGATCGCTTGTGAGAGGCGATCGCCATAGCCATAATCTGACACATAGCAAACCACCACATTAGTTTCACCCTTAGTTTGGGCTTGGCTCCATTGGCGATAGTTTTCGGTTAGTTCTTTGACGTTATAGCGCAGCAATGGGCCATGTCCATTCGCCACGATTTTTGCTTGTGGTAGATCATCCATTCGCTTCATCGCCGCAATTACCGATCGCGCATTCGGAGCCATCAAACATTCATAATAAAAGCGATAGTCAGGCGTGATTCTCGTTAAATCTTCATCATAAACAGCATCACTGCAATAATGCATTCCAAAAATATCGCAGGTATACAAAATCGATGTTGCATGGTCAAAGGTCATCATCGTGTCGGGCCAATGCAAGTTCGGCGCACTCACAAACTGCAAAATATGACCATTACCCAAATCGACTTGATCGCCATTTTTGACGACTTGCTGCTTAAAAGGCTGATTAATTAGCTCAGCGAGAAATTGTAAAGCCACTTTTGTGGCAACTATAGTCACATTAGGGGCTAGTGCTAATATCTCAGTCACCAAGCCGCTATGATCTGGCTCAGTATGGCTAATCACCAAATACTCAATCTGCGCGGGATCAATTTGTTCTTTGAGTGTCTTGAGATATAGCTCGCGAAATTTAGCGTGAGATGTATCGACTAGCGCTAATTTTTCACCACGAATGATATAGGAGTTGTAGGTTGTCCCATTTTGTAAACCAAACTCGATATCAAAGCGATCGCGATCCCAGTCAAGCGATCGCAGTGTGGTCGTGTCCGCCGCAATTTCGTCAACCTGCATCGTGAGGCGGCGCTCAATGGGCTTTTTCAGGATTTCTTCATTAGATGGAATTTCAATAACAGCTACCACAGTTTTGTCTCCCTATCTCATTTTTATCTCTTTCTAGTCTAATCCCTACTTTTAGACAAGTCCAATTGAATCTACTGATTGATATCATAAGAAATCATCGGAGCGCTTTGCGTTCCCCCCTATTTTCTATTATTTTTACCGCCACTATGTCAGATCTTTACGTTTCATGGGACGAATATCACGCCAAGATCGAGCAACTTGCCACCCAAATTTATCAGTCGCAATGGGAATTCGATCAAGTTCTCTGCCTTGCTAAAGGTGGTTTACGTATTGGTGATGTACTTTGTCGAATTTTTGACAAGCCTCTTGCCATTCTCTCGACCTCTTCCTACGGCGGCAAAGATTTTCAGGATCGGGGAAACTTAACGATCGCCAATAACATCACTATGACGACACCAACACTCGGCAAACGGATTTTGCTAGTTGACGATCTGGTTGATTCGGGCGTAACCCTCGCAGGCATTGTGGAATGGCTCAAACAACACAATGAGTTCGAGATCACAGAAGTGCGATCGGCGGTTCTATGGTTTAAGGCTTGCTCGATTGCTAAGCCCGATTATTATGTGGACTTCTTGTCAGATAACCCTTGGATTCATCAACCCTTCGAGAAATATGAAAAGATCAATCCTAATGAGCTATAAATCTTTCTTTGTATTGCTTTGGCGTGTCTTTTTCTTTAAATTTAATTGAACTTGCTACAAGCTCTTGAAGCTGTTTATTAAAGATTTTGTGGGAAAAATTTTCCATCCATTGATTTCTATCAACCTACGTCTACTCCTTCAGTCAGCGCGGAAATTCTGGCACTCATTTCACTTGTGTAAGGGACTAGATTTTCTGGATTATTTTTTGAGTCATGCCATAGACACATAGTTTAAAATTTGGTGCTTTGAGAAAAAGCCAAGCAGGAAAGCATAGAATTTAGAAGCAAGAAACTGAGGATTAAGCGATGTCTAAGCCAAGTGGAAACCAAAAACGAACAGCAATCATATATTTCGGCGAAA
>JBDNJN010000024.1:0-39381 GCA_041687725.1 Pseudanabaena sp.
GACCTCTACCTGATAACGCCTTACTGCGTAAGCGTTCTGGCGTTATCAGATGGAGTACATGATTTCTAGAGAGATTCGATGAAAGTTATACTGGGTAATGATTTGATTGCCTTCAAGGAGTATCAGATAAAGGTCGCACCCGCCTGTACTAGCTAAATATGTTTCTCAAGTGCTAACTCCACAAGGCGATCGCATAATTCGGTAAACGGAATACCAGAGTACTCCCACAATTTGGGATACATACTCAGCGATGTGAATCCAGGAAAAGTATTAATTTCATTGATTAAAACTGTGCCAGTTGCTTCAATATAAAAGAAGTCAACTCTGGCTAAACCCGAACCAGCTACCGTTTGGAAAGCTTTCACCGCCATTGACTGCACTGCTTGGGTCACATTGTCAGGTAAATCGCTAGGAATGATCAGATTTGCCATGCCTGCGGTGTACTTGGTTTCGTAGTCATAGAAATCGCTGGTGAAAGTAATTTCACCAATCGCGGAAGCTTTGGGTTGCTCATTGCCAAGGACAGCACATTCGATCTCGCGAGCGGTTACGCCCTGCTCGATGATGATACGGGGATCGTAACTCGTGGCACTAGCGATCGCCTCTTGCAATTGTTGGCGATCGCGTACTTTAGAAATCCCCACCGATGAGCCAAGATTTGATGGCTTCACAAAGCAAGGATAGCCAAGAGTTGCTTCAATATGTTCGCTCCAGGCCTGTTCATCCTGTTGCCACTGCCAACGATTCAGTGCCACATATTTGACTTGAGGCAAACCCGCATTTGCAAAAATCGCCTTCATCGCGATCTTATCCATTCCCACCGATGAGGCAAGCACACCATTACCGACATAGGGCTTATGCATCAATTGCAATAATCCCTGCACCGTGCCATCTTCGCCATTTGGCCCATGCAGTACAGGGAACCAGAGATCGACTTGCTGTACTTCCATCGGCAAGAAAAAGGCAGTATTAGTCAATAATTCTGCATCTTGTAAACCTTTACCAGAATCTAGAACCTGTTGCGACAGATCGGGACTGCGCCATGTGCCATCGCGTTGAATGTAGAAGGGCTGAACTTGATAGCGAGGATTTTGGCTGAGGGCTGAGGCGATCGCTTTAGCAGATGTAATCGATACATCATGTTCGCCCGACTGTCCGCCAAATAACAGACCGACATAAAGAGGCGACTTTGCCGCCAAGTTGCTCATACCCATCATTGATAAATATCCTCTTTAAATTGATATTAGATTTTTAAGTAGCTAGAAAAAACTTAAAACCCAAAAAGCTGTGGCGCACGCTGCGCGTGCGCCACAGCTTTTTAGGTTCTGGTCTTTATATTACTTTATCCTAAACAGAAAGGGCGCATTGCGCCCTTTCTGTTTAGATAGTTTTAGCTGGAGGTAGTGATAATTTGACGTGAAGTTCCTTTAACTGCGAGTCATCGACACTAGATGGCGCATCGGTCAATAAATCACGGGCTTGCTGCGTTTTCGGGAAGGCAATCACATCGCGGATCGAGTCTGCACCAGAGATTAACATCACTAAGCGATCTAGCCCAAAAGCTAAACCACCATGGGGAGGAGTGCCGTACTCAAAGGCTTCTAGCAGGAAGCCAAACTTCTCTTTTGCCTCTTCGGTGGTTAGCCCGATCGCTGCAAATACTTTTTCTTGAACATCACGCTTATGAATCCGAATACTACCACCGCCGATTTCAGTGCCATTTAGTACCAAGTCATAGGCAAGGGCGATCGTGTTGACATCGATCGCTTGACCATCTTGAATATCTTCAGGACGAGGGGAAGTGAAGGGATGATGCAAAGCCTCTAGACGATTTTGATCAGTATTCCACTCAAACATCGGGAAGTCAGTGATCCAGACAAAATTGAGTTTGTTGTCGTCAATCAAATCCATTTCGCGACCGAGAGCTAAGCGCAAACGATAGAGAGATTCATTGACGATCGCCTTTTCACCCGCACCGAATAATAAGATCGTGCCAGCGATCGCGCCAGTCCGTTCTAATAATTCTTGTTTGACTTCTTCAGTGAGGCTATCTTTGAGAGCGCCGATGGTATCGATTACGCCGCCTTCACGAACACGGATAAAGGCTAATCCTTTTGCGCCATACTGAGCAACCAGATTAGAAAGATCCCCACCTGGTTTAATGCGGGTATTAGAAATCGCCGCATCACCGCCGATCACAGGTAAGACTTTGATCATCCCACCGTTGGCAACCGTGTTGGCAAATACTTTAAATCCAGAATTGGCAAATAAATCAGTGACGTTAACTAATTCCATTCCGAAGCGCGTGTCGGGGCGATCGCATCCGTAGCGATCCATTGACTCGGCATAGGTGAGACGCGGAAATTCACCTAATTCAACACCTTTAACGGTTTTGAAAATATGGCGAATCAGGTTTTCGTTCAATCCAATGATTTCTTCCTGTGACATGAAACTCATTTCCATGTCCAGTTGCGTAAATTCGGGCTGGCGATCGGCGCGAAGATCTTCATCGCGGAAGCATCGCGCAATTTGGTAATAGCGATCGCATCCGCCCACCATTAGCAATTGCTTAAATAGCTGTGGCGACTGAGGTAGCGCGTACCATTGACCAGCATTAACGCGGCTAGGCACAAGATAATCCCGCGCTCCTTCAGGTGTAGAACGGCAAAGAATCGGCGTTTCTACTTCCATAAATCCATGCTCATCTTCAAGGAAGCGGCGGATCGACTTGACCACTTCAAAGCGCAACTTGAGGTTATTGGCTAGGCGATCGCCACGCATATCGAGGTAGCGATATTTAAAGCGTAATTCTTCTTTGATTGTGTCAGCATCGGAAATTAGGAACGGTAACGGCTTGGTGACAGCATTGAGCAATTCAATCGATTCAGCATAAATTTCCACTTCGCCTGTGGCAAGTTTGGGATTGAGCGACTCGTCGGGACGTTTAGAAACTTTGCCGATAATCCTGACCACATACTCATTTCGCATTTCCCCTGCTAATTCATAGGAAACAGGAGTACGTTGGGGATCGCTAACGATTTGCAAGATTCCTGTGCGATCGCGCAAATCTAAAAAGATCACTCCACCATGATCCCGTCTGCGATCGATCCAACCGCACAGGCTAACTGTTTGTCCGAGATGTTCGGTATTGAGGTGACCGCAATAGTGACTACGCATCATGATTTTCTGGTTCAAAGACTGACTTAGAGTATGGTTTTCGGGTTTTCGGGCAACTGATGAGGACAAAATAAGAGACAAGCTTGTTAAGCAATATTATTTAATACACTTTTTTGATTTTGGCATATTTTGAGCGCATATCAATCCAGATAAAAAGCCCGATCGCGTTGAGTATTAGCCAAATAAGCTTCTAGTTCTGCCCATTGTTTGTTCTCAATTAAACTGATTACTTCTTGAAGAGCGTGCTGATAGGTTTGGAGCGATCGCAATAAAGCTGGTTGATTATATTCCGCCATCAGCCGACCGAGTTCAGGATTGCCGCCACCAACGCGACTTGTATCGCAAAATCCTGAACTAGCCAAATTTTGCGCTAATTTTAAAACACTAGCATCACCTTCTTGCTGACAAGCCGCGATCAAACTGGCGCTAATCATCACAGGTGCATGGCTAATCATCGCCACAGCGCGATCGTGTTCTTCGGGGCTACATTCATAGATATTCATTCCCACCGATTGCCAAAGCGATCGCACCTCCCTAACTGCCTCGCTATCAGCACTAGGCGTGACCACACAGGGGCGATTTTTAAATAGATTCCATTTTACGGCGCTGATACCTTGAGAAGCATTACCCGCCATCGGATGACCACCGACAAATCGCTGTCCAAATTGTTCGCAAATCTTCGATGCAGGTTCCACGATCGCGGATTTAACTGAACCAACATCGGTAAAAATTACATTGGGTGAAAACTTGGGTGCAAGCGCGGCGATCGTCGGTAAGATAGCCGCGATCGGCGTGCAAATCACAATGATATCGGTATTTTCAAAAATACGCTTGTGATTGGGCAGATCATTAATGTCTACAGCCGCGATACTGACAGCACCAATCTCGGATGCGTAACGACAGGTTTCCATACTGCGACTAAGACCCCATACATAGTTGAGTTCATCTAGAAAAAAGCCTTGTTCATATAGGCTCTTATTCTCTTCCAGAATATGTAAACCTAGCGATCCACCGATTAGTCCTAAACCGACAATACCAATATTCATAAAAACCTCCAATAAAATAAATAAAAGCGACGCATCGCGCCGCTTTTATTTTCTAGAACTTGCGAAGGTCAAGCCCTGCTTCCTTAGCAAATGCAGCCAGTCCTTTCTTTTGCAAAGTCTTGATTGCTTTGGTGGAAATTTGTAACTTTACAAAACGCTTTCCTTCTGCCCACCAAATTCTTTTGTCTTGTAAGTTTACATGTTGTAAGTGCTTATGACGCTTGTGTGAGAAAGAAATCGATACGGCATTATTGGCTTTTTTGCCTGTTAGTTGGCATACACGACTCATAGTATTAAGCTCCTATTTTTTCAGTCCAGTTAAACATAGTACAACTTTTAACTCTTCTTAGGCAATTAATTTTGTCAGGTTTTCAAAAATAGAAATGGCACGAAGCGCCGCCTCTTTTTTTGGGTTAAGCTCTTAGAACAATAAGCTTTCCACTTTTAATTTATGAATAAGGTAATTTATGACCGATAAGGTACAAATTCCTGTCGTTGTCTCTGGTGCGACGGGCAAAATGGGGCGCGAAATCATCAAAGCGATCGCCCAATCACCAGATATGAGTCTTGTCGGCGCGATCGGGCGATCGCACATCGGCGAAGATATTGGCGAAGTGATTGGTATTGGCGAATTAGAAATACCTGTCACCAATAATCTCGAAGTTGTGCTGGCTCAAGCTGCTCAAGAATCGCAATTACCAGTGATGATCGATGTCACCCATCCCAGCATCATCTATGAGAATATTCGCTCCGCGATCGCCTATGGTGTACGTCCTGTCGTTGGTACAACGGGCTTAAGCGATCAACAAATCGCTGAACTGACTGTTTTTGCGGACAAGGCAAGCATGGGTTGCATCATTGCCCCAAATTTCTCAGTCGGGGTGATTTTGATGCAACAAGCAGCGATCGCCGCCGCCAAATATTTTCAGCATGTAGAAATTATCGAACTGCATCACAATCAAAAAGCGGATGCTCCAAGCGGCACTGCGCTCAAAACCGCGCAAATGCTCTCAGAATTGGGACAATCTTTTAATCTACCTAGTGTGAATGAAAAAGAGCATCTAGTAGGCGCGAGGGGAGCAACCTACGGTGAAAATATTCGGATTCATAGTGTGCGTATGCCTGGAATCATGGCCCGTCAAGAAGTGATTTTTGGCGCAATGGGGGAAACTCTGAAGATTGAGCATAATGCCAGCGATCGCACCTGTTATATGGCAGGCGTACTGCTCTGTGTTCGTAAAGTCCTTGCGCTCAAGTCACTTATTTACGGGTTAGAGAAACTTTTATAGCTGTCACCACTTGTACAAAGACAAACCAAAACCCCAAAAGTAGAGGCGGCGCTCCGCGCCGCCTCTACTTTTGGGGTTTATATTCTAAAATGCTTGGCGACAGCTACAGAAGCAACAAAAAAAGCACTTGCGAAGCAAGTGCTTTTTTTGTTATCAAGAATACCCCCAGGGGAATTCGAATCCCCGTCGCATCCGTGAAAGGGATGTGTCCTAGGCCTCTAGACGATGGGGGCGTGTTCTTGACCTTTATTAAGATACACAGTAGAGCTAAAGTTTGTCAACACCTAATGCAAAGTATTTTTTGTCAAGCAATAACTCAAGGTTTTGCATTAGATTATTGTTTGATTCTGGGACGAATGCCATAAGTCCGATAGTGCCAATAATCTTGCAAGATCTGTGCGTGATCGAAGCATAGCTCAGCAGGCGTTTGCCAAGCCGCAAAAATACCAACTGATTTGGCATCATCATCCGCTTTCGGTTCACCCACTGCTTCCGCCATATACACAGCACTAACTGTATGTAGACGTGCATCACGATTAGGGTCAGAATAAATCCCCAATAGATCGATTAATTCCACCTTCAAGCCCGTTTCTTCGGCAGCTTCACGCCTTGCCGCGTCTTCTAAACATTCGCCATAGTCCACAAATCCACCCACGATCGCCCAGCCATGCGGCGGATTAAGTCGCTCGATTAACACAATTGGCTGATCGAGGCGATCGCGCAAGGCAATGATGATATCGACCGTAGGAACAGGATTTCGGTAAGTCACTTGATTTTTTGTCGTTTTAGGGTAATTACAACTACAAAATGTAGATTGGCACTACGTTATCATGCAACTTCATGATCCGAGAGCTACAAGCCTTTCTCGGCAGGAGAGTATTTCTTTGATCCCGATCAGTATAGAAATTGTAGAAGGTAATCCAAACCTTGCCTCTCTCTTGGGTTGGCATTTGCAACAGATTGGCTATTCAGTATTTCAGGCCGTGAGTTGTCAGCAAGCAAAGTTAGTGTTTCAAAAGCAGCAACCTAGCTTGGTGGTTTTAAGTACCGATCTGCCCGATGGAGACGGAATTGAGTTATGTCGTTGGCTCAATAAACAGAGAAGCTCTTTAATATTTGTGATTTCATCGCGCACTAACGAATCTGACATCGTGGAGGGCTTAAAAGCAGGTGCAGACGATTATTTAACGAAGCCTTTTGGAATGCAAGAATTTTTGGCAAGGGTAGAGGCGCTGACCCGCAGATTACGCACATCTGCCCCACCTGCTTGCCTAGACTATGGCGTGCTAAAAATCGATCTCGTCCAAAGACAAGTCAGACTCAAGGGTAGTGCGATCGATTTAACACCTCAAGAGTTTAGTTTACTCTATGTTCTTGCCCAGTCTGAAGGCTTAGCATTGAGTCGTGCCGAGCTTTTGCAACGTGCTTGGCCAGATGAAATTAATAACCCGCGTACTGTCGATACTCATGTTTTATCCTTACGAAAAAAACTAGAGGTTGATCCACAGCAGCCAAACTTAATTCAAACTGTGCGAAATATTGGTTATCGTTTCAATCCAGAAGCATTATTGCGATCGCCGCTCAGACCACAGATGCAAATGGCTAATAGCGATCGCCCACCGCAATTTACAGCCCCGCCTAGTCGATCTTTTGCTAAGTACTAACTTTGAAACTATTGCCATCGCGCTCTATAATCCAGACTCATTCTGATATACTGTCAGCAATATCGATACAGATCATTGATTTTCATTGCTCAGCTAGATTTGAATGAATAGTTCTGTCAAGATGCAGTCAAAAGACAGACAATGTTAGTTGGACGATATTCATTACCTTTGCTCATGTTTAAGGTTTTAAAATTTTATGATTACATTAGCGATTAATTTCTTAACACAAGCTTAATTCTCTAAGAAACTAAGCCTGTATTGGTGATTAATTCTAATGTATCGCTGAAAAATCAGGAAGGCATTTATGGTAAGAGTCCTCGTAGTGGACGATAGTCCGATGGTGTTAGAGATGGTCTCGGCACACTTAAAACAAAACGGCATAGAAGTTACAGAAGCGACTAATGGTGCTGAGGCAGTAGAAAAGCTCAAAGCTTTTACTCCTGATCTCGTTGTCACTGATGTAGTCATGCCGCAAATGAATGGCTATGAATTATGCCGTTGGATTAAAAGTAACGCCTCTACGAAGGATGTACCCGTAGTTATGTGTACAACTAAGAGTGAGGAATTTGATAAGTATTGGGGCATGAAGCAGGGGGCAGATGCTTATTTAACGAAGCCCTATCATCCACCTGAATTAATCAAAACTATTAAGCAGTTACTTAGTCAAATCAAATAAAAGAAAAGGGATGCTATGCATCCCTTTTCTTTTATTTGACTGAGTAAAGCCTAACAGATAAGTTTTTGCAAGTGCCGCTTCGCGGCACTTGCAGGTTTTATAGCAGTGCAAGGCGCTGTAAATATGGCTATAGTTCCGTTAATTTGCGCTCTTTGCGTCTTTCTGAAGTTTTGTGTTCAGGATCGATACCTTCAAAGGTCGGCGGAAGCCAAACACGAACAACTAACAGTATTGCCAATGCGATTAGGAAAGCGCAGGTTGCTAATATTTGTTTCCATTCAACTTCGAGTAAGCCTTTGACAATTACTTCTCGCAGCACAGAAACGATGGTAACTTCAACAGAAACCCCAATTGACACCCGTTGTTCTTGAAGGTAAATGATTAATAGACGAAATAGCTCTACTAAAATGAGGATAAATAAAATATCGGCGGTGATGTCATGAAAATGCAGTGTGGTGACTAGTGATAGAAAAATCTCTTTGAGTTGCAACACCATGACGCAAAATAAGCCAATGCAGAGAGAAATAGCGATCGCATCTTGGACTAGTTCTAATGTTCGGACAATACGACCGCGTAGAACGCGGCTATACCAAGGACTGGCTTGCTCTTGTGTGGGAGCATCAATTGACTTTGGGGTATATAGACTGACTTGCTCTTGCATGTGAGCATCAATTAACTCTGGGGGATGTTGCATGATTTGATTTGTTCCATCAAGAGACTTTGACACAAATTAACATAGCGTAAGCTTATAGTGCAAATTTTTTTAATTAGTTTTGCTAATGTATCTCATAGCGATCGCTGAAATTTCCTAGGTGCAAATGTGAACTCTAAATTTTATTTGGGCTGTGCGGTTTGGGCTTATAAGGGCTGGGTTGGGGATTTTTATCCTAGAGGGTGTCGCTCGACAGAATTTTTAAAACTTTATAGCGATCGCCTCATGACTGTAGAGGTAAATTCCACTTTTTATTCGATCCCCGATCGCCAAACTATCGAACGTTGGGCGAAAGATACAATTGCGAGTTTTCGGTTTTGCCCTAAATTTCCAAAACAATTAACCCACAATGGTTTGCTACTGCCATATATCGATCAAGCTCTCCATTTTTTAGATTTAATATCCAATTTTGGCGATCGCTTGGGGGTGGTATTCGTGCAATTACCGCCTAGCTATAGCCCTGCCAGTTTTGCAGATTTAGAAAATTTTCTGAAAGCTTTACCAACTCAGAATTATCAAATTGCCTTAGAAGTCCGCCATGCGGATTGGTTTAAAGCGCCCCATGGCGATCGCTTAAATGCGCTATTACAAAACTTAGGCGTTGGTCGAGTCTTACTAGATTCGCGCCCAATTTATGATTTGACTGCACCTGTGCATCAAGAACGACGCAAACCAAACTTACCTTTACAACCTGTGGTGACAGCACCTTTTAGCATTGTCCGTTTTATCAGCCATCCCGATCGCGATTTAAATATGCGTTTTTTGCAGGAATGGTTAACTTATATGCAAGATTGGCTAAAGAATGGCACTCAAGTTTATTTTTTTATGCATTGCCCAATTGAGGAGCGATCGCCCCATAATGCCAAGTATTTTCAGGAAATGTTGAACAAAGCTAATATCTCAGTCCCAGCTTTGCCTTGGGATAATCTAGTCCCGCCGCCACAACAATTAACCTTATTTTGACATGCTCACAATTAAGTCAGTTACACGAATCTTGCTCGTAATATTCATGATCATCGCAGGTACACTCCATTTGGTAACTCCCGATCCCTTCGTGAAGATCGTTCCTTATTTTTTGCCCTATCCGCTAGCACTGGTTTATATCAGTGGTGTATTTGAGATTTTAGGGGGAGTCGGTTTACTAGTCCCACTCGTAAGTCAAGCGGCAGCATGGGGATTAATTGCCCTATTTATTGCCGTATTTCCTGCCAATATCAATATGGCAGTTAATAGCATTCAAATGGATGGAATTCCCGATTCAGATGTATTGCGCTGGGGGCGTTTACCTCTGCAAGCAGTATTGATTTCATGGGCGTGGTGGTACACCCGCAAGTAAGATAAAGAACCAGATTTTTGTAGCGCGGCGAAGCCGCACCACAAAAATCTGGTTCTTTATTAAATCGTAAAAATCTTAATAAATTATTCAATCATGACTCATTCCTCAACATATCCAGACGATCGCTATGAAGCATTCATTCAACCTGTGGATGAATACAATCGCGAATTGATCGCTAACGTACATCCACTAGATTGGGTTAATCCTCAACCTGCGGCGATCTATGATCTAGTCGTAATTGGTGCGGGAACGGCGGGGCTAGTAGTTGCAGCAGGAGCAGCAGGTTTAGGATTGGGCTTAAAAGTCGCCTTAATTGAGAAAAACTTGATGGGAGGCGACTGTCTAAATGTTGGTTGCGTTCCTTCCAAATGTGTGATTCGATCATCGCGAGTAGTTGCTGATATTCGTGACGCTGCAAATTTTGGTATTAATTCACCAAGCAATATTGATATTGATTTTGCGGCAGTGATGGAGAGAATGCGAAAAATTCGTGCGGGGATTAGCGAAAATGATTCCGCAGAGAGATTTCGTAAGCTTGGTGTCGATGTGTTTCTTGGCTCAGGGCGGTTTGTTGGGGAGAATGTGATCGCTGTCAACGATCAGCAATTACGCTTTAAAAAAGCTGTGATTGCCACAGGTGCAAGAGCCACAAATCCGCAAATTGCGGGACTAGCTGAAGCAGGATATTTAACTAATGAAACAGTTTTCTCGTTGACAGATCGCCCCAAAAGATTGGCAGTAATCGGAGGCGGCGCAATTGGTTGTGAATTAGCACAGGCTTTCCATCGCTTGGGCTGTGAAGTGACTTTACTGCATAAAAATCCGCATCTACTCGATCGCGAAGATGCAGATGCAGCCGAAATTGTGCAGCAAAAATTTATTAGTGAGGGATTAAATTTAATTCTTGATTGCGCGATCGCCCAAGTCGAAAAAACTAATACGGGTAAACTCATCCATTATCAACAAAATGGAATTGCGAACCAAATTGAGGTTGATGAGATTCTGGTCGGCGCAGGGCGATCACCTAATGTGGAAAGCCTAAATCTTGAAGCTGTGGGTGTGGAATATGACCAAAAACGCGGTGTACTTGTGAATGATTATCTCCAGACTACAAATCCACGCATTTTTGCCGCAGGAGACATCTGCATGAAATGGAAGTTTACCCACGCCGCCGATGCTGCTGCTCGAATTGTGATTAAGAATACGCTATTTGCTCCCTTTGGTTTGGGAAAGAGTAAATTCAGTGATTTAGTGATGCCTTGGGTAACTTATACCGATCCTGAGATTGCTCATGTTGGTCTATACGCAAAAGAAGCCCAATCTCAAGGCATAGAGACCGATGAGATTAAAATTCCCTTTAGCTCAGTCGATCGCGCTATTTATGATGGAGAAACCGAAGGCTTTGTTAAGATCCTGCATCAGCGCGGCTCAGATCGCATTCTGGGCGCGACGATTGTGGCGCGTCATGCTGGCGAAATGATTAGCGAAATTACGTTGGCGATCGCCACAAAACAGGGCTTAAATGCACTTTCTAGCGTAATTCATTCCTATCCAACTCAAGCCGATGCGATCAAAAAAGCCGCCGATGCATATCGTAAAAAATTACTGACACCTCGCACTCAGTCACTTTTAAGGTTTTTAACTAAATTCAGTTAACCAAACTATAAAAGCGGCTTATCGCGCCGCTTTTATAGTTTGGTTAACTACACATGAGTCATCAGATATTGACCATTACCATTGTACTCACCGTCGCAAGTCGCAAAAATTGTACCTAGTAATAATAAATAGAAGCGCCAGATTCGACGGAATTTAGCGTAATCCATTCCATAATCCAAATGTTTGACAATCTCTTGCGAATCATCAAATCTCTCCAACCATGCTGTCAAAGTCTTGTGATAATTCATGCCATTCACATACCACCGAGCAATCGTTTTTAGATCGCGGTTATGATTGGGAACTGCATCGTAGTTCCAATAGCGCCCGTGAGGGAAAATATACTTATGAGTGAAGCCAGATGACATATGGTTCGGGATACACACGGTAATAATATGAATAAACACCTTACCATCACTTTTGAGGAAAGATGACAGTTTTTGAAAGGCATTGGTGAGGTTACCGACATGAGAAAAGACTCCGATAGAGAGGATCTTGTCGAATTTCTCGGTAAACGCTGCCTCATTCAAATCGCCTTCATGCAGTGTAAAGCGACCTGAACTCAGATAACTTGTAGGATCTTGCATTTTTTGGCGCATGTACTCGCACTGCTGATGACTTAAATTCAGTCCCGTAAACCGCACATTGGGGAATTTCGACATGATGTAGTTAGGTACACATCCCCAACCACAACCAAAATCCAAGATATTGTCTCCATCAACAATCCCTAACCGCTCAATCACCTGATCAATCATGTGCATTTGAGATTCTTCTAGATTAGTAGCGCCATTCTCCCAAAATCCCATACTGTACTTGGGATAGATAACTTGCCAATCGCCCAACATCGGATTCAGCATTGTTTGGGGGCGATCATATTGAACTTCCATCAGTTCCCGTGAAGATTCGGCAAGATGATCTGATTCCTCTAATACCCAGTCATAGGGAGCCAGTAGACTAGGAATGTGTTTAAACAAAATTGGCATGGATGTGTGCAGTAGCGATCGAAAAACGGAATCTGGTATTTCAAATCCGTTAATATAGGCTTCTGCCATAGCCATTTGGGTCGCATTGAAAGCTCCAGCCGCAAATCGTGTCGCTTTGTAAGCCAATGGACTCTTTAAATTTATATCTCCCACAATAGGAAGATGATTTTGAATACTGGGAAAGACATTTGTAGAAGTCATATTGGTTTCTCTCAATTTATAAGACTACTCAGATGAAAAATCACAAGAGACATCGACTTGAAAAGAATTTGATGCAGAAGTGAGTCAGAAATATTTTTTACAATTTCTAACTTGGAAATTAGTATAGTCAGCTATTTAGTTTTAAACAGTTAAGAATTTATAAGAATAGCGATCGTCTGATCATTTTTTGGGCGAATACACAAAGCCCAAAAAGTTGTAGCGCAAGCACCGCTTGCGCTACAACTTCTTGGGCTTTAAGGTTGCATCAATTCAATCGGCAGTCCATCAGGATCGGCAACAAAAGCGACTTGATAGGTGCGATCGCCAATTATTTGCTCTCTAGGTGGCAAAAGCAATTTCACCTTACCTAACTTGTTAACTAATTCATCTAAAAAAGCTGCCAGATTTTCTACATGAAACGATAGGTGGTAGTAACCCACATAATGCTCATCATTAAAGGGATCGGGAATATTCTTCGGTTCAGGAACTTGCATTAATTCGAGATTAGTCCCTGCCCCATGCATCCAGCAAGCCAGAGTGATCCCCGCCGTGAAGCGTTCTGTCACCTCAAAGCCTAGAGCCTCATAAAAGGCGATCGCCTGAAAAATATCCGATGTTCGGATCGAAGTATGGTGATATTTCATCGATTTAATAAAGATTCTTTGGTGACGCACCAGACAAAATGCGGAAGTGAGAGCATTCGCCGCCAGCGCCAAGGTTCTTGATAGAGTCTGTATAGCCACTCTAAATGATTATTGCTTAACCATGCAGGGGCGCGAGTTTTTATGCCAGCCCAAATATCAAAACTGCCACCCACACCAATCCATACTGCATTGGGGCAAAGATGACGGTGTTCCTGAATCCATAGCTCTTGACGTGGCACACCCAAACCAACAAGGATCAAATTAGGTTGAGAGCTTTGCAAATGATCGCAAACTTGTTGCTCGATCGCCTGATCAAAATAACCATGATGAGTGCCAGCGATCGCAATATCTGCCCACTGTTTTCGCCAACTATCGACAACGGTATCAATAACATCGGGAGCGCCACCGATCAAGAAAATTCGCCATTGCTTTTCGGCGGCGATCTTCACAACCTGCTCAGATAGCTCAATCCCCGGACATCGTGCAATTTTTTCACCTCGCGATCGCAGATACAGCACAATGCCAGAACCGTCTGGCACAACTAGCTCAGCTTGCTGAATCACATTTGCCAAATCTCGATTTTTACGAGCTTGCATGGTCATTTCGGCATTCAACGTCACAACGTGAGTGCCTTGATTGGTTTGCAATCGCTGGGCAAGCCAATCGCTATAGTTTTTATGGATATGGACGGGCATACCCAGTACTTTAAAGTGACGCAACGCAATTTTTCTCCAGATCTATCTAAATATCAAACAATTACAGCGCCTTGCGCTGTTATAGAAACCAGATAACTTTTTGAAAGTGCCGCGAAGCAGCACTTTCAAAAAGTTATCTGGATCGCTCAAACTCACAACTTTAAAAAGAACGAAAATATGGGTAGCCTTTAGGTACTCCTAATTCTTTTTTTAATTGAAAGTTAATAATGCCCCAACATGGTTCTTGCACTTCAGAGGAGCTAAATTTTACACTTAAGCCATACAAACTTTGCACATTAGCACTGGAATTGATGGAGGAATTTTCAAGATAAGGTCTAACTAGATCGATGTAGCGATAAGCAATAGTGACCTCGATCGCGCGATAACCTTGAGTATAGAGTCGATCTATACTTTCATGAATTTCAAAACTGAGTCCGTCAGGATGGGTATGTTGGCGATACCATTCACCGTTCCATAGTCGCCAATGGCGATCGGACTGGAGGTGGACTAAGTCTTGGCAATTGCGCTGAACCTCAAAAGCACCATGTCGCGTACAAAGATAAGTGTCAGTCAAAATTAGGGCAGGAATAACTTGTTGACAATGAGGACATTTAATTTCAGAACCAAAAATCGGATATTGCTGCACCGAAGTGACTACCTTAATTACTATTATGGTTCAGATCATACACTCTAAAATTTGGCGATCCGCTACAATTCTGCGATATGGAGATCTAAAATCCTTGAAGTTGTAAGATCTAGATGACAAAGACGAACCTAAAAGCCCAGTGGGGTGCAGTTTTAAATAGTGCTAATCACGCAGAAAAGTATCTGCGATGGTTTGTAGAGTTTTGTCCTGTCCCGATCGCGATGTTTGATAGTAATCTGTGTTACATATTAGTGAGCCAGCCTTGGGTAAAAATGCTGGGTATCTCTCGAATCAAGATTATTGGGACAAGTCTCTATGACTCATTGCCAAATGTGATCAACTATAAACATGGATTGGAACGCTGCTTAAATGGTGAGCAAATCCATTACTCGGTAGAATTTGAGATTGCGATTCGGGGCGAATCAGCAAATACTTTTCAGTGGGACGTGCAGCCTTGGTATACCGATGATGGTCCCGTCGGCGGGATCATGGTCGCTAGCCATGCTTTAGTCGAGTCTCAGACAGAATTGCTAAAGTGCCAGTTAGTCGAAGAAATCGCAGAGCGTAAATATCTTGAAGATGCTTTTAACAAGCTTGGCACAGCAATTGAAAGTGCTAATGACGCAATTTGCATCACTGATGGGGCAGGACAGCCAATTTATATCAATCTTGCTTTTAGCGATTTGTTTACCTATAGTTTAGCTGCCTTGCAGAAATCGATTAATTTGCAGTGTCTATTTACTGATCCCGAAATTTCTCAAGTTATTCATCAGGCGGTGATGCATGGTGGTACTTGGACTAGTGAACTGGAAATGCGCGATCGCGATGACCAGCATATCCCCATCTCCTTAAAGGTAAATCCTGTTAAAAGTCCATTTGGTGAGGTGATTGGTACAACTTATATTTGTACAAGCATTCGTGATCGCGTTGCCGCAGAAGCAGAGATTAACAAAAGCTTTGCGGCACTGGGCGCGACTCTTGAAGCAACAGCCGATGGAATTTTAGTGCTAGATGCGATCGGCAATATTATTATTTGCAATCAAAAATTTGTCGATCTCTGGCGCGTTCCCGAGCGCATTGTTCAGTTGCCTGATGATTCGCACATCCTCAAATATGTGACTAAGCGCATTAAATCTTCTCAGTATTTTCATGATTTTGGTAAAGTTCTCAATTCTGACCAAAATAGCTTTGAAATTGTTGAATTAGATGATGGCAGAACTTTAGAATGCTATTCTCAACCACAAAATATTTTAGATAGTTGTGCGGGTCGAGTTTGGAGTTTGCGCGATATCACCGATCGCCTTACTGCCGAAGCCATAATCCGTGCTTCTGAAGAAAAACATCGTCTACAGGCCCAAAAATTAGAACAGGCTTTGCAAGAGCTAAAAAGTGCACAATCGCAATTAATTCAAGCCGAAAAAATGTCTGGACTTGGACAACTGGTGGCAGGAATCGCCCATGAAATTAATAATCCTGTAAATTTTATTTATGGAAACCTCTCCTATGCCGACACCTATACATCTGAGCTATTAAGTCTTATCGAAATCTATCGTACTCATTATCCAGAACCTGTCGAGCCAGTCCAAATAAAACTAGAAGAAATCGATATTGATTTTCTTGCCAATGACTTTGTAAAGTTAGTCGGTTCAATTCGTCTTGGCGCAGAACGAATTCAGAAAATTGTGCAGTCACTCAATAAGTTCTCTCGTAGTGATGAGGCAGAATGTAAGTATGTCGATATTCATGAGGGAATTGATAGTACTTTGATGATTTTGCAAAGTCGAATTAAGTCAACCTCTAGTCGTCCTGAGATTCTAATTAAAAAAAATTATGCCAATCTTCCTGAAGTCGAATGCTATGCAGGGCAGTTAAATCAGGTATTTATGAATTTGCTTACTAATGCGATCGATGCCCTCGAAGAAGATGCTCAGGAAAATGGAAATTGGGAAATCCTAAATGATAAACCGCAATGGATTAGAAAAGATGGTAAAGTTTCCCAAATCTTGATTCAGACTGAGATTCTCACGGATACCCCAGATCGCTTGATCGTTAAAATTTCTGACAATGGCAAAGGTATTCCTGATGAGTTACGCAATCGCTTGTTTGATTTATTTTTCACAACGAAGCCTGTCGGTAAAGGAACAGGCTTAGGGCTGTCGATCGCCTATCAAATCATTACCGAAAATCATGGCGGTAAGTTATCTTTTAGTTCAGAACTGGACAAAGGTACAGAATTTACAATTGAGATTCCTTTGAAACAACCGCAAAGTTAAAAGTGACAAAAATTATGCGATCGCAATGGGAATGTTTGCTCCAAAACCTTGGCTGTTGGCAAGGTTCATTTACGCGCTTATCGACAAAGGGCGAAATTTTAGAAGATATTCCTAGCGAAACCAGTCTGGAACTCAAAGCCGACAATCAAACTATGCGTCAAGTTGTGCGCCGCTTTTATGACGGTCAGCCGCAGGACTTAGTTTTGGAATATCGTACCCTCAATCGCAGCACTACTTTTTTTGAGAATGGCGCGTTTTCGCAGGGATCGCTACAATTTGCACCATATACTGAATTTGGGGCGGAGTTAGGGTTGATTTATGGCGATCGCCGTTTGCGCCTAGTTGCGCTCTATGACAAGGCTAGTCAACTCGATCGCTTTACTATCATTCGTGAACACTTACCTGATCGCACCACACCCGAACGTCCACCATTGACCCTAAATGATTTACTCGGCAAATGGGAAGGCGAAGCAATCACAGTTTTATCAGATTGGCTGGAGCCAGAAGTCATGCCGACTATTACCGAATGGCAGCAAGAAGGCGATCGGGTGATCATGTCTTTACAGATGCAGACACCGACGGGAGCGAAAGCGATCGCCTCAATCGCCAGACTTGATCCTGATAATTTGCAAATATTACATTTCGAGCAAGACACTTTGTCGATCCAAACTTTATTTTTACCCAATGGCGCATCTGTGACTTGTCCTAAAGCGATCGCCACCCGTCAACCATTTCGCTTGTCCCTATCATGGCTACTAGAGCCAAACTTGCACCAACGCATGATCCGCGCTTACGATCTTAAGGGCGGCTGGAGTAGTCTCACCTTAGTGACTGAGCGCAAAGTGGGGTAGTCTGATAGTCTTACGAAGCAAGCCTTGAATTATTCACTCTCTAGCTATTACTTAACTATGTCCTTGCCGCCAATTATTGAGCAAATGCTCTTGCCCGAATTTTACGATCATCCTGTTACAAAGCCCATTCAGCTTTTGCAAACCCATATTTCCTTTGTGTTGCTCACAGGTTCCTATGCTTACAAGGTCAAGAAGCCAATGAACTTTGGCTTCTTAGATTTTTCCACCTTGGAAAAGCGCAAATATTTCTGTGAAGAAGAACTTCGCCTAAATCGTCGTCTTGCTCCTGATTTGTATCTCTCTGTTTTACCAATTATTGAAACAGATGGAAAATACCATTTTGATAAAACTGGTACAGGAACACCTGTAGAATATGCGATCGCGATGCCAGAGTTCGCACAAGAGGATTTGCTAATTGAGATGTTTACTTCGGGCAGACTCACGGCTGACCATGTGAAACAGATTGGCGAACAGTTGGCAGCATTCCATCAAAATGCTCTAACTAATGACCATATCAATAGTTTCGGCACAATGGAATCAGTTCGCGCTGTTGCCAATGACAACTATGCATCTACTGAAAGTTATATTGGTATTGCCCAAACTCAAGCACAGCTTGATCAAACCCGCAACTATACCGAACAATTTTTTGTGGAAAATGCTGCACTATTTAGCGATCGCATTACTAAGGGCAAAGTGCGCGAATGTCATGGTGATGTCCACTTAAAAAATATCTGTCTCTATCAAGATCAGATTCAGATTTTTGATTGCATTGAGTTTAATGAGCCATTCCGAAATAGTGATGTGCTGTACGATGCGGCTTTTCTATTAATGGATTTGCAAGCTCGTGGCAGAAAGGATCTCGCGAATATTTTCTTGAATACCTATTTGGAACGCACAGGTGATTACGAAGGAGCCGTGCTGCTGCCACTGCATTGCAGTATGCGAGCCTATATCCGCGCCAAGGTCACATCATTTCTGCTCGACGATCCGAATATTCCTGTGGATGTGAAAGCTAATGCTCAAACAGAAGCTTCGGCATATTACAAACTCGCTTGGGAATACACACAGCCAAAACAGGGCAAATTGATCGTCATGTCAGGTGTATCTGGCTCAGGTAAAAGTACGACCGCTAAGGCGATCGCCTCTGAGCAAGATGCAATTTATTTGCGATCGGATGCGATTCGCAAGCAAATTGCGGGAATCGATCTGATGGAACGTGGTAGCGATGATATTTATACGCCAGAGATGACTGCTAAGACTTATACAAGACTAGCTGAGTTAGGTTCTTTGCTAGCTAGCAAAGGCTTCACAGTGATTCTTGATGCGAAGTACGATCGAATTAGTTTGAGAAGTCAAGCGATCGCCGCCGCCCAAGCCCAAAACATTCCTGTGGAAGTCATTTACTGCGATGCGCCCTTGGAAGTTCTGCAACAACGTTTACGCGATCGCGCCGATGCGAACAACGACATCGCTGATGCCACGGTTGAGCTATTAGCCAGTCAGCAAGCCGCCTTTGAAGACTTCACTGATGAAGAATTAGCTTTGCTTAAAAAAGCATAGCGATCGTCCCTAATCCTTCTTCTTGCAACGGAGAAGGGTTAGGTGTGAGGTGTATTTTGCTTAACTCTCTTTGCTATCACCGATCGCCTATCTCTACGGTTTGGGATTTGTCGGTGATTCGCGAAGGTTATGGGCGAAGCATTCCCAATTGGAGATTGTCTTATATTTGATAGGTTGCTTGGGGAATGCTTCGCCCCTACGGGATTTTGGGTTAATGGAATTATGAGATTTTCGGATAAGGGTGGTGATGAGGATAAGGACGCTGGTGACAGGTAACGGATCTCGGAAAAGCGCATTATGTCGTAGCTAAATGTCTGTTTACAAATATTAATAGAAGTGTTAAAGCTTTATGGTTTACACTTCACAAGTCTTGATGCGAGAAAAGAAGTACCCTTCCTCCCTCTCTCTTCCTCTCCCTCTCCTCAATCTCCCTCTATATGGGAGATGCCCCTTAACATTTATAGATTTATTAAGAAAAAATTGATCTGGATAGTCCAACCACTTGCCCTCGCTTTTCCATGCAGTACGATCGCAGAATCTGTTCCAAGTCTCATCACTTGGATAACTAAAGTCTAGCTTACCACCACATTCCTCATAAATTTGTTTCTGGACGCTAAAACCATAGAGTCCATCGCTATGTTTTACCCATAGGCGATCTATAGCCAATAACTCATCACAAGGGTAATTCTTTAAATCTTCTTCTCTAAACCAATCACCATTTTCTCTACCTACTGCGGTAATCATCAATCGATAGGTTTCTTGATCCGCCTTCTGCCATTCCTTAGCCTTCAGAAGTTTCTCCAATTCGCGATAATTAATTCCCTTCGCACTCAGCAATTCAACAGGATTCACATTTACAGGAGGCTGCACAGGAGCAACTGAAGTTGTCTTTGCTTTCTGCATTTCCGCGATCGCGTTTTCGATCCCTTCCACAATATTAGTAAACGCACCATCGATATTTTTCCATTCTGTTACAGGTTCACCATTTTTCGGGAATAGCTGTAATTTACTAAACCAAGCTCTTTGCCATCGGCAAGGTCTTAGAATAATTGGAATCACCCTTGCTTCACCAGCATCATGACGCTTGATCGCCCGTTTTAGCTCAACCTGATGACAATAATCGGAATTCAAAAAATCTGAACTAATCAGCAGCAAAATCAGATCGGCGGTATTCAAATTTTTGTCAATTTCATTTGCCCATTCCGAACCAGCCGTAATCTTGCGATCGTGCCAAGTGCTGATCGTACCGTCACGTTGCAATAGAGACAGATGCTTTGCCAACTCATCTCGCAAGATTTCATCTTTATGGCTATACGAAAAAAAGACGGATAGGGACTGTTTACTCATTTTTGGCGGGGAATGGCATTACTAACCAGTTTACTTGAATTTTAGCTAATTATTAGAAGTTCAGTCATGGTGATTTATTGCGATCGCATTGCATCTGTGACGATCACCGCTATACGACAAATCTAAAGCGCAATGTAAAATAGGGCTAGCTCAAAATTTTGATCATACCTATGCCCGTACCCGTAGAACAGTTACTTAACTCCGAAATCCTCAAACCTGCCCGTTACTTAGGTAACGAGTTTGGCGCAGTGCATAAACCTTGGCATGATGCGATCGTGCGCTGGTCGCTCACCTATCCCGAAGTCTACGAGGTCGGCGCGTCAAACTTGGGGCATATCATCCTCTACAGCATTATTAATAGCAAAGATGGTCAGCTTTGCGATCGCGCTTATCTCCCCGCTCCTGACCTCTCGGCAAAACTACGCGAAACTCAGACTGATTTATTTGCGGTCGAGTCCAAGCGATCGCTACGGGAATTTGACATTTTAGGCTTTAGCCTCAGCTATGAGCTAGGCGCAACTAATGTTTTAGAAATGCTTGACTTGGCGAATATTCCGATGACATGGAAAGAGCGAAGTGAATTATCAATTAATGACTGTCCATTAATCTTCGCAGGAGGACAAACTGCCACATCTAATCCAGAGCCTTATGCCGACTTTTTCGATTTCTTTGCCCTCGGTGATGGCGAAGAATTATTGCCTGAAATTGGCGAAGTTCTCAAAGCATCCAAACTCGCAGATAAAACTCGCCGCGAAACTCTATTAGCGCTTGCGAATGAAGTCGATGGAGTTTATGTCCCAGAATTCTATGACATGGATATCAAAACAGGTGCAATCAAACCCAATCGCAGTGACGTATCGCCTCGCGCCCTCCGTCGTGTCGCCACCCCGAGGCCCGAATATAGCATTGGCTTAGTTCCCTTAGTCGAAACCGTTCACGACCGCCTAACTATCGAAATTAGACGCGGCTGTACTCGCGGCTGTCGATTCTGTCAACCGGGAATGCTGACCCGTCCCGCTCGTGATGTAGATCCTGAAGTTATTGTCGATACGATTGAGAAGGCTCTGCGCGAAACTGGCTATAACGAGTTCTCTTTGCTTTCTCTTTCTTGTTCTGATTATTTGGCGCTGCCATCAGTAGGCGTACAAATTAAGAATCGCTTCAAAGATGAACATATTACGCTCTCATTACCGAGTCAGCGCGTCGATCGCTTTGATGAGAATATCGCGCACATGCTCCGCAGTGGCGATGGCAAGCAGCAGGGGCTAACCTTTGCACCAGAGGCAGGAACGCAGCGTTTGCGCGATGTAATTAATAAGGGCTTGACTGATGAAGAATTGCTGCAAGGGATTAAAACTGCCTATGTTGAAGGTTGGGATAAAGTCAAACTCTATTTCATGATTGGCTTACCAACCGAAACCGATGAAGATGTGATTGGGATCGTCAATATAGTGGAATGGTTGCAAAATGAATGTTCGCAAAAGGGCAGAAAAAAAATCTCTTTTAACTTGACCATTTCTAATTTCACACCCAAGCCCCATACTCCGTTCCAATGGCATACCGTTTCCAGTGGTGACTTTGTGCAGAAACAGAAGTTACTGCGCCGCGAGTTTCGCCGCTTGAGTGGAATAAAAGTCAACTATACCGATGTTCGAATTAGTGCGATGGAAGATTTTGTCGGACGTGGCGATCGCCGCTTAGGTAAAGTCTTATACCGCGCTTGGCAACTGGGTGCTGGTATGGACTCATGGTTTGAGAATACAGAAAGAGCTTTTGGGGCATGGACACAGGCGATCGCTGAAGCCGATCTCATTTGGGATGCGCCATCGTTAAAAATGGAAAATGATCTACCTTGGGATCACATTGATACAGGTATCGACAAGCAATGGCTGATCGAAGATTGGCATCGGGCGATCGCCGCGCAAATTATTCCTGATTGTTCCTTTGGTGGTTGCTCTGAGTGCGGTGTTTGTGGCCCCGTATTTGGTCATAATGTCGTCATTCCACCACCAGAAATTCCTGCGATTTCTCTGGAGAAGCCAATCGTTCCGCCTAGATTGCAGCGCGTTCGGATGAAGTTTGGCAAGCTCGGCGATATGAGTTTGATTTCCCATCTCGATTTACATCGTTTCTTCCAACGCGCCGCACGACGGGCGGCGATACCTGTTGCCTATACTGAGGGCTTTAATCCATTGCCGCGTATTTCGATCGCGAAAGCTCTACCCCTCGGTCAAACTAGCAATGCGGAGTTTGTCGATTTTGAACTGACTGCCATAATTCCTATTCAGGAGTTTCAAGAACGTTTCATGGCAGAACTAGATGCAGATTTGCCAATTTATGCGATCGAAGAAGTTCCTGTGCATTCTCCTTCCCTAGATTCTTTACTAGAGGTTGCCGAATATACGCTCACCTGTGCATTTATCACGCCCAACGATCGCCATGTTGCCGATGTTATGGATTTACTTGAAGGTGCAGGTTATTGCGCGATCGCTGCAACTTCGATCCAAATGCCGAAAGTCTCGAAGTCAGGTCGCCATCAAATCTTGGAACTACGCGATCGCCTATTTGCGATCAATGTAATTAATCCCGATCCTGAGTTGCCTAAAATTCATTTTATGGGCAGTTGTAAGCCAGACAGCAATCTTAAGCCTGAGTATGTTGTTTTTGCAATGAATAAATATCTCGCTGAAGAAGACGAGATCAAACTAGTCAAAGTTCATCGCGAAGCGATGCGTTAGTAAAAGTAGAGGCGATCGCCAGATTAAATTCACTCACGGGCGATCGCTACGCCGTGAGATGTACCGATGCGAGTCGCGCCTGCCTCGATTAAAGCGATCGCCTGCTCTCTAGTCCGAATCCCGCCCGAAGCCTTAATGCCAACCTTGCCGCCTGATATCTCCTTGAGAAATTTCACCATTTCCACCGTGGCGGCTCCTGCCCAACCTGTGCCTGTTTTCAAAAAAGCTACTCCTGCATCCATACAAACTTCGGCGGCGAGTTCTTGCTCATCGGGCGTGAGCAAGCTTAGTTCTAAAATTGCCTTGACAGGTTTGCCTGAACCTTCACAGATTTGAGCAATGTCTTGGTGAAATAAATTAGTTTGTCCCGTTTTTAGCCAACCAAAGTTAATGACGACATCTAATTCCGTGGCTCCGTTTTCCACGGCTTCCATCGCTTCATAAAGCTTAACGTTTGAAGTGGTTGCGCCACTGGGAAAGCCAATTACAGTACAAATTTCTACCTTGGTTTTGAGTAGCCGTTCCGTCGTGCGCTTGACGTTGCAAGGATATACGCAGACGCTGGCAAATCCTAAGCGATCGGCTTCCTCACATACGCGATCGACTTGTTCGTGGCTAGCGGCTGGATCTAATAGCGCGTAATCAATATAGGGAGCAGGATTGATATCGATTTGAGGCATAAAACTATACACACTTAGGCAAGCGAGAGGTTACATTAGAAAATAGTGACTATAACTTCTTATAATTACTTACTCAGGGTCATATCCCTCGATTTATTCTCGACTTATTAAAATTAAGCAAATATTAGGTAATCTTAAGTAAATAAATATGCATATTTCTGAATTAGATGAACTGGAAGCCTCGGTCAGCGATTTGCTGTCGATGGCAAAGGTGGAGTTAGAGCAGAATCGGCTGCAACTGCAACGCGATCGCCAAATCCAAGAGGCAGTATCCCAAATTGAAGCAAGATTGAAACCATTGCTGGCAAAAATTGAGCAGATGCTGCAAGAATTTAGCCGCGAAGGGCAAGACAGTGAGACTAAGCAAAGGCTAGAAAAAAAAGCCGCCGATATTCGAGAGGAAATTGCTGAGGCTCCGATCCTAGCCGCCCAGCTTGCCGATCGCCAATTGATTTTGAGCGAAGAAAGACTACTAGATGAACGAATAACCGAACAAACGACTCAATGGCGACTGGAATTAAAAGCCGATCTATTAGAGATGATCGAGGAACAAAATGATTTCTTCAGCGCCACAGATGCTTCGATCGCCGTGCGTGGATATGCCAATGACTTAAAAGCGGTCGGTTATCTCGAAGAAGTTGTTGAAGCGCTGATCGATCAAATAAATTCCCACAGTGAAGAGGGACCCGTTGCTCGTTTGCGTGGCAGCCATGAACAAACACTGACTTTTATTTACAACAAGGCTCTCGAAAACCGTTCTCGCGTCGATCGCGCTCCTGACGTGCAGCCAACCACCAGACACCGCAAGTCAGAAAAACGTCCCGCCTTGTATACCGATCTTGGTGGCAAAGTTTTGGTATTTGGTGGACACGATCGCTTACAAACGGCTGTCAAAAATCGCTTGCGTGATTCGGCAATTAATTTGATGTGGTACACCGAACAAGATGGCTTACAACTTGCGGCGCAAGGCGAGAGTCAAATTGCAGGTGGCGATTTAATTATTATCGTGACGGGTTATGCCAGCCACTCACTTACTGAAAGAGCGATCGAGGCTTGTCGTCGGGCAAATAAAACCTATGAAATTGTGAATACAACAGGTATGACCAGACTACTCGAAGTAATCGAATCAGGGCTAAAAGCAAAGCAATTAGCGCGTCATTGGAAACAAAACTAAAATAAAAATGATTGCCGCGCCAAGCGCGGCAATCATTTTATCAAGAGATTATTGGCATGGATAAACAGACTTTAAAAACATTGACTGCTGTTGATATTGATCGCATTGTCGAGATGGCATGGGAAGATCGGACTACCTTTGATACGATTTACGAACAATTTGGGGTTTCTGAGCCTGAAGTAATTAAAATCATGCGGAAGTCGATGAAGCGATCGTCTTTCTTGATGTGGCGAGAGCGGGTAAGCGGTCGCAAAACTAAACATGCGAAAACCTCTGAGGCGCAAAGATTTCGTTGTGGCGAACAAGATAAGCCCAAGGCTAACTAAGAATTATTTGACACTGGTTCCGTTCGACGAGATAAATGGCTACAAATACTCGATACGCAAGGATTATAGCCATTTTGCAAGTAAACCCTTAAGATCATTGCCCTAAGGATATTTTATCGATTTTTCCTATCCAACGGAACCAGTACCCTATCCGTAAAGTGACTATAAAAAAGCGATCGCGTTTCGGGGAAGTCTCAACCAAAATGGCTACAGATATAGCAATAAATTTATTGTAAGATGATTAAAGCTAATTCAGCTTTGATCCTAACTACTAGAAAACCTCATATAACCAACTAGATTGGCTCTACCAAATTCTCGAATTAAGGCTTTTTTTCTAACCATCGCCACAATCGTATCGGTTGTCGCGATCGCGGCGATGTATTTAGAACGCGATGAACTGGTTTATATCAGTCTCGCTGTGATTTTCGCGATCATTCTGCCAATTCTCTTACCAGCAATTTTCAGTGCGATCGCTAAATCACCTTTAGGAAAACGCTGGGATGTCACTCTATCTAGCATTTTAGCGGGAGTGGCTATATTAATGGCGGCTCATGTTACCAAATTCGATTTCGCCTTTGCGCGTTGGTTTGATAGCCTGAAATGGGAAGCTTTAGGCGCAGTGGGGCAGATCCTAATTGCGGTTTTAGCGGTGTGGGTAGCATGGCGACAAAATCAGATCTCCGAAACTTTGACGGGTCAGCAAAATGTGATCACCCAGCAGCAAACTATTGATTCTTATTTTCAAGGAATTTCTGACTTGGTTCTTGATCCGCAAGGACAATTGGAAGATTGGCCATTAGAAAGGGCGATCGCCCAAGCAAGGACGGCAGCCTTACTCGGTGGTTGCGATGCTGATGGACGCGCTAAAATTATTCGCTTTTTGTCTAGCGCCAATCTCCTAACTCCACTCAAGCGCGATGGCTTGCTCGGTCGTCCGATCCTCGATGGTACTGGCGGCTATGTTGTCGATCTGGCTAATGGAGTGCGGGTAGTTAATTTGGGAATGATGTTAGCTAACCGTGATGTTTGTAATACAGATTTACGCAATGCTGATTTGAGTGGCGCGAACTTGATTAAAGCAAATTTTATGAATTGCGATCTTACGGGGACAAACTTTAGCGGTGCAATCTTGGCGAAAGCAAATTTGCGCGGTACGGATCTCAGTCGTGTCAAGATGTTTTATGGCAAGCTGGAGACTGCGAGTCCACGCGATCGCAACCATCTGCCAAATTTCGAGACAG
Organism: Pseudanabaena sp.; assembly: GCA_041687725.1. Lineage (GTDB taxonomy): Bacteria > Cyanobacteriota > Cyanobacteriia > Pseudanabaenales > Pseudanabaenaceae > Pseudanabaena. The sequence goes on from JBDNJN010000024.1 coordinate 26,913, forward strand.
GTGAATATACGGGCGCAGTGGTAGAAGATGCCGACTTTGGCAAAGCGATCGACCTATCCGAAGAAACCCGCAAATATCTATGTGCGTGGTGTGGCAAAAAATCTCGTAAAACTATTGCTGGAGGTTGTGAAGATGTGCCAAATAGATTGGGGCGCTAAAGGTCGTAAAGCTTCAGTAAAAAGCAAATACCGAAGTTTAGCGATCGCCTCTTTTGTCAGCTTCCAGATCTCCACAATTGCGATTATGCCCATGCTAAGTTCGGCGGAAACACAATCAAGATCATCGCTTCAAGAAGATACGCCCGAAGAAGTCTTACGTGCAGAAATCTATACCGATGCGCGATCGCCGATTGATGGTAAACAACTAACCGCCACCGAATATGTCGAACTCATGGAAAAACTGCGATCGCTTGACAGTATTCCACCCGAAGATCTGGTTTCACCAAAGGTACGCGAAGTTATTGGTTTATTAAGGCTTCGTAAATTCTTGAGACAGTTTATTCCATTTATTCCGTAAATAAAGAAGGAACGCTTCGCGTTCCTTCTTTTTAGCATTTGTGAATTAGCGTTTACGAATTGGAATTTGAACTTCGCGACGTTTTAACGGTGAAGGAGTAAAGGGTGAATCGTAGAGAAATTCTCTCGGCTCTCCTGCGATTTCATATTCTGCATGGTTGGCTAGCCATTGCTTTAACCGTGCGACATCTCTCTGATACATTTTATAGCCATAGGCTCCTTGCACTCCCAAACTCACAACCAGCATCGGTGCATGATCTTCTACTTGAATATCTTGAGATACTTGCTGGGGATTAATTTCGTTATTATTGTAAAGGAACGAAACTTTGGCTTTTCCGCTTTGGATGGGTTGATCGATCGTGGCGATCGGGTAGCGAGCTTCCACAGGGGCAGTCATCGAAATATTGTTACTACTGATATGACGAAATAGCGGATTAAAGGAATAACTTGTAGCGTCGCTGAGATTACCTTCATAGGTATATGTCCCTGAGCGATAGGCAGGATATTGCTTGACTTCGATAGTATCGTGGGTAGTTGGCGCTGGAAAGCCTACGGGTAGGGGAGCAGACATAGCTTTTTTTACGGCAAAGAGTGCAAAAGGCAGGGCGATCGCGCCAACAATAATCAGCAAGGTCGAAAATTTCATACTTCAATTATATCGCGATCGCAAATTAAACAAAACCCAAATATGATTCGGCGGGCAAAGCCCGCCGAATCATATTTGGGTTTTGTTTTGTATTAAGATTAAATCCACGATATTTTTATCTCGGCGGCCTCAAAATATATGATCAGAAATTTGGCGATCGCTATGGGTGCATTGTCTTACTTCATTATTAGCACCCCAGCCTACGCTGATGCAAAAATGTCGCATCGGCTCAACGAGCTAGAAATCGATCGCCAAGTGATTGAAAATAGTCCAGTATTGAGACGTTGGCTGGACAATCCACCCGATCTTTTAGAAGATATTTATAATGAACCTAGTTTTAATACGAAGCTAAATATTGGCATTACATCACGTAATAATTCACTGGGGATTGAAGCTGGGGTTGAAGATTTATTTGTAGGGCGATCGCCTTTAACAGTGAATGGAAGTTATCAAGCTGAGTTTAGCGGTCGTGAAAGTGAGCTTGTGGCGAATATTCGCTATTACGTTCTGCCGTTGGGTTCCTATTGGAATATTTCGCCAATTGTGGGCTATCGTCAATTTAATCAACTAGATCGTCCGCAAATTTCAGGCTTAGATGTAGGATTACAGGGGATTCTAGTATTGTCGCCCCATAGTTCCGATTTGCGGTTGAGCCATACTTTTACTAGTCCTAGTGGCGATCTGGAAATGAGTACGACCACACTCTCAACTAGTTATGCAATTACCAATAATTTAAGATTAGGCACAAAAATCGAATGGCGGCGATCGCCTTTAGTCTATGACAGTCGCGTAGGATTTTTATTGGAGCTTGCGCTCTAGTTTTCTATAAAACCTTAAAACCCAAAAAGCTGTAGCGCACGCGCAGAGTGCGCTACAGCTTTTTGGGTTTTATTTCGCCTACCTACTTAATGCAATTTTGCGACAGGATAATCAGTTAATAAGTTACGTTGTGTAACTAGATCGATCGCTGTCACCATTAACTCGCGATTTTCACTAATGCTGAATAGAACTTTCAAGCGATCGCAATCGGGTTGACCAAGAGGATCGAGGATCGCGATCGCCTGTGGCATTCCTTCACCATTTAGATCAGCTTGTAAAGGTTGGAAAGTTTCTTGAGCTTTTTGGTTAAACTGCATGACAATGCGATCGCCATCAAAACTTACTTCTGCTGCACCTGTAGGACGGTTTTCGAGTTCGCCGATGGTCAGCGCAATCTCATGCTGATCAGACTGAGTCGCTCTCAGTAATAACTCTATGGGGCGGCGAGTGGGATAGACTTGACCGCGCCGAAATAGGGGTTGATATTTCCATTTTTCGATTGCGCGATCCCAATAGCGAATGGCATAGGAATGGAAAAGATAATCTTGAACATCCATGCCTTGACTGAGCATCAATGCACCATGGGCGATCGCTTCAAATGGCTTGTGACTATATACCTTTCCCATTTTAAAATAATTTTCAATAAAAGCTCGAACTGATGGAATCAGCGTACAACCACCGACTAAGAGAATAGTTTTCAGATCACCTTTGAGAATCCCTTTATTAAAAGCACGGTTAATTAATTCATCGATCGCTGACTGGAGAACCCGATAAAAGCCTTTGCGTTCTAATAATTGTGTTAATTGCTGACTTGTATAAGTAATTTCAGTTGCCGATTGAGTAGCCATATCAAAAAAGACTTCGGAAGCTATTTCCGCTTCAGAGAGTTTGATTTTAATCCGTTCCATTAATAATTTAAGAATGCTTAAATTTTTTACTTCATCGCGGCTTTCTAAATAGTCTTGAATTAACCATTGATCGATATCTTCACCGCCGATCGTGTAACCAGTTTTGGCGATCGCCTCCGCCTTGTGTTCTGTCCATTCACTACGATTTATGCCGATCTGCTCTCCCCATTTGTCCACATTCTCGCTTTTAGGCAAGCGCACCAACGATAAATCTAATGTGCCACCACCAAAATCAATTACCAATACCAATGCACTAGGGGCGATCGCCTCATATCCCAAAGCCGCCGCCGTCGGTTCATCAAGAATTCTAATTCGAGGTGACTTTAAGGTTGGCAAATTCGGCGCGAATATCTCAGAACTACAGTCCTCTAGCCAGCGTAAATATTTTTCGTAAGCTTGCACTGGCGCAGTCAAAATTATTTCTGATGGAAATATTTGTTGCGATCTCATTTCCTTGGCGATCTCACGCAAAAACTGATAACCCAACCATTCAGGCGTGATTTTAATGTCATCAAGTTTAGGAATATATTGCACCTTTGCAGCTAGCCGCCGCTTGATTTGGTTAAATAGTCGCGGCTGGGGGTGATCTTTGCCTTTATCAATAACGCGCTGACCAATTTCAACAATTTCTGCTTCAGCATTCTGCACATATATTAGCGACGGAACCAGAAAATTTAGAGGTGCAGGACGATTAAGATTGGCAAAATTTAAGGTTTCAGGCTGATTCGTGGCAATATTCCATCGGGCAATCACCGTGTTGCTACTACCAAAATCGATGGCGATCGCGTTCATAACTTTATAAACCTACTACAAGCACATAAGCATAACCCTTAAATCCTAAAAAGCTGTAGCGCACGCGCAGCGTGCGCTATAGCTTTTTGGGTTTTCTCATACCTAACGACTTATCATATTTTTGGGCGAGTTTATAGCAATCAAGTGCGATCGATTCGGTATCTTTTTTGTCCATTTGGTAAATATATCTTGAGTATGATGATAAAAAATTAACTAATCCTAAAAACGATCATGAGCGGAAACGAGTCGCGCATTCAAGCTATTTATCAGATCACCAATCGCGAGACGATGCCCAAGAAAGCACCGAAGCGCTTGGAAGAAATTTGGGCAACCGATGTGTTCACTCTGAGCAAGATGCAAGAATGCCTTCCTAAGCCAGTCTTCAAGTCCATCAAGAAAACAATTCAAACTGGTAAGCTTCTTGATGCCTCAGTAGCTGACGCGATCGCATTAGCAATGAAAGACTGGGCAATCTCTAAGGGCGCATTGTATTACGCCCACGTCTTTTATCCTTTGACCAACGCTACAGCCGAAAAGCATGATGGCTTTATCTCAGTTCAAAGCGACGGTTCGGCAATTTCTGAATTTGCTGGCAAATTATTAGTTCAAGGCGAGCCTGATGGTTCTTCATTCCCCAACGGTGGTATCCGCTCTACTTTTGAAGCACGCGGCTACACAGCATGGGATGTTACCAGTCCCGCTTACATCCTAGAAACCGATAACGGTTCAACACTGTGTATTCCTACAGTTTTCGTATCTTGGACTGGCGAAGCCCTAGACAAGAAAACCCCATTGTTGCGATCAATCGCCGCAATGAACAAAGCCGCAACCAAAGTGTTGAAGCTTATGGGTGAAAAAGATGTTGCTCCTGTCAACTCTAGCTGTGGTGCTGAACAAGAATATTTCTTAGTAGATGCTAACTTTGCAAATTTACGCCCAGACTTGCTATTAGCAGGTCGTACCCTGTTTGGCAAGCCCTCGGCAAAGGGTCAGCAATTTGATGACCATTACTTCGGTGCAATCCCTGAACGTGTTCAAGTCTTCATGCAAGATGTCGAAGAGCGCCTCTACCGCCTCGGTATTCCTGCAAAGACTCGTCACAATGAAGTTGCTCCTGGTCAATTTGAAATTGCGCCAAACTTTGAAGCAGCTAACGTTGCCACCGATCACCAGCAAATGCTGATGACTATTTTCCGCTTCACCGCTAAAAAGCATGGATTTATCTGCCTGTTTCACGAAAAACCCTTTGCAGGCATTAACGGATCTGGTAAGCACGTCAACTGGTCAGTTGGTAACTCGACCCAAGGTAACTTGCTCGATCCAGGTGACACGCCCCACTCTAACGCTCAGTTCTTGGTTTTCTGTGGCGCAATCATTCGTGGTGTGCATAAGTATGGCCCTCTTCTGCGTGCAGTCGTGGCAACTGCTGGTAACGATCATCGGTTAGGTGCAAACGAAGCTCCTCCTGCGATTATCTCGATGTACTTAGGTTCTCAACTTGAGGATGTATTTGAGCAGATTCGTCAAGGCGATTTAAAGAGCTCTACTGGTAGGGGCTTGATGAATATTGGTGTAGACACGTTGCCCATTTTGCCAACAGACCCAGGCGATCGCAACCGCACTTCGCCATTTGCCTTCACTGGTAACCGCTTTGAGTTCCGTGCTGTTGGTTCTGCTCAATCTGTGGCTGGTCCTCTAGTCGCGATGAACACGATCTTGGCTGATTCACTGGGGTGGATGGCAGAACAGCTTGAAGCGGAAATGGCTAAAGGACTTAGCTTAAGTGCTGCTATTTCTACAGTTCTCAAAGAAGTGATGGAATTGCATGGCGCAGTAATCTTTAATGGTAATGGCTATTCTGAAGAATGGCACAAACTTGCCGCCGAACGCGGTTTAGCCAATCTTCGCACCACTGCTGATGCTTTGCCAGTTCTCAAGGAATCTTACATCGAAGAATTGTTTGACAAGATGGGAGTTTTATCTCCTGTTGAGCTAGCTAGCCGCTTTGAAACTTACGCTGAGCAGTATATTCTCTCGATTGAAGTGGAAGCTAAGCTCGTTGTCAGCATGGTGAAAACCTTGATTTATCCTGCGGCAACCCGTTATCTCTCGGATCTCAGCAATACCGCTCTCAGCATGAAAGAGATCGGCGTTGAGTTTGACAAGGAAACCATCGAAAAAGTCGCTTCTTTGAACAAGCTGGCGATCGATGGAGTTAGCAAGCTCAATGATACTATGAAGAAGCATGATTTCGCTTCTCCCGAAGAACATATGCAGTTTCTCGCGCAGACTGTGCGTCCTCTAATGGATAGCGTTCGCGAATCTGTCGATGCGTTGGAAGGCGAAGTAGCTGATGATCTCTGGCCATTGCCCACATACCAAGAAATGCTGTTTGTGAAGTAATTTCTTTTCTATTACTTCGCTTATTTTTGTAAAAGCCCCGCTTCGCGGGGCTTTTACAAAAATATTGTGGTTTGCTGTAATCTACAACTAAAAAGCGGCGCATTGCGCCGCTTTTTAATTGTAAATCAACTATTTGCAGTGCAATAGCGAAAGCTGATAATAATTCTCAGCATGGGCGATCGCCTCTTGTTGCTCCTGCTCTGACAACTCGCGCATCACCTTCGCAGGAACACCCGCCACCACCACACCCACAGGCACATCTTTCGTCACCACCGCCCCCGCGCCGACAATACTCCCCGCGCCAATTTTTACACCTTCTAATAGAATTGCGCCCATGCCGATCAAACATCCGCGCCCAATTTCAGCGCAATGAATCACCGCCCGATGCCCGATCGTCACATATTCACCAATTACTAAAGGCTGATCGGGATCACCATGTAAAATCGCCCCATCCTGAATATTTGTGCAGTAACCAATATCGATGCGATTTACATCGGCTCTAATCACGACCTTGTACCAAATATTTACGCGATCGCTAAGATGCACATCGCCAATCACCACCGCATCACTAGCAATAAAAGCAGCGCGATCGAGATCGGGTGTAGGTAGTTGTGAGTAAGGAAGACGCATATTAATTTAGGGATTATTATAAGAGAGCGCTTAGCGTTCTCTTATAATAATCCTTAACCTGTCAACTCATAATTTATGTCACAAGCCGCCGCCCATACTGAAGATTTATTACTATCGGTGCGTAACTTACAGGTTACCTTTCGAGGCGATGAGGGACTTGTCCATGCTGTCAAAAATATTTCCTTCGATCTCGCTCAAGGTCAAACCCTTGGTATCGTGGGCGAGTCTGGCTCTGGCAAATCAGCAACAGCTTTGGCAATTATGGGCTTGTTGGGGGAGTCAGGCAAAATCACGAACGGGGAAGTTATATTTCGACCTAGCGGCGAGTCACCACTTGATCTGGTGCGGGTATCACCGCGAAAAATGCTGAAATATCGGGGCGATCGCATATCGATGGTATTTCAGGAACCGATGACATCGCTCAATCCCTTATTTACCTGTGGTTATCAGGTAATCGAGGCAATTCGACTACATCAACAGGTTTCGCAACAGGAAGCAGAGACACGCACGATCCAGTTATTTAATGAAGTTCAATTACCCAATCCTGAGCAATTAATTGAACGCTATCCCCACGAACTTTCGGGCGGTCAATTGCAGCGCGTGATGATTGCGATGGCGATTTCTTGCAATCCCCAATTGATTATTGCGGACGAGCCGACAACGGCGCTCGATGTGACTGTGCAAGCGACAATTCTGGAATTGCTCAAAGAGATTCAGCGATCGCGTCAGATGTCGATGATCTTTATCACTCACGATTTAGGGATTTTGGGGGCGATCGCGGATCGGGCGATCGTCATGAATCAAGGCGAAGTTGTGGAATCTGGGGATACTCAAGCCATTTTTCAAACACCTCAACATCCGTATACTAAAGGTTTAATCGCTTGTCGTCCGCAAAGCGATCGCCAGTTACGATTATTGCCAACGGTCAGCGATTTTATGGAGCTTCAAAACGGACAAATGGTTGAGAAATCACCCAACAACTCGCGTTATTTAGAAGTTGTGCCACCCGAAGAAATTGTCGCTCGATTAGCGGAATTACAAAAACAAGACCCAATCCTCTCTGTGCAGAACCTTAGAATCGAGTTCCCCATTCGCAGTATTTTAGGATTAAAAAAACGGTATCTAGTCGCCGTCAATAATATTAGCTTTGATGTCTATCGTGGCGAAACTCTCGGCTTAGTAGGCGAGTCGGGGTGCGGTAAGACGACTACAGGTCGAGCGATTTTGGGATTAATTAATGGAGTGATGGGTTCTGTCAAATTTGAAGGGCAGGAAATCTCACAAATTAAGGGAGAATCCCTCCAAAAATTACGCTGCGATCTCCAAGTCATATTTCAAGATCCTTATGGCTCGCTCAATCCGCGTATGAGTGTTGGCGATGCGATCGCTGAACCATTGATCGTTCATAGCCATCAAGAACGCTTTCAACGCTATCGTCAAGCTGAAGCTAGGAAAGAGCGAGTCGCCTATTTACTAGAGCGAGTTGGCTTAACGAAGAGCGCCATGCGCCGCTATCCCCATGAGTTTTCAGGTGGTCAACGTCAGCGTATTTGTATTGCCAGAGCCTTAGTTCTCAATCCCAAATTAATCATTGCTGATGAACCTGTATCGGCGCTCGATGTGTCAGTGCAAGCACAGGTTCTTAATCTATTAAAGGAACTCCAAGCAGAATTTGGATTAACCTATATTTTTATCTCTCACGATCTTGGTGTGGTTAAATTTATGAGCGATCGCATCATGGTGATGAACAAAGGCGAAATCGTGGAACTAAACACCGCCGAATCTATCTACACCAATCCTCAACAAGCCTATACCCAAAAGCTAATCAGCGCCATTCCCAAAGCTTTAGTTTTACAATAGAATACTTTGAGAGTGCTTCGCACTCTCAAAGTATTCCCAAAAGCAATTACTTAGTAAGTCTAAATTGGATGAATAGTTATGCTAACTCTCACAAAAAAACACTCTCTCACCGACTATTTTGATCGCGAAATTCTCGCAGAGACTAGAAGCGAATATATTGACGGAGAAATCAACCCGATGACTGGCGGCACACCGACACACAATCGTATTATTGGCAACCTCTTTGCGACTTTGCATGGATCTCTACAAAATCCGTACTTGGTTTTTGTCACCGATCAACGTCTCTGGATTCCCGATCGCAAAATAGCCACATATCCTGACGTGATGGTCATGGCTGAGCCACTAGAATATCAAGAAGGACGCAAAGATACATTAGTCAATCCGATTCTGATTGCCGAAATTCTATCGCCATCTACAGCCAACTACGATCGCATTGGCAAATTTGCCTCCTATCGCACTATTCCCTCCTTCCAAGAATATTTGCTAGTGTCTCAAGATCGCCAGTATGTCGAACACTTCTATAAAGAAGGCGATCGCTGGATATTCAGTGCCTATGAGAATGATGCAACTATTACCCTGACATCATTTGAAATAGCGATCGCCATTTCAACAATATATAATCGAATTAACTTTGAGTCAGAATTTTTGGAGTAAGAACAATGACACAATCTATAGTTTCTCTATACGAGCAAGATATTTTGCAATGGGTTGAAGAAACAGTTGCGAAGCTAAAAGCACATGATTTTGAGAATTTAGATCTGGAGAACTTAATTGAAGAGGTGGAATCTTTGGGTATTTCGCAAAAAAAAGAATTGATTAGTCGTTTGATTACATTACTTGAACATCTGCTAAAGCGGCTATATGTCAATATTCCTTACGATTATAAAGGTTGGGAGCGGACAATTCGTAATCAGCGCAACGGGCTTCAGGTTTTACTCAAACAAGTGCCAAGCCTCAAAACTCGATGGGATAATAGCTTTGCTGATGCATGGGAAATTGCACTCAAGACCGTGCGTGAAGAATATTCACAGGTCAATTTTCCCGAACAATGGCAATTTTCGCAGCAGATAGAATCAATGCTTAATAACAAATTTTGGTAAAATTAAACTAAATATAAAACCAAAAAAGCTGTGGCGCACGCGCAGCGTGCGCCACAGCTTTTTTGGTTTTAATTTTTCTTAGATAAGCAACAAAGCTTCGGCTAGTTCTCTATCCATTTGCTCTGCCGAGGCGATCGCGTCCGTCATAATTTGCCGAGGTGACAGCCCATTGTGATAAGCCGCTAGCCAACGTTGGGCTTCGTTACCCTGTTCGAGAATTTTTTGTAAAGGAGATAAGAAACACCAGACTCCGTTATCCTTAGCACGCGATCGCAACTGCTCATACAAATCAGAAATCCATTCCCTCGCTGTAATTTGTGCGCCTGTTTGCCAATGCGTTAAAACTGCATCAAGGCTATTGACGGCGGCAGCGACTTCATTTTGATCGGCGATCGCTTCAAGCTCGCTAGGCGTGAATTTACTCGCATTAGGTGATAGAGGATCAAGCGCTGAACGGATTCCAGCTTCTAGAAATTGATTTAGACGCATTTCTAAAAGTGCCGAGATTGCAAGTAAGGCGACAGGATCGATAATTAAATCGGAAATTCGTAATTCTAAACGGTTGAGATTATAAGGGCGATTATCACCATTAGGACGCACTGATGACCAAAGATGACGGACATTTTGCATCGTTCCCAATTGTAATTGCTGTTCTGTCCATTGCACAAAATGACGATGACTACTAAATAAGGGAACTAGCTTTGGTGTTTTGGGAAACATCTGCCAGCGTGAAGAATGGAAACCAGTTGCTTTACCATCAAGAAATGGTGAGGAGGCGCTCAGCGCAAGATATAGCGGCGCTTCGAGACGGATTAGACGACAGGCGGCAATTAATAATTCTAGATTAGGAATACCGACATTAATATGAATGCTGGCTGTGACAACATTAGTGCCATAGGTTTGCTCGATGTAGTCATGGTAAGGATTTAGCGGATCAGAGCGATAGAAATGATCGACCCCACCCAAAGCAAGTGTACTCCCCGGCATCAGAGTGTAATCGCCAAGCGATCGCAAATAGCGGCGTAATTTCTGGCGCGGCTCCACCAGAGCCATTAACAATGGTTCATATTTATGAAAAGGTGGCGTAATATATTCAACATTGCGGCTGTCTGGCTCACGCACAAAGCCATTGAGATTCGCCACAATGCGATCGCTAAAGCCCACCACATCCCCCGTTGGTGTAGAGGTGTAGATTTCTACTTCAAAACCTTTTGATAAAAGCACGGGAGATTTCCTTTTGCTATAGTCACTATTACTAGACTACCTTGCAATGCGATCAAATTATAGAGGCGGCGCTTTGCGCCTCCCACTCTATGATTTTAACTTTTCATACGTTCTTTCATCTCTTTTGCGGCTAAAGCGTAACCACCATCGGCTCCATCTACAAAATGCACGTGATGACTAGCGCGTTCAAACACGAGGCAAGTCATCAGAGCGCGATCGGAAACATGAACTCCATATACTAACCGTCCTTCTTTAAATTTTTGTTCTAAATAATCAACTAATTTTTGGCGCTGTTTAGTTTTGCCAGAAATGACCATTCGCAAAACATCATCAAATTTTTTAAAGTCAGTTGAGTCTGAAACAAGCTGCTTATAATCTCCCCAATTAAGCGTTCCAGTCTTGATATTAAATGTCATAAGAATCAATCCTAATAGATTGATTAAACGCAGTTTCCACAAATATAAAAATTTATTTAACCAATTTTGAGAAGCGGTAAAAACTCGCGTTTCTGCTGATAAATTCTTTTCTCGAAAAGCAAGTTGGAGGTTATTAGATACGACAGGATGACATTCTGTACCTTGACCATAAATACGATCAATTTCGTTAATTACTTCACGATAAATAAGATCTGTCTGGCTTTGACTTGGTGCTGTCACTAATATGATCAGACTAACAATTTCTTCGTGGCGGGTGGGAATATCTTGCCAACGACATTCTAATCCAGAAAAATCAGCGATCGCCTCTGAGCTTTGAGATTTAGGAGTATATAAATCAGTTGTTGCTTGATTTTTGACCAAATCTGTAGCATAGCTAATGCCGCCACCTCTAAGAATTGCTTGATTATAGTTTTCTGAAATTCGCAGCTTCGCAATTTTAATTTCATAGTTCGGGGCGATCGCCTCCATTGGAACGATGCCAACTCGTAAGTCAAGATTAAATTCTTCAGTTGCCAGTTTCTGCACTGCTAGCAATGCTTGTTCTGCTTGTGGGATAAATTTAGAAGGAATGAGAATTGAAGCACCATCACCACCAAACACAAAGGGAATTTCTAAATCTTCCACTATATTCAAAATCACAATGATGGAACAAGCTCCCAAGAGATTGATATCTTTATACTTGCCATCAGCGATCGCCTGCGTTGATTCGACAATATCCGTAACAATTACCGCCCAATTTTTAGGAACATCACAAAAATTTTCATTATAGGTAATATCAGTAAAATTCTCAAGAACAGGTAAATCCGCATAAAAGTTTTCAGAACCCATATTTCTTGGTTGAAATGCTTTAACATCCATGTCTTTAGTTCCAAATGCGATCTGAAACGCCCCGATTTTAGCAAGAATTCAAAATCGAGTGTAACCGCCAACTGGCTGTTATGGCGATCGCGACTGTTAAAACTAATGTATCAAACAAAAAAGCCCATCTAAAGAAGGGCTTTTTTGTTTATTCAAGAATCAATCGTCAAGATTAACCGTTGATAGCAGGAGCCGCCATTGCGACAGGTGCTACATCAACAGCAGCCAAGTCGAGAGGGAAGTTGTGAGCGTTGCGCTCGTGCATTACTTCCATACC
>JBDNJN010000205.1:0-3588 GCA_041687725.1 Pseudanabaena sp.
GAAACTGGTGCAGTGAGTCCAAAAGACGATGACCTGTATCTTCGGACGTAAAGCTCAAAGTACGAGTCTCCTGTAAAAGAGCTTTCTTCGGGAAGCCCGCGCTCTAACTGTACTCAGTTGAGCGTCGGGAGGATGTCACATAGTTGGATCCGTTCAAACAATAATAAGGTGCGTTACATTAAAACCCAAAAAGCTGTAGCAGCGAACGCGCAGCGTTTGCTGCTACAGCTTTTTGGGTTTAATTATGCTTGCCTACTTACTATGTCGGACAATGCAGAATTGTCCGTAAACCATACGCTTGCGTCATATACTTACGGAACCAGTGCCAACTACTTAATTAGTAAAAAAAGCTTTCACTTTCTCAACAAATAGATTGGGACTCTCGAAATGAATATTGTGACTACAGCTAGTTATGATTTCTAGCTTAGAGAACTTGCATAGCTGTTCCATTTGGTGATTTATTTGGACAAACTTGGAATCTAACTCACCCGCAAGTAATAGTAACGGAATCTCATTTTTCGATAGTTTTCCCCATAATGATGGCTGTATTCCTATGCTGAGATTGCGTAAGGATTTGGCTAGTTGAGATGGAGAGTTATTTAATCTTTGTTCTAACATCTGGGCAAAGTTTGGATGCGATCGCAGGTTTGCAAAAACTGGCTGTTGATACCAATTTTCCAAAAACGAGCGAAAGTCACCTGTTTCTAGTTTTGCCGCCAATTGTTGATCTTTGGATCGGCGATCGCTTCTTTCGACTTCTGTTCTCAAACCTGCGGATGCTGATTCGAGAACAACTCTAAAGAAATATTGTGGGAAATGGAGAGCTAGGTATAAAGCTAACCTACCGCCCATGGAGTAACCGACTAAAAAACAGCGTTCCACACACAGTAAGTCTAAAAACTTAATAATGAAATTAGCGGTGGAATCTATTGTGTAGTCTTCATCTCGATCCGTTACTTGATCGACCACTTTAGTCTGACCATGCCCTAGTAAATTGATCGCCACACAGTAAAATTGTTCAGACAAAATTGCGATTGCTTGTTTAAACTCAAGGAGATCGCCCATAAATCCATGTAAAAACAAGATTGGAGGATTGCGAGGATCACCCTCTGAGTAATAGCTAAAACAATAATTATCAATTTGCAACTTGAGTGCCATAACCAACTGTGGCGATCGCTAAGTTACTTAATTAATGAGCCGCTACGGCTTCGCGCACAGGGATTACGGTTACGGATTTGACATCTTTACTCTGGTTGCGAGTGTCGTTAATGCTAACAACTGTATAAGTTTTCGTATTGTCAGCCCGAAATACATCACCCACAGCAAGGGGTTTGTTATAGTTCAATGCACCGATAAAGCGTTGGTGAAGATCTGTCATTAAGTACTGCATAAACTCCTCGTTCAATATTTAAAGTTTGAAAGTGCGATCGCACCATATGCAAAGGATATGTTGCTTCTGCCATCTGTATACCACTGTTTTCGCGATTGGTATATAAAATTTCTTATATTTTTTTGTAACTTAGTCACTTTTTGGCAAACACTTAGAGTTGTGCTGCTAATTTTTAAGTAGTACCCATATCCTAAAATGTAACCTCTCTATGACTTCATCGCCTGCGAACGAACTTGAGCCTGACTATGCGTTGAGTGCCTATGACTATGAATTACCGAGCGATCGCATTGCTCAAGATCCAGTCACACCTAGGGATACATCGCGATTATTGGTAATTGATGCAGCGCGAAATATACAGCATCACCATTTTTACGATCTGCCAGATTTTTTGCAAGCAGGAGATTTACTAGTCTTTAATAACACCAAAGTTATTCCTGCAAGAATGTATGGGCATAAGATCTCAGGAGTCCCTGTCGAAATTTTGTTGACGGAGCCAGTTGGACACGATCGCTGGTTGGCGTTGGTCAAACCAGGTAAGCGCCTGCCGATTGGTAGCACGATCATCTTTGCCGAAAACGTGAAAGCGACGGTCGAAAGTATCGAGACAACTACTAGAGCGCGAGAATTGCAGTTTCATATTCCTGCTGGGGCAGACCTTGACAAAATTATTGAGCAACTAGGGACAGTTCCCCTACCCCCCTATGTCACGGATTCCCATGCTGACCCTGCACGCTATCAAACTATTTATGCCGAGATTTCTGGTGCGATCGCCGCACCAACGGCAGGATTACATTTTACGGATGAGTTATTTCAAAAGCTAAAGGAAAAAGGTGTTGATAAAGCTTTTGTGACTTTGCATGTGGGTATTGGTACATTTCGTCCTGTGGAGACGGAAGATATCACGCAGCATGTGATGCACAACGAATGGTGCGAAGTAAATGAAGAAGTAATCGCCAAAATCAAAGAAACTAAGGCGCGGGGTGGTCGGATCTTTGGCGTGGGTAGTACGGTGGCGCGATCGTTGGAAAATGCCAATTTTCAGGTTTTTAAGGGTAAAACGAATTTAATGATTTATCCAGGGTATGAATGGAAAGTTTTGGATGGGATGGTGACTAATTTTCATTTGCCCAAGTCAACTTTGCTAATGATGGTGTCGTCGTTTTTGGGTAAAGATGGGCGCGAGTTTTTAATGTCGGCATATCAAGAGGCGATCGCTAATGAATATCGTTTTTATTCTTTTGGCGATGCTATGTTGATCTTGCGATGAGATTCGGCACTTCGCGCCATCTACTCAAAAGCTCAAAAAGTTATAGAATCAATTTTCTGATAATCTGCTTTCTATGCGTACTGACACGATATTCTATGAACTACCCCAACCTGCTACGCGAGGATGGGGTTTCTAAATTCCCATCGAGCAAGGAGTGTTTTTTACGCTTCGCCGAGCCAAGTTGCGCCATCCCGCCACAATGCGTAGGGGATGGAGTAGAGCTTGGCTCTCCACGTTTGACGACGCTCGTTCCGAACACCGTAGAATCATATAAAACCCAGTTGAGCATGACTTGCGCCGCCGCCACATCTCGATCTGCCGTGTAGCCACATGGCAAACAAGTATGCACACGCTCACTGAGTTCTTTTTTCTGCTGATGACCGCAATTAGGGCAAGTTTGAGAAGGTTTTACCTTCTGAGTTGGAATCTCAATATACTGCCCACCCGCTTCAGTAACCTTGTACTCAATCGCGGATTTAAGCATACCGATCCCAACATCAAGCATATTGCGGTTTAGCCCAGTTTTCTGAGCCTTACGCCTACTACCCTTCTTAGCCTTGCGAGTCATATTTTTGATGGTCAATTTCTCGGTGGCAATTAGGCTATTACCGCGAACTATATTGCTAGAAATTTGATGCATCCAATCGTCTCTTTTTCTCGCGACCTTGCGAGTAAGTTGAGACACTTTATTTTGCGCTCGTTTCCAACCCTTAGAAGCTTTGATTTTCTTCTTGCGGTTAGGGCAACGTTTGCGCCGTTTTTCTTTATTGGCTTTTTTGATTTCTTTAGCTGCTTTTGCCAAGAATTTAGGAGCGTCAATAATTGTCCCGTCACTCATCGCAACAGCGTGAGTAACACCAAAATCTAAGCCAATCGCACCGTCACCAGTTTCACGCACCACCTCACAATTTACAGTGATTGATGCGTACCA
>JBDNJN010000206.1:0-6756 GCA_041687725.1 Pseudanabaena sp.
GGGGCGACAAACATCGCAGTCTTGGTAGGTAACACCCGTCCGTGCCTAGGTCATAAGGAACGTGAAACTGGTGCAGTGAGTCCAAAAGACGATGACCTGTATCTTCGGACGTAAAGCTCAAAGTACGAGTCTCCTGTAAAATGGCTTTCTTCGAGAAGCCCGCGCTCTAACTGTACTCAGTTGAGCGTCGGGAGGATGTCACTAGCCATTTTCTTTCAGGAAAGCCAAAAAATATTAGAATTGCGATCGTTTTTCACAAAGCTAAAACCACAGTGATCGCGAACCAATCTAACTACAAGAGCGATCGCCTCAAATTTACCAACAAGCGATCACAATTTCTCTACCAGAGTCAAAAAAGATGACGAGAAAGCGATCTCCTTTTACAATTTCTTGAGTACAGCGCTTTGCGCTGTCATAAAACCCAGAGAAGTTTTTGAAAGTGCCGCGAAGCGGCACTTTCAAAAACTTCTCTGTACCTCTTAAAGCCTCAATAGGCTGTATGGCGATATCTTGACGGTAAGGCAAACACATCCGTTTAGAACCGATTTTCGTATTCGATAGACACACCTGTTTGACCATCGGAGCCATAGCTACCGCGCAGAAGAATATTCGGATCAAGGCGATAGCGAATTGAGAAATTAGTCGGTTGCGTGGAGTCATTGATAATCCGTTGCAGTGAAACCGAGAAGTTATTACTAATATCAATCGCCGCCTCCGCCGATAGCCCTAAAGTTCCTGTGCTGGTACTGCCTGAAGATCTCGTGATGACTGGGCTGAGATTAAACTCTGCTAAATTGAGCGTGTCGCCGATCGCATCTTGCAAGAAGTTTAAGAATGTACCACCCGCAAAACTTGCTAGCGCTGCCGCAGGATCAGAGCCGCCTTGTTGTTGTAAAACTCCACCACCGATGAGCGCAATAATTTCTGATTGACGGCGAGGCGGACTACTGGTGAGGCGAATATCTGGCGCGATCGCACTACCTGTGATACTGGCTTGGACTCGTAATGTCTTCTGCGCTCCCAGATTACTGACAGGTACTTCATTAGGACTAAATAAATCGTTAGGTCGATTGGAATTGATGGGTGCGCGGGTAATCTCGGCGACGGCTCCAGTAACACGAACATTGAGTGTGGGAATGATGCCTTGGGATGGTTTAAATTCTACAAAATTTTCGTAAGCGCGATCAAGTCGGAACCTTGTCGAAATCGCATTAAACTGTCCGCGTGATATCTTAATTTTGCCTTCTGGCTCTGGCTTTAGGAAGGTTCCATTCACAATTAGGGTTCCTTCACCTAAGAAGTTAAATATGGGGAAGCGCGTCACTTGCATATTTTGTAATTTAACGGCAAGGCGATCGAAGGCAACATCAGCTACATTGCTACTTTCATTGGCGAGACTTCCAGTATTAGGGTCAGACTCATTACCAATCACAAATCGACCATCAACTAACAGAACTTCACCCGTAAGAATTGGCGTTAATAATGCTCCCCTGACAATCACACGAGTGTTGAAGTTGTCTGAACTAATATCACGAATGCTCAGCTTTAGCTTGTCGGCGTTGATCGTAAGGGCTTGTTGATATTCGGGGCTATCGGCTGATAGAAGGTTAATATTACTGATTGGGAGAATTCCTTTCAGGGCTAATTTACCTTCACTGAAGTTGCTAGTGATGTTACTAATCAGGCGATCACGAGTAAAATCTATAGTGCCTTGAACTTCAGTAAAGTCACCTGGTAAGCCTGCAATCTTGACCTTGGCGTTATCAACTACCATTTTACCTTCGATTTTAGGATCTTTAAAAGTTCCATTTGCTCTGATATTAATATTACCTTTGCCATCGACCCAACGCACAGGCTGATTAAAAATATTGATAAAAGCAATACCTTGATCTTTCACATCCAGTTTAACGTCAAAGATTCCAAAAACACCAATATTTCCTGAAGCCATCACAAGATCTTTATCCGCGATTTTCATATTGGCGGTGAAGTTAACATTTAACTTGTCATATTGGAATTTTACCGCTACAAGATCGATCGCTTGACGATTAACCGAACCATCGGTCAGGCTCAATTGACCTTTAACTCCTAAATCAAGCAAAGTAGTGCCAGAGATGGAAAGATTGCCATTCACTTTTCCAGTCAAATCAAAGGGGATCGCACTAAAAAATGGTAATGGTCTCAAAGATTCAATCGGAAAGTCTTTAAGCTCAATTTCTCCACTTTGTTCGCGAAATCTAAATAATGGATTTGCGGTTGGAGTCACTCTAACTCTTGCGTTCGTAATCCGTCCAAAGCTTTTGTCTGATTGGAAATTGGCTTTGGCAATGTTAAAGACACCATAAGCATAACGTCCCTCTACTTGAATATCGTCAACAGCAAACTTGCCATACTCAAATTTTTTGCCGACAACATTAAATCCGATCCGAATGCCTCGGCTTTGATTATATCCAAATGTGACTTTGCCCTGAATATCACCCTGAAACTCTGTAAGCGGCGGCAAATTGAAGTTACGAGCTGAAGCGGCAGTTTCCTGTTGTTCTTGTCGAAGTTCGATTTGGGTAAGGTATTGCAACTGCTTGTATAGAGGTTCACCTAATAATTTAATTGCGGCTAAAGGCTGTAATTCTGATGCTTTAAATTTATCAAAAGTAATCCCTTGAGTAATATCCACAATATTTGCCCATTGGAGAGTTGCAAAAACGTCTTGTACTCTACCTTGAGCGATTTCGACCGCCCCTATGATTGACTCATCGATATTGGGATTGTAAGTCAGATTGAATTTGTACTCATTATTAGTTTCTCCCTGACGGACGCTTATATTTCCATTTTTGACATCCAAAATTCCGTTAGCATAAAATACTTTAGCGATCGCCCGTTCCGCAATCACTCGCCCAAACCTTGGACGCTCGACCGTAATATCACCCGTTGCAGTAGGATTATTGGTAAAATCAACAATCAGATTACTAGAAAGCTTCCCACTGACATCGTTTTGTCCAGAGAGAGAAGCTACTAGAGCTAGGGGAATATTCGCGATCGCTACTTGGAGACGACGAGGATTATTTTCCAGACGTTTACCCGTGGCGATCGCTTCACCCAAATTCACGTTGAAATCAATGGGGCGAAAAGCACTATCTAGACGCGCGGTAATGCGATCGCGCTTTCCGCGCAAATCAACATTTAAGCCTTGGTTGCCATTAAAATTTAGCTTGCCTTCTAATTGGGGATCGAAGGCTAATTTATCGACTTTTAGCCCTGCTAGCAAGAGATCGCCCGTTGCTTGAATAACGCTACCAATCCCATTTAAAGCGCCGTTAAAAGTGAGATTATCAAGTTCGATTTGATTGACCTTCAGACTAGCTACACGCACATTACCAACTAGTTTTGGATCTGCCAAATCACCATTAATCTTACCGTCAAAATCAAGAGAACCGCGTGATGGAGCCACTATTCCCTGCTTGGCAAAACTAGAACCAAAGGAAGCTAGATCGACATTATCTAATTCTAAAGCTCCCGCAATTTTGAGCTTATTGATCGCGCCTGAAAGATTACCGCGAAAATTAAGAATTCCTGAAGCTTGAGCAGGGATGGCACTAGAGAGGGTTGCTAGGCGATTGATATTCACATTACGCGAAATCAGATCGAGGTTAATCCCTGCAAGCCCTGTGGGTAATTCATTAAGTGAATTATTCGGGAATGCTAAATCAACTTTGCCATTGGCGGTTAAATAGTTACCAACTTGTAATGAGGGAATTAGCAGATTTCTACCGTCCCAGATGAGATTTGCGGCGATCGCATCGGGAACTTCTGTTAGCCCTTGTGGTAAGCTCACATTGCCATCACCAGTAATATCTGCTGGCGTAAAACCGCCGCGATCGCTTCGCAAATTAATCAATCCTTCGATAATTCCTTTTTGGTTTAGCAAAAAAGCTGATAATGGAATGCCATTACTATTTAGTTGTGATTTCCATGCACCACTGACAATATTGTAAGTGCCAGCTAGACCGATTTCACCGATGGGAAAACGGATCTTCGTATTCCGAATTGTGGCTAAACTATCTGCTAAAAAAACCTCTCCCCTTGCAGGATAAGTGGCATTGGGAGCCTCGATCTGCGCCAAAATTTGGGGATTATCTAAAGCACCAGTAATTTGCAAAGAACTGGTAACTTGTCCAATGGCGATCGGCAGCTTTGTACCATAGAGATTGGTAAAATCTTCGACAACGCCAACAATGCTGGAATTAAATAAAATCTCCGCAGGTTTATCTTTTTGGGGCAATTTAATTTGCCCTTCACCTGTCAGGGTTGCGCCTGTAGACGCTGCTTGAACTTTTTTGATTTGTAGCGTCTTTAGATCTTTAAGTTCAATCGTTGCTAAAAAGCGATCAACAACAACTCGATCAAAGCTAACTGTTTTAGGTGTAGTTATATTTAACGTCAGGGCTGGTTTTTGGGCTGTGCCTGTAAACTTGCCATCTAGCTTTACTTCACCTGCGATCGCTACAGGTGTTTTGATGCCAAAGCTCTCTAATCCTTTACTTAAATCCAGTGCGGCACTAGCAAAGGTGAGATCAAAGCCTCTTTGGGGATTGTAAGTGCCATCAACATTGCTTTGAAGCAACCCATATTGCGCTGAAAAATTAGTTAAGGTCGCATTTGTGCCATCAAAATTGAGCAGCCCAGCAATATTGGTAATTGGTTGAGTTAATTGTGGAGATTTAACTACGCCTTCAGTAAGCTTGGCGATGATCGCAATGCTATTCGCCGCTAGCAAAGAATCGTTTGGAGCTGCCTTTTCGGCATTTACGATGATTGTTGCTTGAGCGTCAAGCTTACCTTGCTGAACTTCTAAAGGTAAGTTAACCGCAAATCCTTGAATGGCAGCAACCTGTAAATCAGGAGACAGGATATTAACCTTGCCCGCTCCTCTGGTCAAATCCCAATCAATCGTAAAAGCGACATTTCCTCTATTCCCGTCTTTGTCCGCATTAGCGGTCTCGATCGCTTTTTTAAGTTGTTCGGGATTTGGAGGCGTGGCGATCGCGGCGAGGTTAGGCAAAGTGACATTTCCTTTACCATTCATTTGCAAGCTTTGATTGTTGAGATCAGCAATTTTCCAATTACTATCGATCTGCACTTGACTAATCGAAACTAACTCACCTTTAGCAATAGTTTGAACTGTGATCTGGGCATCTTTAAAAGCTATCGTCCGCAAATCAATAAAGCCATCTCTAGTTTGGCGTTCTGGTGGCTTGATTTCAGGAAGTTGCAATAAACCCGTAGCATCCTGCTTGAGGAATATCTGCGGCTGCTCGGCGATCGCATCTAAAGTAATTTGGCGACGCAGCGCGTAACTCCAAATATCAAATTTAACTTCGATCGCCTCAACTACTAAAAAATTTGATTCTTTATCGGTTGGCGGGATAATCGATCTGCCAAACCGCATACTCGAAAGACCAACTCGTTCGACTTTGCCTAGCTGTAAGGGGCGCTTGAGAGATTTGGTTAACTCAGATTGCAAAAGCGGCGACAATTCCACATTAAGAAAGTAGCGTCCATACCAAAAAGCACCTAAGCTCGATGCAGTAACGGCGATCGCTAGTCCAACACCAACGCGTCCAAGATTTTTGGCAAGCGAAGAGTTAGCTGGTTCCTGCGGCGGTAATTGAGCCTGTCCCACGATTTTTCACTCCATTGATGCCCACACGACACTATTTTACATACGTTCGCCTGATCGCGGCTCACAATTTTGAAAGCCTTGTTTAAAGACATACACAGACAATGGGCTTAAGCCCATTGTTCTTAACCGCTTTACTCTTAAGGTGATGCTATGTATCTAACCAAAGCGATAGCCTTTACCATACACAGTATTTATGAGCGAAATTGGGCGATCGCGATCAATTTTGCGCCGTAATAATTTGATCTGCGCCGCGAGTGCATTACTGGTTGGCACATCTTCGCCTTCTTTCCAAAGATGTTGCGAGATTTGCTCATGGCTAAGTAATTGATTAGGATGGAACATAAAATATTCTAAGAGTTGATATTCTCTCTCAGTTAAGGCGATCGCTATTTGTTCTCGATATACGACTTGATTATCGCGATCTAGTTCCAAATCTCCATAACTTAATCGATTTGGCTCGCTTGCGATCGGGATGCGGCGCAGTAGAGCGCGGACTCTAGCAAGTAATTCCCGCAACTCAAAGGGCTTTACGAGATAGTCATCGGCTCCACTATCCAAACCCATCACGCGATCGTCAAGGGTGTCTTTGGCAGTAAGAATGAGAACGGGGGTATTATCTCCTTTCAGGCGCAACTCGCTACAAATCTCGACTCCCGACTTTTCAGGCATCATCCAATCCAAAATCAGCAGGTCATAATCGCCTGTCTGAGACAATTCCCAACCGCGATCGCCACTATTAGCGCTATCGACCACATACCCCTGATTTGTCAAAATCCTTTGCAAGGGCTGAGCCAGTTCTTCTTCATCATCTACTAATAAAATTCGCATAAGTTCTCATTAATCATCTATAAATTCTGCGTTAACTATACTATCGCGATCGCTTTTTACAGCGCTTTGCGCTCAAACCAGAACCAGTAAAATTTTTGAAAAGACTGCTAAGCCACATAGTTTAAAATTTGGTGCTTTGAGAAAAAGCCAAGCAGGAAAGCATAGAATTTAGAAGCAAGAAACTGAGGATTAAGCGATGTCTAAGCCAAGTGGAAACCAAAAACGAACAGCAATCATATATTTCGGCGAAA
>JBDNJN010000207.1:0-9004 GCA_041687725.1 Pseudanabaena sp.
CCGACGTAAACCTTCTACCTCCGTGGCTGGGGTATTTGTTTCGACTAGGTTAGTGTTGCTGTTAATACTCATCTCTTTCTTAAACCAGATTTTGACTCTTTTGGCAACCCCCTATTTTACCAGTGGTTATTGAGACGTTACTGCGCGATCGCCTCTAAAGTCTCATTTTGCCGCCTCAGATTATCGATTTTTGCATCAATATTTCCAAGCGTATCCCCAATTTCTTTTTGGATTTTTAGGGATGGCAAATCATCTAATTGTAGATTTCTAATATCAGACATATTTAAATGTTCAACAGTAGAACCTGAAGCCCTAACTTTCATTTCATGTTGTATTTCACGAGATAACAAAAGATATAAAAGATAGTATGGATAAATTTTTTGCGTATTTGGTCTAATTAAAACAGTTCTTTGCCCCAAACAAACACGCTGCCCTTTTGGAACAAGTCCAACTTGTCCAACAGGGGCTTCTCTAGCTAGTATCAAATCATATTCTCTAGGCTCTAATCTTTGTGTCCATTTTTGATAAGTCTCTTCTGATACTTTATTTGCTCCTTTGAAATCAAGAAATCCATTTTTTATATCTGTTGTTCTTATAGATGGTATTCCTTCATCTTGAATAGGTGCTGTTTTATGCTCACAATCAATGATATCAAGACAAATATTATTTAATGTTTCCATAACTCAAACTCTACCTTTACTAAATATCCCTTAAACGATCAAAGAACCTAAACTTACTCTTCATCACTAGTAATAAACCAATTCTCAACTGTTAAATCATTAAAAAATTGAAAATCAGAAACATTATTAGTCACTAAAATTAAATTATTACGATAAGCAATACTCGCAATTTGACCATCAGCAAACGCAGGAGACTTACCAATCTTCGATAATCTAGCCCTCTCCTGAGCGTGCCACTGTGCCGATTGCAAGTCATAGCTCAGTATTGGCATCTTTAAAGGGATTTGGTTAATGTAATCAAGCAAAAATTGACGTTTCCCTGACTCTGGCAAACGCAAACATCCGTACAAAAGCTCATGCATTGTTACAGAAGCGATCGCGCTTTCCCGTTGATGCTCAGTTAGTTTTTGGACAAGATTAGCATTAGGAATTAGTCGATTAACTTCTGAAATAACATTCGTATCTAATAAATACCGTAAAGTCAAAACTCCACCTCCCTACCCACAGAGCGATCGCGCAAATCAGCAAAATCAGCATCCTCAAAAATAATATTTTCCTGACGCATCCTCTCCCGAAATCTTAAAGTCATATCCCAAAAGCCATCTTGATTATTTTCTAAGGTAGAAATACCCCTTTGTTCTTGGGGCAAAGGAGTTACAGCATTTTCCAAAATCAAAACGATTTGCTCTTCTAAAGTGCGCTGGTATTTTTGAGCCAGACTTCTCAACTTATCAACAACAACAGATTGACCGATTTCTAAAATAATTTGCGTCATACTAGCTCCTTATATTCTTTTGCAAAACATAAAACCGCAAAACATACCAACCCTTTACACATAATTATGCATCACCAACCTAAAAACTAACCTTTAACAACTGCCATCAAATTTTAACAAGTATCTAAAATCACTTTCATCTATTGCGATCCTCCCAATCAATCTCCTCCTGTTTCTGCCGAGCAAATTCCTCACTAGAAATAGAACTACTAGCATATTTCCCTCTTAAACTTTTAATCGCCTCCTTTCTTTCTTCAATATTTGAACTAACCCGCTCCTGATTCTTAGTATCAGAGTAAATATCCAAACCATCTAAAAAAATAGTAACAAAAGCTAATTTGTCAGATTCCATCGTTTCCAACTTTTGAATAATCCGTTGCTGTAACTCTGTCCTTGTCATCACTAAACCTCTTTACTCATGCCAAAACTGATTAGAAATACTAGCGATTTATACCGATTTCTCAAAAATAATATCCTCATAAACCGACTCAATAGCAAAGCTTAAACCAATACTTTGTAAATCAATATTATCCCCCGACTGACAATTAAAAATCTCCCAATTACCGCGATCATTTTTACGGTATAAATCGATCGCTATTTTCTCAGCATCAACCAAAACATAATCTTGCAAACTAGGATTGCGCCGATACAGTCTAAACTTATCCCCTCGGTCATAATTAGCCGTACTAGGAGATAAAACCTCAATAATCAGACAAGGATATTGAATCGCTTGGATGGCAGTGCGATCGCGATCGTCGCAAGTAACGCTCACATCAGGATAAACATAATCCTTAGTCTCAAAAATATTTACCCGACAATCAGAATTACCAACCTGACAACCACCGCCCCGTAAATGACCTTTCAGGATGAAAATAATATTACTAGCAACTCGTCCATGATTTTGAGTCCCCCCACTCATCGCGTAAACTTCACCATTAAAATACTCATGGCGCAGCAGTTGCTGTTCTTCCCAAATAAAATATTCTTCGGGTGTTAACTTAGGGAAACTATCTTTTAAAGCAATCATTTTTTATTACCTGATGTGCGATCGCCACAACTTAATTATAAATTTAGCCACCAACCGAAAAGCCAACTTTTAACAACTGCCGCCGAATCTCCTCATCCAACAACTGCCCCTCGCGCATCTGCTCACCCAAAGCGATCGTAAGGTTACTCATGCGATCGTCAAAACTCACCAAATCCTCGACTTCATCAGGAATCCCCACATAGCGCCCTGGAGTCAACACAAAATTATGCTTCTCAATCTCCGCCAACATTGCCGACTTACAAAAGCCCTTGCGATCGCCATAACTACCGCCCACCTTCTTCCACCTAAATGTGGAAGTAGAACTTTAAAAAATGGTAAGGTCTTGCGATCGCCATAACTACCGCCCACCTTCTTCCACTCATGGTAAGTATCAGAGATCGTGCTAATCTCCGTCTCCGTAAACTCACGGCTACTACGAGTCTTCATAAATCCCAACTCTGAAGCATCAATAAATAAAACCTCACCCTTGCGATCGCGATTCTTACTCCCATTCTTGTACCGACTGAGAAACCACAAACAAGCAGGAATTCCCGTATTGTAAAAAAGCTGCGTCGGCAACATCACAATACAATCCACCAAATCCGCCAAAACTAAAGCCTTGCGAATATCCCCCTCACCGCTCGTATTAGAAGACAGCGAACCATTGGACAACACAAACCCCGCAGAACCAGTCGGCGACAAATGATAAAGGAAATGCTGCATCCAAGCAAAGTTAGCATTACCCTGTGGCGGCTTGCCATACTGCCAACGCCCATCATTTGCCAATAGATCGCCGCTCCAATCACTATCATTAAAAGGAGGATTCGCAATCACAAAATCCGCCTTCAAATCCTTGTGAGCATCATTCAAAAACGAACCTTCAGGATTCCACTTAATATTTGAGCCATCAATCCCCCGAATCGCAAGGTTCATTCGACATAACTTATAAGTCGTCTCATTACTCTCCTGACCATAAATCGAGAGATTATCCAAACGCCCTTGGTGATTTTTGACAAACTTCTCACTCTGAACAAACATCCCACCCGAACCACAGCAAGGGTCAAACACCCGCCCATTGTAAGGCTCTAAGATTTCTACCAATAACCGCACAATACTTTCAGGCGTATAGAACTGTCCTCCCTTCTTACCTTCAGACAGCGCAAACTGACCCAAGAAATACTCATAAACCCGTCCCAAAACATCCTGCGCCTGCGCCTCAGCATCTCCTAACACAATCGAGCCAATCAAATCGATTAACCCACCCAAAGAATTTTTGTCTAACTTCTGCTGACCATAAACCTTTGGCAAAATCCCCTTTAACCGCTTGGCATTCTCCCGCTCGATCGCCTCCATCGCCAGATCGACAGTTTTCCCAATATCAGGCTGTTTCGCTTGCCCTTGCAAATATGACCACCGCGCCTCTACAGGTACAAAAAACACATTTTCTGACGAGTACTCATCCCGATCCTCTGGATCGGCTCCTGCAAAATCCCCCTCACCTGCCATCAGCTTTTGGTGCAACTCCTCAAACGCATCCGAGATGTATTTCAGAAAAATCAAACCCAAAACAATATGCTTATACTCCGCCGCATCAATATTTTTTCGCAGCTTATCCGCAGTCTTCCATAGCTTCTGCTCAAAGGATTCCGAGTTATTTTGCTTATCCGCCGCGATCGCCATCTTAATCCCTAGACTTTTTCAAAAAATCGAAACTACTAAAATTTACTGCTGTTGGTCATTCTTACTTACTTTTAACCACAAATCTCATTTTTACTACAAGAAACAGTAAGAACAAATTGCCAAACATAAAGACAGCAGCATTTATAAAAGGCTAATTCACAATTACATAATTACAGTTTACTGGTATTCTGTAATTGCAGTTTTCTGTACTACTGGTATGAAAATAATTACAGTTACAGGGTACAAAGGCGGCGTAGCCAAGTCCACGACCTCCGTACACCTTGCAACCTATTTCAGCGAAAAAGGAAAAACCGTCTTACTCGATGGCGATCCAAATCGGACAGCGATCGCATGGGCAGAACGTGGCGGTCAAAAAATGCCCTTTATTGCCGTCGATCAAAGACAAGCCGTTAAATTTGTTGCGGGTAGCGACTACATCATTATTGATACTCCCGCCCGACCAGACAGTGACGATCTAAAAGAGTTAGCCAAAGGCTGCGATTTAATGATCTTGCCTACTGCTCCTGATGTGCTGAGCTTACAGCCAATGTTAGAAATTGCCAGAGACTTAGGCGAAACCAAAGCTAACTTTCGAGCATTAGTGGCGATCGTCCCTCCACATCCCAGCACTGAGGGAAAACAAATGCGCGATGAATTAGAGCTTGGTGGTGTACCCGTTTTTAAAACCACGATTCGGCGTACTGTTGGATTTCCCAAAGCTGCCTTAGCTGGAGTCCCAATTCGAGATCTAGATGATGCACGTCTACGGATCGCTTGGGCTGACTATCAAAACTTGGGTAAAGAGATTGAGGCGTTATTAAAATGAGTCAAGCAAAAAAGGAAAAGCCCAGCTTTTTAGGCATCATCAATGTCGCTAGAGCAAGTGAGCCAGAATCACAGAATACTGGTAATACAGAATTACAGCAAACCAGTATTACAGTAAACCAGAATACTGGTAAACCAGAAATGGCAAATCTAACGATCAAGGTTAGCAAAGCTCGGCGCAAGCATTGGGGGCTAGAAGCTAAGAAAGACAATACAAATTTAACTCAAGTAATTATTGAGTCTTTGATTGCTAAGTATGGTGACGCTGATTAGCGATCGCCATACTTAGCAAAAAAGCAACGATTCCCACCACTGGAAATCGTTGCTTTTTCTCTTAAAATCATTAAGCCGATTCAACAGGTTTCGCTTCCTTCGGCTTTTTCTCTTAAAATCATTAAGCCGATTCAACAGGTTTCGCTTCCTTCGGCTTTTTCTCAAAGACTTGAATATTTGGCTCATCCAAGATAAAGCCATCATCTGTTGCATTACCCAACTTACCCGCGATCGCCGCGACCCACATCGGAAAATCAGCTTGAGCATCTTGCAACTTTTTGAAAACCTTCGGCTTCACCATCGCGGTGAATATGCGTCCATCGCAATCAAGATAAAAAGTAATCCAGCCATTTTTATCTGTTGATGCGATCGCGGGTAACTCAATGATCTTGATCGTTATCTCTAACTTGCCTGATACTGTCATACTTCCTTTTTGGGGCTTAATTTTATCCCTCTATTTTACCATAAAAGCTTTGCTGTATAAGACTTCTACTACTCTATCTACACGCAAGCTATACAGCTAAAAAAGTATCCCGCCCAATTTGGCTAAGATAATTTTTAGCCCAAGTGATAATGATCACAGGTCAATGCTAACCATGCCACGGCCAATAACCTTGAAAAAACTTGATACTAATTACATCAGGTTAAAGGAAAGGAGCAAACAAATGAAAAAACGCGGATCTGAGCTTCAAAAATGTTTAAACGCACAATTCATCGGGATTTGTAGTTTCTCAAATGGGCGTTCATTTTTTAAGTAGTTCCACCACAGCACTAACCAAAATGTCGCCGCTACAGTGAATTAACAAACAAAAAGCATCCTAAACATTGACTAGGGTGCTTTTTATATGATGTGAAAATGATTAACCCTAAGCTCCAGTGCAGAATTTGCTTGGCGATTGGGATAGAAGTTTCTATCAAATTTTTGAGGCGATCGTATATTGCGCGAAATGTAATGAGATTTTAGAGCCACAATTTTACAGATCACTCTATCGGAAAAAGCAAATTAAACGCTATTTATAAAAGACGCATCGCGTTAGATATTCTGCTTTTTCCCTGTGGAAATGCTCTATTTTTGCGAGAAGTCTTAGTGGTGAGTAACGCAACAATGAATTTTAAAATCATTTCTTTTTCATCATCTTTCTATTAGTAGAAACTTGGGTTAGATAGCTGAAATTAAGACTTCCACAATTGTTGCAACTACCACTGCTGTCAAAGATAGAGTGCAAAAACGACCATTGAAGCGACTTGAGCCTAGTAAGCCAGCATTTCGTCCAAATGCAAAAAATAGAGACCAAGCTTGAGTTTGGTTAATATTTTCAAAGTCGTTGAAGTTCGGAGAAAAAATAGGAGACATGGCAATCACACATTTAAGTTTTCTTGGATACAACAAAATCTAACATTGCAACATTTATTTCGCAAGCCTTTTTCACGCTGAGCTTCATATTTATATCATTTGAAATAAGTCTTTTTGCTTAGTAAATCTATGTAAGTACGACGATTGCCAAGCAAAATAATTTAGACCGCCAGACCGAAGAATTTTAATAGCTTTCCCTGTGTTAATCATTATTTTACCTCTGAAAGAGATCAGAAACGAAATTTATATAACTATCTTGACTATTTATAAAAAGGGTTGACGATCGTATAAAACTAAAACCCATTTATACAAAAGTGACCAGAATCGTGTAATTGACTTTTTCTATATGTCAAATATTTAATCATTTATTTTTAATTACATATTGACTTACGTTTTACTCACGGTGTAAGATGCTGCAAGTAAAACGTTAAACAAAAGAAATTAAATAAATGACTAAGGCGATCGGTTATGTGAGAGTATCAACGCAGGAGCAAGCGACACACGGTTACAGCTTAGATGCTCAGATAGACAAGATTAAGGGCTATGCAAATCTCTATGATATTGAGCTAATCGATATCGTCATCGATGCTGGTATGTCTGCAAAGTCATTAAACCGTGAGGGTTTACAGATTGTCTTACAAACGTTAGACAGTGGCAAGGCGGACGCGGTGATCATCTTTAAATTAGATCGGCTAACTCGTTCGGTATCAGACTGGAATACTTTAATCGCTGATTACTTTACCGATAAAGCTTTACTCTCAGTTAGTGACCAGATTGATACTCGCACCGCAGCAGGTAGATTATGTCTGAATGTGTTGATGAGTGTTGCACAATGGGAAAGAGAAGCAATCGGAGAGCGTACCAGTATGGCGCTACAGCATAAGAAGTCTCAAGGCGAACACGTTGGCTCACCTGCTTATGGCTTCAATATGAGTGAGAAAAAATTAGTTAAGTCTGCTAGCGAGTGCCAAGTTATCGATCTGGTACGAGATTTAAAAGCCAGTGGCGCAACTCTCCAACAAATTGCCGATCATCTTAATCATGAAGAGATTGCCACAAAGCGCGGCGGTAAGTGGCACATTAATAGTATCAAACGAGTATTAGATCGTGAGGTTGCGTAATGTCTATGACTGAACAGGCGATCGCTATTTGCGGATGGCAGTGTGTAAGCATTGCCTTACACCGTAAGACAGAATGTAAGAAATATTTAAAAGCTAATGGTCTAGAGGTTGCCAATGCTCAGCGCAAATTAGCTTCATTGCTACGAGATACAGATAAATCTAGAGATTATTTACAATCGTTAGACACTGACTTACAGTATACGATCGTTAACAATTTGCTTAATGATCTATCTTTTGATGCGATGCAAGAAATTATGGAAAATAACAATTGACTTACATCGTAATTACGGTGTAAAATAACGTTAGTTTATCGTAAGACAAAATGGCAGAATCACCAGACAGCAAAGCATCTAAAAGTCTAACTTTTAGATTGCCAAATGAGATTTATTCAGAATTAGAACAGTTTGCGATCGCTCAAGGGTTACTTAAATCCGATGGCGCGATTAAAACCACTGATGCTCTAATCGCAGTCATTAAACAGGGCTTAGGCTTGTCTCACGGTGTAAGTCAGATTGTAAGTATCTCTGATGATCGTATTGCGGAAATGGTACAAATCGCTGTGTCTGCCTTGGTTACTGAGAAAATCGAACCAATGCACGAAAGCATCAAACAGGCGATCGCAACTTTGGACAGCTTAAAACTATCCAAAGAATTGATAGATGAGGCAATCGCAACCACAAAAAAGCCCCTGATACTGTCGCGACATCAGAAAGTGACAGCATTGCAGAAAGTGAGCCAAGCGGCTCAGAATTGCCAATTATTGCGGCGATCGCATCTCTACCGACTGCAAAACCTTCACCTAATGAGCAGCTAGTCGCTGCCAAAATCGCCTATGCTTCAAAGCTCAAAATCACCTATAAGCGTAATCCCGATGGCTCTCTGATGCTGAAAAGTATTCGAGGGATTACTGAGAAAGATTTTAAAAAGCTTAGCGATGGTGAGCTAAAAGCTCTTGGCTTGTACCGTGAATCAAAAAGGTTGACCACAAAGTATTGGGAGATTAACAACGATGATCTTGTAGGTAAGGCGATCGCCTCGACTGAGCCAAGAGAGAATCTTGCAGATAAAAGGTTCACATCTATGGCGGCAGCAGCATATTACAGGGGAAAGTCAGGGCAACCACTAAAAGTAAGAGTCTACCAAGAAATAATAGATCCGTTAATTAGGATATAATTGCAGAAACGAGAGAAAGGAAATAGGAATGATTGAAGTAAGAGACGAAGCGAAAAGGCTGTATAAAAAGACAGCAGAGAAACTGAAGGGAAGTGA
>JBDNJN010000025.1:0-5162 GCA_041687725.1 Pseudanabaena sp.
AATAAATTAAGCCACTCATCAAATTGATGGGCTTGTGCTGTATTTGGGCGTAATTTGTACTTGTATGCGAGTATCATGCCACAATTATACCATGAAATAAATGGTATATATCGTTGTGAAAAAAATAACTTTTCAACTTGCAGATCAAGAGTTTGAGTTACTGGAATCCTACTGCGATCAAACAGAAAGGGGTAAAACTGAAGTGTTAAGAGAATTAATACGCAGTTTAAAAATCAATCTTAAAAGCAAAGATAATTGTAAATAGGACGGGTATCGAACCCGTCCTATTTACACGCTTACATCCCGTCGCTCACAGCCAGTACAGGTAGAGCGCGGGGCTTTCGCTTAGTAGCTAAACAAGCCTATTGCCAAGAAGCCTTTGCGGCTTTTCGTGGCTCCGCCGCCCAGAGCTATATCATTAGTCACAATATCCAAAGCATGAGTTCGGCAGGACTATGCGATCGCATGGATCAGTACTATAGTCTCGAAGAATACGTTGATGAGCGTCTGGGATCGGCTGCGGCGATCGCGCCAATTTTATTCGCCGATACGCCTCTTGGAACCAAGTACTAAGGAATAGGGAACAATGGGCTTAAGCCCATTGTCTGTGAGCTAAGTGACAATTAAAGCTGTTTCAATCAGTATAATTACCCATTAGATATATTTATGGTACACAAAAATATACATGACATAAGATAGAATCTGAGACATAAAATATTCTTGTGGTGCGATCGCAACGTCTTAAAAGCGTTTTTAAAGGAAGTATGAGCAAACAAACTGAAGCCCTAACAAAAGAGATTTCTAAGTTGAACGTAACCGCTAAAAAGCTATATTCCGAAGAAGTTCAAGCCGAACTCGCGGAATTACAGTCAGATATCAATATTCTTTTACAGCAATTGCAAAGCTTGAGCTGCCAACGCCTCACCGCATTAGGGAGTGTTCAGTAGTGGTTGCCATACAAAATTCTTCACACACTCTTACCTCCGCGACCACCCTCCGCGACATCATTAAAACTATTCCTGCTGAATACTTTGAGAAAAAGCCTCTCAGAGCTTGGTTGAGTGTTTTATTTTCAGTAACTGCTGCGGCTCTTGGTTATGCCAGTATCGCCTTTTCGCCTTGGTACTTGTTGCCCTTTGCTTGGATTTTTACAGGCACGGCTTTGACAGGATTTTTCGTAATTGGTCATGACTGCGGACATCGCTCCTTTTCTAACAAAAACTGGATCAATGATCTAGTTGGTCATATCGCCTTTTTACCCCTGCTCTTCCCTTTCCACGGTTGGCGCTTCAAGCACGATTATCATCACCTGCATACCAACAAAATGGGTGAAGACAATGCTTGGTATCCTTTCACTGTTGAAGAATATGAACAAGGTAAGGGTCTAATATCTAATGTTTATCGCCTGATTCGCACCAATTTTTGGTGGGCTGGCTCGATCATTCACTGGGCAAACTTGCACTTTAACGCTAGCCTCTATCCTGAGCGTCAGCAGTCTCAAGTTAAGTTTTCCTATCGCCTCGTAATTGCTTTTGCGGCGATCGCTTTTCCAGCTTTGATTTACACCACCGGCTTCTTTGGCTTTATTAGCTTTTTTGTCATGCCTTGGCTGGTCTATCATTTCTGGATGAGTACCTTTACGATCGTTCACCATACGATGCCAGACATCCAATTCAAAAACAAGGATAAATGGCACGCGGCAACCGATCAGCTAACAGGGACAGTTCATTGCGACTATCCTGTTTGGGTTGAATGGCTATGTCACGATATCAATGTACATATTCCTCATCACGTTTCGACTGGCATTCCTTCGTATAACTTGCGTCTAGCCCATAAGTCTCTCGATGAGAATTGGGGACAACATCTGTATAAGACTAAGTTCTCATGGGAATTGATTAAGGATATCGGCGATCGCTGCCATATCTATGATGCTGAAAAGTGTTACAAATCTTTCGATGAAGTCGATAACGCGAAATCAGTTTAGATAAATCCACAAAAAAAGAAGGGCGCGACGCGCCCTTCTTTTTTTGTGGATTTATCTAGAGTCTTGTCATATTCCCTTCCCAGCGTAAAAATAGACATTAGAACCCAAGAATTAGCGTTGCGGCGCTCCGCGCTGCAACGCTAATTCTTCAATGGGAAGGGAGTAAGATAGACAAGTAGGTAAGCATAAAAACCCTTAAAGCCCAAAAAGCTGTAGCGCACGCTGCGCGTGCGCTACAGCTTTTTAGGTTTTGGGTTTTATAAGCTGAAATTAATATTGCCAATATGCTCAAATCGATCAACCCAGTCAATACAAATCAGTTATTACAGAAAATTCAGTGGATTGCCGATCCTGTTGGCTATATGGAAACGGCGGTACGAAAGTATCCCGATATCTTTACGACTGAGATTTTTGGTTTTGGCAGCTCCATTGTGTTTGTGAATGAACCCCAAGCTATTCAGCAGATTTTGACTAACGATCGCAAACAATTTAGCGCACCTGGTGAATTAAACGCTATTTTAACGCCAGTATTGGGTGACTCAGGCGTAATCATGTTAGGCGGCGATCGCCACAGAAAGCGTAGACAACTGGTGATGCCATCATTTCATGGCTCGCGGATGCAAAACTACGGACAGTTAGTGTTTGAGATCACAACCAAAGTATTTGATAAATTGTTAGCAAATAAAGCAGTAAATCAACACTTTTCTGCCCGTGATGCGATGCAAAATATCTCTTTGCAAATTATTTTACAAGCTGTATTTGGTATATATGAAGGCGATCGCTGTCAGCAACTACAGACGCTCATGACCAAACTGACCGAACTATTCGCTTCGCCTTTAACTTCGGCATTTCTATTCTTGCCATCCATTCAAAAAGATCTGGGCGAATGGAGTCCTTGGGGTAATTTTGTCCGTCAAAGAGCGCAAATTGATAAGTTAATCTATATAGAAATTGCGGAACGTCGCGCTAATCAAGATCTTAATCGTACTGATATTCTATCGATGCTAATGGCGGCGAGGGATGAAGAAGATAAGCCGATGACAGATTTGGAATTGCGCGATGAACTTTTAACACTATTGTTTGCAGGGCATGAAACAACCGCCACAGCTATGTCTTGGGCTTTGTATTGGGTGCATAGTTTACCCGATGTCAAAGAAAAACTTTTGCAGGAGTTAAAGAGTGTCAGCGATCCAACGGATTGGATGAGCATTTTTCGACTTCCCTATTTAACCGCAGTTTGTAATGAGACTTTACGAATTTACCCTGTCGCGATGTTGACTTTTCCAAGAGTTGTGGAAGAGCCTGTGGAATTGTTGGGATATAAATTGGAACCAAATACGATTGTGCTTGGTTGTATCTATCTGTTGCATCATCGCGAAGATTTATATCCTGATGCTGACCAATTTAACCCAGAACGTTTTATTGATCGCCAATTTTCGCCCTATGAGTTTATGCCCTTTGGTGGTGGAGTGCGTCGCTGTGTGGGTGAGGCTTTAGCCCAGTTTGAGATGAAGATTGTTTTAGCAACGATTCTCTCTAACTATGATTTGGAATTAAGCGATCGCAATCCCGTCAAACCACAGCGTCGAGGCGTTACCCTTGCCCCTGCGGGTGGCATCAAAATGACTATTAGATAAAAGCAAATGGAGACGCAAAGCGTCTCTATTTGCTTTTTGATCACAAAATCGTGAGTGGATTGACATCGATCGCCACTCTGACGATTTTAGTTTTCGCTCAATAGGCGTTTCGGGGAGCTATTTTGAATAAAACCTCTAAAGTGCTTACTAGACAAGGGTTTCAGCCTCGAAAATTTTGAATATCTGAAACCCTTGCCATTAAAATCTTTGGGGCAACTATCATATTCGACCTCCCCGAAACACCTATAGAGCTATAGCTTTAATTTTATTCTGAGATATAAATGAATTCTGTCGGTTTAATCGTGATTTTGGGCGCAACCGCAACGGGTAAAACGAGTTTAGCAATTGCCTTAGCCAAACATCTAAATGCGCCAATTTTAAGTGCTGATTCGCGGCAAGTTTATCGCAATTTTGATATTGGCACGGCAAAACCAACTTTAGAAGAGCGTCAGAACATTCCCCATTATTTGATCGATATTATTGAGCCTGAACAAGTTTTGACATTGGCGGATTATCAAGATCAAGCGCAAACTTTAATTGCTAAATTTCATGCTGAAGGAATAACGCCGATCTTAGTTGGTGGATCAGGATTATATATTAAGGCGATTACCGCAGGGCTAAAAATTCCGCGTGTGTCGCCGCAACCTGAATTGCGATCGCAATTTCAGGAATTAGGACAAAATTACTGTTATCAAGTTTTACAGCAAGTCGATCCAATTGGTGCGACTAAAATTCATGCAAATGATCAAGTTAGAACTTTACGATCCCTAGAAGTTTTTTATGTGACAGGGCAACCGCTTTCATCGCAACAATATGAGCAACCTCCCAGTTATCCGATTGTGCAGATTGGCTTGGATTGTCTAGATCTCGATGCTTATCGGGAATTAGTTAGCGATCGCACTGAGCATATGTTAGAACAGGGCTGGCTTGATGAGATTTGCGATTTACAAAAGCGTTATGGTGAAGATCTGCCGCTTTTAAAAACTCTTGGCTATGGCGAAATGTGCGATTACTTATCCCATAAAACTGATTTGGAAACTGCCAAATCACTCACAGTAATTCACACATGTCAGTTTGCAAAGCGTCAGAGAACATGGTTTCGCGGTTCGGGAAATGGCAATCTGCCAATTCACTGGTTATCGACTGGAAGTGAGTGTGAAGAGGCAATCGCGATTATCAAATAGAAAAATCTGGTAGTTCTAAAAAGGAAAGGATGAAGAGAAAAGTAATGATGGATAAAATTCCAAATAGCACCAATATGATTTTCTAACTTTTTAGAAAAAGAGAGGGTTTTTCTGACTAAACGAGATACCCGTTGCCTTAAGGTGCAGTTGAAACGCTCAATATAATTAGTTTTACCCGTTTCTTTACCCACAGCATAGTGTCGGTTACTCGGTAAGATCAATTGATAAGCCGCCCAGAAATCGGTATAACAGACAGCACATTGACGATAAACAGGAGGCAGAGATTGCCATAATTTCTCGGCTGACGCGCCAGAGCGATCGCCAATAAAACAACCAACAATTTCGCGAGTCTCAATA
>JBDNJN010000208.1:0-16547 GCA_041687725.1 Pseudanabaena sp.
CTGCACGAAACAAACGAACTAACCTGCTAGTTGGGCTTTTAAATTCCATTAACTTTTATCCTAAAAGACAACGTAGTTATTGTATGATAAAAATCACTTCAAAACTCACAAAGTCAACAGCCTAGCTTAAGCCCCTTGTCTGTTCAAGTTGTTTCTATAAACCGCATAAGCGCCGTATCTATACGAATAATTTTTCTATGCTTGATATTTTCGATCGCATACCCGACGGCTTACTAGATCTTGAATCTGATCAACTTTGGCAAATACTAAAGCGCCCCACACTGATCCACCTAGAAGGCGATCGCCAGCCAGCCTTATTTGTTTCGATTTTGTTACATGGCAATGAAACAACAAGTTGGTTGGCGATGCGGGAATTACTTCGTAAATATCAAAATAATTCTTCGGACAAAAAATTACCGCGATCGCTTTCATTATTTATCGGCAATATTGAAGGGGCTAGATATCGCCAAAGACATTTAGACGATCAACCTGACTACAATCGCATTTGGCAAATGGGGGACAAGTCTGAGCCATTGCCAGAGCAACTCATGGCGCAAAAGGTAATTACGGAAATGCGATCGCGTGGTGTATTTGCCAGCATTGATATTCATAATAATACGGGCAGAAATCCGCATTATGGCTGTATTACGCGCTTAGACAAGCATTCTCGACATTTAGCGCGACTATTCGATAAAACTGTGGTGTATTACACCAGCCCCAAAACGGTGCAATCCTATGCATTTGGTAGTTTTTGTCCTGCGATCGTTTTGGAGTGTGGACAGCCTGATATGGCTGATGGCACTGCTCATGCGTTGGAATATGTGGAAACTTGTTTAAATCTCGATAGTTTTGATAATTTGCCAGACTCCGCGATCGCCGATATTGATTTGTTTCATACAGTGGCGATCGTCAAAATTCCTGAAGAGATTAATTTCAGCTTTATTGGGACTCCTGACGATGACATCACATTCCCTGCCGAGATGGATCGCTTAAATTTTTGCGAATTACCGATTGGGGCAAATTTTGGTAAAGCTAAAACTGACAAAGCTTATTTGTCGGCATTGAGCGAAGATGGGGAAGAGAAAGGCGATCGCTATTTCCAAATTAAAGATGGAGAAATAATTCTCAAATCTGCTGTCATGCCATCAATGCTCACTCTCAACACCAATATCGTGCGCCAAGATTGCCTTTGCTACTTCATGGAACGTTTACCAAAGCCAGAATAAATGCGGCGCTTTGCGCCGCATTTATTCTGGCTTTAACTATTTGAGAGTAAATGGCTGCGCTTCACGCCGCCATTTACTCTTTTGGTTTTGACTTGGCTTAACGCCCAAAGGGAAACTTAAATGGTAAAGGTTTAATTAGCGATAATTCATTAATCATTGGCTCATGCAAATGACCATTAGTTGCCAGTAACCTTCCCGATGTAGGAATATGCTCGCTGCCATCATAGGCAGTGACAATCCCACCCGCCTCGCGCACAACCACTACACCCGCCGCCAAGTCCCACAGCGACAAACCACGCTCCCAATAGCCATCTAAGCGCCCACAAGCGACATAAGCTAAGTCCATCGCCGCCGAACCGCCGCGCCGCACACCTTGAGTGATATGTGTGAAGTGGCAAAACTCCGCATAGTTATTATCTTCAACCTGAGTCCGATCGTAAGCAAAGCCCGTCACTAATAGACTACGGCTAAGTTCTGAAACTTGAGAAACATGGATCGGCAGACGATTACGAGTTGCGCCCAAGCCGATCGCCGCTCGAAATAGTTCATCGCGAAACGGATCGTAAATTGCGCCAACTGAGGGAATTCCATCAATTAATAGGGCGATCGATACCGATGAAAATGGATATTGATGAGCATAATTAGTTGTGCCATCCAGAGGATCGATCGCCCATAAATAGCGACTCTCGGTATTCCCTAATACACCTGATTCTTCTGCCAAAATTCCATGATCGGGAAAATGTCTTTGCAAGATCGAGAGAACCATTGCTTCCGATTCTTTATCCGCGATCGTCACCAAATCCCCTGGACGTTTTTCTTCAACTTCCGTAAGATTTCCCCAATAAGATTTTAGGACTGCACCACCCGCACAAGCTGCTTCAGTCGCAATATCTAAGAAGGTTTGGAGTTGCTCTTTACTAACAGAATCCAGAGAATTTATCATGATTTTAAGAATTTATAGCGATCGCCAAATTAAAGCACAACCAGTAGAAAGTAAAGGTGCCCCTTAGCGCCACTTTTACTTTCTGCTGGTGAATCACCAGACTGGCGGTGTTAATAAATGCGCGATCGCTGCGAAAATAAGTAGGTATTGCTTTTGTGAAGATTCATGAAGTCGTTTTGGAAAATCTCGTTTCTTTTAGTGGCGATCGCCACGATACTTCCCTCCCATGCGATCGCCGCATCTTCAACCCCAAGCCCCCCTGTCGATCAGTCTAACCTTAAGGAAGCTGAAGAGCTTTGCGGTAAGCCAACCCTTGATGACCTTACTAAGCACAAAGTCAAACAAGGTGAAACGCTTGAGGCGATCGCTAAGCAATATGAACTCAAAACTGCAACCTTAATGGGACTCAACCCCGAAGTTCGTAATGGTGAAGTCAAAGTTGGTCAAACCCTATCAATTCCGACATTTGACGGCTTAACATATCGTTTTAAAAACGAAGAAAACTATACAACCGTTGCCAAAAAATACAATGTTCGCGCCGATGTCCTCTTCGAGCGTAATGGCTGCCAGCGTCGCCCCAAAGTTGTATTTGTACCAGGGGCAATCTGGAAACCTGATCCTGTGCTTTTCCAATTAGCAGCGATCGCCTCTAGAGGCTCAGGTAATCCCGATATCATCTTTCAAACAGGCGGATACCCTCTGCCCTACGCCGTCCCCGTCACCTCAAACTATGGTTGGCGCATGAATCCCGTCACCATTATTTGGTCATTTCATAGCGGCATCGACCTTGGCGCATCCTTTGGCACACCCGTACTCGCTGCCAAATCAGGGCGGGTCGAATTTGCAGGCTGGGGCGATGGCTATGGCAACCTCGTTGAACTCGATCATGGTTCTACTGGCACACGTTACGCCCACCTTGAAGCGATTTATGTTGCTCAAGGTCAAAGTGTAGCCCAAGGTCAACAAATTGGGCTTGTTGGCTCAACAGGGCGATCAACAGGACCTCATTTACACTTTGAGATCATGATGCCGTCAGGCGATGGTTGGGTAGCGCTCGATCCAGCACCATATCTCAATCGCATCGCCTCCATCATGACCAATTGATTTTTGCTTTGATTTTTGCTTTAACCGCCGTCGCCCAAAATAAAAAGTAGGGAAATGGTGGGGCAAGACTGGAGCAAAATGATTGGTATAGCGATCGCGCCACTGTTTGCGATCATGTTTTTGAATCAGATCCAAAAAATTACGCTCGCAGGCATAATGATCCTTTGAGATGTCACAATAATTTATGCAGTAATACTTTCAGTGTAATTAATCTTACATTTCAAGTCTAGTGCTAACATGTCAAATGTTAAGAAGTGTGATGAAGAAAAGCTTGTAGACAACGCAATGCTTCAAAATGTTTTAGTAATCATTGCTTTGACAAATGAAATCCTCCATGTCAGACAAATCTCTCAACTTTTTTGCGATCGTCCCTAGGACATAGCCAAAAGCTAGAGAAATTCTGCATGGTCAGGCATCACATCAATCGTTTTTATTCACATTTTAGATTGGAGAAAAAATTAAATGAGCGTAGTCACGAAGTCTATCGTGAATGCAGATGCTGAGGCACGTTACCTCAGCCCTGGTGAACTAGATCGTATTAAGGGCTTCGTAAGCTCTGGCGAGCGTCGTCTTCGCATTGCCCAAACTTTGACCGAATCTCGCGAGCGCATCGTTAAGCAAGCTGGCGATCAAATGTTCCAAAAGCGTCCTGACCTTGTTTCTCCTGGTGGCAACGCATACGGTGAACAAATGACCGCAACTTGCCTGCGTGACCTTGACTACTACCTTCGCTTGGTAACCTACGGCGTAGTTTCTGGTGATGTCACTCCTATCGAAGAAATTGGTCTAGTTGGCGTTAAGGAAATGTACAACTCTTTAGGCACTCCTATTCCTGGTGTTGTCGAAGGTGTACGTGGTCTCAAAAATGCAGCAGCTTCCTTGTTGTCTGGTGAAGATGCAGCCGAAGCTGGTTACTACTTTGACTACGTTATCGGTGCAATGCAGTAGAGTGATTTCTGAATTTTTCTCAGAACGCTGTCTGATTGATCACAAATCGATTGTATTTAAAAACAGAATTTAAGCTATTCAGAATTCTGAATCCCTAATTCAAAAAACTAATTGCAAACCTAAAAGATATACAAAAATGCAAGACGCAATTACTTCCGTCATCAATTCTTCCGACGTTCAAGGCAAGTACCTTGATGCTTCTGCTCTCGAAAAGCTAAAGAGCTACTTCGCAACTGGCGAACTTCGCGTTCGTGCTTCGGCAACAATCGCTGCTAACTCAGCAACCATCGTTAAAGAAGCTGTTGCTAAGTCTTTGTTGTACTCAGATGTCACCCGTCCCGGTGGCAACATGTACACCACCCGTCGTTATGCCGCATGTATCCGCGACCTCGACTACTACTTGCGCTATGCAACCTATGCAATGCTTGCGGGCGACGCTTCGATCCTTGACGAGCGCGTTCTCAATGGCTTGAAAGAAACCTACAACTCCCTTGGAGTACCTATTGTTTCCACAATTCAAGCTATCCAAGCAATCAAAGAAGTTTCTGCTAGCATTGTTGGTTCTGAAGCTGGCAAAGAATTGGGTGTATATCTTGACTACATCAGCTCTGGCTTGAGCTAATTGCTCGCATAGTGTGATGGCGGCGAAATAGTTAGCTTCGGCTGTCTATTTTGCCGCCGACGATTGTATATGTGCAAAAAATTTCTTTCACATTAAATTTGACATTAATTTGTTAATTTGTCTTTAAAATAACTGGCTCTGAAGGAGATCGCCGCTATGCGGACTTTTAAAATCACTGCTTGTGTACCTAGTCAAACTCGGATTCGTACACAACGAGAGTTGCAAAATACTTACTTCACCAAATTAGTGTCTTATGACAACTGGTTTGCTGAACAGCAACGCATTATGAAAATGGGTGGCAAGATTATAAAAGTTGAACTAGCGACAGGCAAGCAAGGCGCAAATACTGGCTTGCTTTAGTTTTTTTTCTTATCCCCAAACAAAAAGGCTCGCTTAGCGAGCCTTTTTGTTTGGGATTTTATATACAAGTATATTAGGACACAAAACCCAAAAAGTAGATGCGGCGCGGAGCGCCGCATCTACTTTTTGGGTTTTAGTTTGTCTGAATGCAAGTGGAGATCGCTATATTTTGCTTATCTATACCATAAGAAATACTTTTCTAATTTTTGTGGGAAATATTTCTTTAGGTACATCTCAAAAAAATGTTTATCCTGATACAGTTACTTTAGTGACTTTAAAGTATTGTTACGTTATGTTGACAGAGTGACTAACAATTACTGCTGAGCAATACCAATTAGTTAGTTATTGTCATGGTTTAGTGTCATTGATTGATTTGTAAAAGAGGTACTTATGAGTGACTTACCTGTCGAAAAGCAATTTACCCACACAATATTTTGCCAGCAAATCCAAAATATCGATCTCGATTCGGCAAAGCAACTGCTGACCGAGTTACATATGCTTTATTTGGGACAGCAAGCTGTGATGATAAAAATTGCTAAGCAAGAGTTTTTAGGGGGAATGTAATCTGAAACCTAGCAATAACAAAAAAAGTAGCGTTTTGCGCTACTTTTTTTGTTATT
Source organism: Pseudanabaena sp. (assembly GCA_041687725.1). Lineage (GTDB taxonomy): Bacteria > Cyanobacteriota > Cyanobacteriia > Pseudanabaenales > Pseudanabaenaceae > Pseudanabaena. Next base: position 5,824 of record JBDNJN010000208.1, read on the forward strand.
GCTGGAGAATCGCTGTAATTGATGCTAGCAAATCAGGAAAGACTTGATTTGGTTTGTACTTTTCTAGTTGTGTTTGATTGCGAATGCCGCTAAGAACGGCGATCACAGGCACATGATAAGTTTGAGCCGCGATAATATCGGCTTCGGTGTCGCCGATCATCCATTGTTGTTCGACTGCTGGCAAAGTTGCTTGGGCGCGTTGCATCAATTTCGGCTTGTCTTGCGTATCACCAGTCTTCACATAGTCATCATCAAGGCAAAAAATGCGATCGCCTTGAAAAAATCTCCTCAGATCATATTGATCGAGTACAGGTTCAAGTTCGCGGCGACGGCGCATGGTCATCACCGCGAGATCGATTCCTGCGGATTGTGCTATTTCTAAGGCGGGGATGGCACTTTCAATTAGGCGATCATATTCAAAGTAGGGGTTGGTATGTACAGTAGTGCGGCGCAATTGGACAAAAGCGATCGCCTGTTGATCATCTGCAAATCCTGAGAGCTTGGCGATTTCTTTTTCAGGAACTTGCGATCGCTTTAATTCCCAAAATTCAGATTTTGATAATGTAATAACAGCTTGTTGAGTCTGACGAATTTTCTCTAAACAATATAAATAAACTTGGTAATAGCGCTCTGATACGTCCATAATTGGACCATCAAAATCGGTAAATATACGTTTTTTCATAGACTGTGGGAAAGGCAAGGGGCTTAAGCCCCTTGTTGTTAAGAAGAGGCAAGGGGCTTAAGCCCCTTGTTGTTAATTATGGATTAATAGCTAGATCGGGTTCAGAAGCCCAAATACCATAATAGTTCAAAATCTTTTTAATTAAAGTTTGAGATTGCTCAGAGATTGACTGCGGATAAGTCAACCACATCCCACCAATTTGACTACCTAAATAACTAAATTCGGTGCTGTCTTGCCAAAATAATTCAGCAGTCACATCTTCAATTTGCTCAAGATGTGACGCTAATTCGCGATACATAGCTAAGGCAATATCGGGATTGTAAGTAATCTTGCTGCGAATAACGACTAAGTCCGCACTAGACACTTTCTAATTCCTGCTTTTTACTATCGTTAACTGAGTGATTGCCAATGATGCAACAGTTTACTTCGTCAATACAGACTTTTCCCCATTGCAAAGCCCAACGCACTAAAGAAACGCGATTGTCAGTCTTGGTTTTGGTCAAAATATTGCTGATATGATTATCTACCGTGCGTTTGCTGATCGCGAGTTTAGTCGCGATATCTTGGTTGGTTAGACCCGCAGCTACTAATTCAATCACTTGTAGCTCTCGCTCAGATAGGACAATTGATGGGTTTGTAATTGCGGTTTGATTTGATTCGACAGGGTTGGTCATGATAATAAGGGTGATTTGTGCCAATATTTCAGAAATTTACTTATTCTGGCGGTTAACTAGTAAGTATAATTTCCTATTCGAGATTGTGTCAATTAATTAAGTTTTTTCAAGGATTCGACTTAATCATGCTGACCGCAAGATCCGAAAAACAAGCATTTTGCACTCAAGCTAATAAGGATTCGATCCATTTTGGGGGATTGGGGATCGGGTTGCCAAGGCGATCGAGGACAATCCATGCAACTAGATGCACGAGTAATTGATAGGCAAAGTTACTAAAAATAATCGCGCCGATCGCAAAAAGTTGAATTGTCGCAAAATCTGGTTGTTCGAGTGAACCGAAAAGTTGCATTCCCCAATTAAGAAACCCTGTAATCTGAACAATGGAATAGTTCCAGACATTTTCGCCGAGTAGTAACGATACAAATGCAAACTGAAAAAATGAACCGAATGAGCCGATGATCGTGGCGATACTGAGTGAGCCTGACCAAGGGAAATCTCGTTTCCAGAGATAGCCCAAGGTGACTCCGACAATGCCATGGGGGATCATATATTGAATGCTGCGGGTTGGTCCCATGAGAATTGCTAGTAATAAAGCAGTGACAATCATGGCCATCCATGCAGCTCGACTATTCCAGCGCAAATAAGCTAGGGCTGTTGGTAATGGGAACAGCATTCGCAGTAAGGGTCCAAGGGGAAAGTAATAGTTAATTAAAAACAACATAGCAGTGGTACTTGCTAGAAATGCAGTTTCCACCATTTCGCGGGGATCGGTATGCGGTAATTTAGTCATTTTAAAAATTTTCAGTCGGTAATTCTTTGGGCGTGGTGTCAGGAAAACGACGACGCAAGCCGTAGAGCCAAACTAAACCGAAGATTCCCACGCTAATCAATCCTAAGCTGATCATCTGCGCGGTGCGAAGTTGTCCCACCATCAAACTATCGGTGCGTAAGCCTTCGATCCAAAATCTACCAAGGCTATAGGCGATCGCATAGATCATCGTGATCGTGCCAGTCCTTAGTTTGGGAAATCGCCAAAACGTGAACATCAAAATTGCAAATACGCCCAAATTCCAAATCGATTCATATAAAAATGTCGGATGAAAGTAAGCTTCGTTCACAAATTCGGGGGGACGACGATTTGCAGGAATAAACAATTTCCAAGGTAAATCCGTGGGGCCGCCAAAAGCTTCGGAATTAAAGAAATTGCCCCAACGCCCGATCGCTTGTCCAAGGATTACGGCTGGCATAAAAATATCTGCCATTAACCATGTCGAGATTTTTTGGCGCTTACAAAATATAGTTGCGGCGATCGCGCCACCAATAATTGCGCCATGAATCGCGATGCCCCCTTCCCAGATCGCAAATACTTTGTACCAAGGTTGAGTTTGAAAGCGCTGCCATTCAAATAAGACGTAGTAAAAACGAGCGCAGGGAATCGCACCAACTACCAGCCAAATTGCCAAATCCCCTACCAGTTCGGGATCGACATCCCGCTTTTCAGCTAGCTTTTGGGCTAAGACTGTCCCGAAAATAATTGCCGAGGCAATCAGTAAACCATACCAACGAATCGAGAGTGGTCCAAGCTCAAAGGCGATCGGACCTGGGGATGTAAATTCAAAAGCAAGCGGCAACAAATTAAACACTTTTTTAGTTTTTTTAGTTTTTTTAGCTTTTTGTTAAACGTTACATCGCTTTGCGCTTAACTAAATACCAATAAGGTTTAAGGAGTCGCTTCGCGACTCCTTAAACCTTATTTATAACGAATCCCTGCTTGCTTAAGGCGATCAAGCACTTCGCCAAGGCGATCGCAATCAGCGATCAAACTAATTCTCACATAGCCTTCACCACCTTGACCAAAGGCACTGCCAGGGGTAAACACTACGCCCGTACTTTCTAATACATTCATCGCAAAATCAGCCGAAGTCATCCCCGCAGGTACAGGAATCCATAGATACATCGTGGCATAGGTTTTGGGGATATCCCAACCTAGTTCGGCTAGTCCAGCAATTAAGAAGTCACGACGCTCTTTGTAGCGATCGCATACTTCTTCGACATATCTATCAGGCAGTTGTAAGGCTGTCTCAGCCGCAACTTGGATCGCGGAGAAAATTCCGTAATCGAGATTAGTTTTGAGGGTGCGTAAACTTTGGATCACATGACGATTGCCGACGACAAAGCCGACGCGCCAACCTGCCATGTTGTAGGTTTTAGAGAGAGTATGAAATTCTACGCCGACATCTTTGCCGCCTTCGATTTCGAGCAGACTGGTGGGCTGATAGCCATCAAAGGCTAGCTCGGCATAGCAAAGATCATGTACGAGTAAAATTTCATATTTTTTGGCGAAGGCGACGACTTCTTCAAAAAACTCACGCGGGGCGATCGCGCCTGTGGGATTGGCAGGATAGTTGAAATACATCAACTTGGCGCGTTGGGCGATTTCTTCGGGAATTGTCGATAGATCAATTAACCAATTATTTTCAGCCGTGAGGATCATTTCGTAGATCTCACCGCCAGCGAGTAAGGGCCCGCGAAAATGGGCGGGATAGGCTGGGCTTGGCACAAGCACGACATCACCAGGGTCGATATAGGCGATCGCAAGATGTCCTAAACCTTCTTTGGAGCCAATTAAGGGTAAAGCCTCGCTTTCAGGATCGAGCTGCACATTATAGCGGCGCTTATACCAGTCGGTGATCGCTCGTCGAAAACTGGCTGTGCCTTCAAATGGTGGATAGCCATGATTTTTGGGATTTCGCAAAGCGGCGATCGCGGCTTCGACGACAGGTTCAGGAGTAGGCCCATCAGGATTGCCCATACCCAAATCGATTAAATCTAGCCCTTGCTCTTTCGCTCGTAACTTCAACTCATCCAAGCGGGCAAAAACATATTGAGGGAGTTTTTCTAGTCGCTGAGCGGGTTGGAGCCAAGTTTTCATTTATGTTATCAGAGCGTATAAGGTTTATAGAGCCTCAATAACTGTACCCTGTGAGTACAATTTTTGACTAAATGCTGTGGACTTTTAATCTTAATAGAAATTGTCTCGCGATCGTTAATTTCCATATACTCCCTTCCCAGTGAAAGATTAGACGTTGCGGCGCTTCGCGCCGCAACTTTTTCGGTTTTTATACTGTATTAAGCACCCAACGAAAGGCATAGCGCCATTTAAGCGAAAAGTTAATCAATCCTGCGGATTTGGCAATGCTTTCTAGTTCAAGGAATTTAAAACCGCGCAAAACTGAAAGTGGTCCATCATTGCGAACCATTGGCGCAGCAGGTAAAATCCTTGTGAGGGCATAGATTCCGTAATAGGCGAGGGGATGACGATGCAAATCATTGATCAGAATTCCATGTTTAGATACACGCTGCATCGATCGCACAATTTGCGTCGCATTCTCATGGGCAAAATGATGCAAAAACATGGCAGCGATCGCTATATCAAATTCTTGATCGGCATAGGGAAGCGCTAGAGCATCCGCAACTTCTACTTTAATTTTTGCTTGTAGATCGGGCGGCAATCGCTTTTTTAAAGCTTCACGGGCATAATCGACGGTGACAGGATTGGCATCGATCGCCACAATTTCCACGTCGATCGCAGGAGATTGGGCTGCCGCCCAGCGCACGATATATTCAGGAAAATCGCCAATACCTGTTCCTAAATCGAGAATGCGCGTTTTTTGATTAGAGCTTGCTCGCGATCGCAAAAAGGGCGCGAGAACTTCCATCGTCGTGGTATATCCACCGAGTAATTGATTAATCGGGCGAAGTTGCTCCAAGGCATCGGTGAGTCGCTCATCCTGAATTGAGAAATCATCCATTAACTCGTCGCGATCGGTGCGGATTTGAAATGAAGGCATATATTCCTTTAATAATTTATCTGGATTATTTAAGTAAGTAGAAGTTCCTAAGACCCTCACCCCTAGCCCCTCTCCCACAGGAGAGGGGAACAAGATTCTGGCTCCCACTCTCCTACAGGAGAGTGGGCTGGGGGGGGTGAGGGCATCTGTTAGACCTTTTGGAATAAGCAACTATCTATCGATAGTCCAGGACCAAAACCTAGAGCAATCCCATTCTCAAAGGGAGCGTTTAGTCCTGCTTGATGTTTGGCTAAGATCTCTTTAAGGATAAATAGAACTGTTGGTGAACTCATGTTGCCATAACGCCGCAAAATGCCGTAGGAATCAGCCACCATGCGATTGCTTAATTCAAAACCTGATTGAACTTTTTCGACAATTTTTCTTCCTCCTGGGTGAATCGCCCAAAAATCAAGATCGTTCTGAGTAAGATGATGTTTGTTTAAGAAAGTTTGTAAATAATTGGGCAAATAACTGGCTACTACATCAGGAACTTTCGGCGATAAACCCATTAGAAAACCAGTGTCACCGATTGTCCAATTCATTAATTCTTGAGTATCTTCAATCAAAAGACTACATCCATCAGCATAAGCAAGTTTTCCTTCTGCTTCAGAAAATGGATAAGAAGTAAGAATTGCGGCGGCGGCTCCATCAGCAAAAATAGCATTGATAATTGTATTTTCTAGAGTGTCAGCAACTTGAAAATGCAGTGAACATAGCTCAACGCAAACCAATAGAACTTTGGCTTGCCGATCGCTTTGACAAATGGTATGAGCCGATTGGAGTCCATTAAAAGCAGCATTACAACCCATAAATCCAATCATCGTGCGGGCGATCGCTTTTGAAAGCCCTAAATGCTCGATCAATTGAATATCTATCCCTGGAGCCGAAAATCCTGTACAACTGACGACAATTAAATGGGTAATATCTTTGGCGGTAAGAGATGCTTCGGCGATCGCTTGTTGCGCTGCTTGCAGTGCTAGTTTAGGGGCATAGGTTGCATATATTTGATTTCGATTAAAAGTACTTGGTGTTGGGGTGAGTTCCCAATTATGGGGATATAGTTCAAAATTTTGCAGGTCGCCGCCATAGTCGGGAATACAGCTATAACGATAGTCTATGCCTGAGTTGGCATAAATTGAGGGAATTCTTTTTCTGATAGAAGTTGATAGACTTTCAGTTTTTAACATAAAGTCTGCTGCTTCAGGCTGGGCGAGCCTGTAGGGTGGATTAGCAGTGGCGATCGCTTCTAAAACTGTATACATCACGTTAAACTGCCTACATCAGGGGTATACTACATTAGAGGTATACTATATGATACTTACTAAATTTTTACCTGTTAATGTTTGGATAAAGTTTGAAAAAGCGTTTAGATATTTTATTAGTTGACTTAGAGCTTGCCCCATCGCGGGAGCAAGCCCAAAAATTTATTCGCGCAGGCTGGGTGCAGGTCAATCAGTATGTGATTGATAAGGTTGGCACTACAGTCAATGAGGATGCGGTGATTTTGGTAAAGCAGCAATCACCTTTTGTGTCGCGTGGTGGTGAAAAGTTGGCAGGAGCCTTGTCTAAGTTTGGGATGGATTTGCGCGATCGCACTTGCTTTGATGGAGGCATCTCCACAGGTGGCTTTACCGACTGTATGCTCAAGCAAGGGGCGGCAAAGGTTTACGGCGTTGATGTGGGTTATGGACAGGTCGCGTGGTCAATTCGCCGCGACGAGCGTGTAGTTTTGCGCGAACGCACTAATTTAAGATATCTCACGCCCGAAGAGTTGTATGCGCCCACAGATATTGTTCCTGACTTTGCGGTGTTGGATTTGTCGTTTATTTCTTTGACGAAAATTCTGCCTTCGCTCTGGAATTTATTGCGATCGCCTCGTGAGACTTTACTGTTAGTGAAGCCGCAATTTGAAGCTGGTAAGGGGCAAGTGGGCAAAAATGGGATTGTACGCGAACCTAAAGTTAGGGCTGAGGTAATCGCGGAAGTTTTAACAACTGCTCAAGGTTTGGGTTGGCAGTTTCAAGGTTTAACGCCTTCACCAATTCAAGGACGTACTGGTAACTATGAGTATTGGCTATGGCTCAGCGAGAAATTTTCGGGCATAGTTGCGCCTAGTTCTGAGGAGATTCTAGCGATCGCAACTCATGAATAAAGCTATGGCGCACGCGGCGCGTGCGCCACAGCTTTTTTAGAAAACAAAGTGCTGCTTAATCACATTAAATTTAGTGCATTCCCAATAATCGATATGCGAAATAATTAATTCGCGATCGCCAAAGTTTTCAAGCTTTAAATCACTCCAACCTGAAACACTAATACGCGGTTTCCAAGGTAACGGAGCATCCCAACTCATTGTCCAGCGCGTTTTAATTAGATTTTCAGTACGCGAAATTTCGTGAAGATCTAACTTAAGATTTTTAAACCAAAAGGTAATGAAGCCGATCATTTTCTGATATTGCTTGATTCCCCGAAAATTATAAACAGGATCTTTAAAATACACATCTTCGCTATAGATGCTATAGGTTTGCGCCTCAGGGAATTTTGCGTAATCAGCTTGAACTATTTCGAGCATATTCGTCATGAGAGCGCATCCCTCAACATCGCTAATTTTTCAGGCAAAATCCGATAATAAATCCAAGTCCCACGACGTTCTTTGGTGAGCAAACCCGCCTCATATAAAACCTTGAGATGATGACTCACTGTTGGCTGTGCTAGTCCTAAAGTCTCGACCAATTCACAAGCACAGACTTCTTGGCTAGGCTGAGTAGCGATGAGATTCAAAATTTGTAATCGTGCAGGCTCACCCAATACCCGAAAAATACTGGCTAATAGAGTTGAGTCCTCTGGCTGTAAGCGCCCAGCTAGTAAAGGCGGACAACATTTAGTTGCGATCGCCTTATCTGTAGGTGCAGCAATATCAATAGTATGAGAAAGTTTCATAGCTTTTATCTTGACATATCCCAATCAAAACAGTCACAATATCGATGAACATAAATATTTATCTTAATCAATATTTAACCTATAGGTAATTGCATGGCTGTGCGAGTTGGTATAAATGGCTTTGGCAGAATTGGCAGACTATCTCTGCGGGCGGCTTGGCAATTCCCTGAATTAGAATTTGTGCATATCAATGAAATCAAAGGCGGTATAGAATGTGCCGCACACTTGCTCAAATTTGACTCAGTGCATGGACGCTGGTTGCCTGATGTGCGCGTAGTTGGCGATCGCATTGCCATTAACGATCAAAAATCAATCAAAAAACTGAGCTTTAGCGAACAATCTCAACCCGAATTAGTAAACTGGCAAGAATTCGGCGTTGACATAGTTCTGGAATGTTCTGGCAAATTCCGCACTCCTGAGACTCTCAATCCCTATTTCGATCAAGGTATCAAAAAAGTCATCGTCGCGGCTCCTGTCAAAGAAGAAGCGCTCAATATCGTGATGGGAATTAACGATCATCTCTACAATCCCGAAGAACACCATTTGCTTACGGCTACATCCTGTACGACCAATTGCCTTGCGCCCGTCGTCAAAGTGATTCATGAAGGTCTAGGTATTAAGCATGGCGTGATTACGACCATCCATGACAACACTAATACCCAAACCCTTGTCGATGCTCCCCATAAGGATTTGCGCCGTGCTAGAGCTACGAGTTTATCGTTAATTCCGACGACGACGGGTTCGGCAACTGCGATCGCCATGATCTATCCTGAACTCAAGGGCAAATTAAATGGTTTAGCCGTGCGCGTACCTTTGCTGAATGCTTCATTAACTGATTGCGTGTTTGAAGTGGCGCGTCCTACCACTATTGAAGAAGTAAATGGATTGTTGAAAGCCGCCGCCGATGGTGAACTGAAAGGAATTTTAGGCTACGAAGAACGTCCTCTCGTTTCCATTGATTACAAAGATGATCCGCGATCGTCCATTATTGACGCGCTTTCAACAATGGTTGTTGATGGAACTCAGGTGAAGATTCTCGCTTGGTATGACAACGAATGGGGCTATTCCAATCGCATGGTGGAATTAGCAAGAAAAGTCGCTTTGTCTTGTTCCCCTCTCCTACGGGAGCTACCGTAGACAAACAACTAAGGTGATTTCCAAAATCTTATCAATAACCTCTCCCTAGCCCTCCCCTTGCAAAGGGGAGGGAACAAGATTTCTGGTTTTCCCCCTTTGCAAGGGGGAATTAAAGGGGGTTTTGTGACTTGTGTGTACACCGTAGCTCCTGCGGGAGTGCTAGAGGTGAGGGCAAGAAATCTAAATCTTTGAGCAATAAATTATGAACTCTTCCACAGCATCCAAAGCTAATTTTAAGAACTATGCTCTTGTCACCCTCACCTATTGGGGATTCACAATTACCGATGGCGCTTTGCGACTATTGGTATTGCTTTATTTCAACAATATTGGCTATACTCCAATTCAAATTGCCTCACTATTTTTATTCTACGAAGTCTTTGGTGTCGTCACCAATTTTTTAGGTGGATGGATTGGCTCACAATTAGGACTTAAAGTTACACTTTATACAGGGATTGGATTACAGATTTTCTCTTTAGTTCTATTATCCTTCCTCGATCCTGCATGGGCGCAATGGCTAGCAGTCCTTTATGTGATGCTTGCTCAGGCTTTTTCAGGAATTGCGAAAGACTTGACCAAAATGAGTACCAAGAGCGCGATTCGATTAGTAGTTCCTCAAGACGCTCAATCGGCGCTATTCAAATGGGTGGCAGTTCTTACAGGCTCAAAGAACGCGCTCAAAGGTGTGGGCTTTTTTATCGGAAGTGCTTTATTAGGGTTATTTGGCTTTGTGAATTCCCTATGGATTATGGCGGGAGGGCTATTTTTACTCTTGTTCACAGGCTTATTTCTTCCCAAAGGCATGGGAAAGATTAAGGCGAAAGTTAAATTCAAACAACTCTTTTCTAAGAGCCGCGAAATCAATCTTCTATCTGCCGCTAGATTCTTTCTATTTGCTTCTAGAGATGTTTGGTTTGTGGTGGGACTGCCAGTATTTTTGCGAAGTGTTTTAGGTTGGTCTTTCTCTCAAGTCGGCGGATTTTTGGCTTGTTGGGTAATTGGTTATGGCGTTATTCAATCCTTAGCACCGACATTGATTCAACGCTTTGGTTCTGGTCAGCCGCCGCGATCGCAAACCGTGCGATTTTGGACATCGCTGCTAGTCGTCGTCCCTGCTGCGATCGCAATTTCTCTACAAGTCGGCATACCCGCAAATTGGGCAATTATCGGCGGATTACTAATCTTCGGAATCGTCTTTGCCTTTAACTCATCAGTGCATTCCTACTTAGTTCTCGCCTTCACTGACGATGATAAAGTTGCGCTGAATGTGGGTTTTTACTATATGGCAAACTCAGGCGGACGTTTAGTGGGTACGGTGCTATCGGGGCTAGTGTACGAATTTTTTGGCTTAGTAGGCTGTTTGTGGGTATCGACAGCCCTAGTTTTAGCCGCCGCCATAATTACGCGCAAATTGCCCGATCCTCACAGCCATGATTGGGATTCCGA
>JBDNJN010000209.1:0-9300 GCA_041687725.1 Pseudanabaena sp.
CAAACATCGCAGTCTTGGTAGGTAACACCCGTCCGGGCCTAGGTCATAAGGAACGTGAAACTGGTGCAGTGAGTCCAAAAGACGATGACCTGTATCTTCGGACGTAAAGCTCAAAGTACGAGTCTCCTGTAAAAGGGCTTTCTTCGAGAAGCCCGCGCTCTAACTGTACTCAGTTGAGCGTCGGGAGGATGTCACTTTGCTCGATTTGCTGACTGGTGCGATCGACGGTTTTGCGGAGTTCTGCCATTTCTCGCTCAGCAGTTTGCCTGTATTGCTGCAAAGATTGCTCGGAGGTTTGCTTTTGTTCCTGCAAAGATTGTAGGAATAATTGTTGCTGATCTTTGCGTTGTCTCTCGCTTTCACGAAATAGCTCGAAAATGTCATCAATGGTGATGGGTTGTTGACTCATGGCTTTACTTATCCTTACATATAGACTTATTATAATTTACAGAATTTTATACGACTCGTCATCGAGATTTCTTATAATTTCTTACTCAAATGACTAGCAAACAAATAACTAACAAAATGAATAATTTACGAAAAATAGGGGGGTAGCGGTTCTTCTCGCCACCACTCTAGCGATCGCTGACTCCGCTTTTGCAATCAACCTCAACATTGGGAATAATATTAATAATAGTCTTATCGCTGGGGACGATAGCGGTCAGAGTTTTGTCAATGATCCTAATGGCACTGGGGCATCAATCCTGCTCAACGATTGGACTTTTGCTGTGATAGATGAAGATCCTGATTCTGGTCCCAACCCAGTTGTTGGTAGAGAGCTTAGGGTATTCACTGGTAATGGCAATAGCGGTACTCAAATTGGTTCTTCGCTTACATCTATTGTGACTACTTTGGCTGGTCTAACTGCCACACGGTGGACATTTACGGGAGGGCTGACCCTGATTGACAATCAAACCTATACAGCTGTGCTTGTTGGTGGCACTGATATTCCTGACGGGGTTTTACTGTTCAACGCATCGGCTGCTAATCCCTATGCCAACGGCTTTGCGACATTCGGTAGTAATCCATTTGACATAGGCGAGAACTTTGACACTGTATTCAGTGCCAACTTCTCATCTGCGTCTACACCTGTTCCCTTTGACTTCGAGCCGAGCGCTGGCTTAGCCGTGCTTGGTGGGCTATGGCTAGGTCGCAAGTACCTCAAAAATAGACAGAACAAGTTGAAGGAATAACTCACCTTACGCAGAGCAAAGATAGCCCCCTCATCCCCCAACCCTTTCTCCCACGAGGGGAGAAGGGGAGCAAGATTAATTTTCTGGTTCCCCTCGCCCTCAATGGGAGAGGGGCTAGGGGTGAGGGTCTTGGGAAATTCTGCGTAACATCAGGTAATAAGTAGGGGTTTAGCATTTGCGCCACCATATCTCAACTCATCACCAAAATCTCACTTCGCAAATGCTAAACCCTCTTCGCTTTAAACGATAAATTGTCCCTACGTTGCGAGGCTTGGGCGAAGCATTCCCAAATAAAAATATCTTAGAATTTATAAGTATCGGCGGGAATGCTTCGCCCCTACCAATATCAACTTTTTTATAACTGAATATTTACCAAGCCACAGGCTTAAACTTTTCATCATTGGCGATCGCCACAGTATCGCCCGAAGTACGAATTACATATAAACCTTTGCGATAAGCGTAAATATCCACACTTTCATTTATCTCTATCCCTGCCACAGCCCCATAAATTTGATAGTTAGTATATTGCGGAAAAGCTGACTTAAACTTGCGTAGGCGATCGCACATATCATCCACATCGTCTTGAGATAACCGCGATTTACATTCTACCGCCACAACAATATCGCCATTCACACCTAAGATATCGATTTCAATTTTTACTTTCTCAGAAGTCACTCGCAAACTGGTTTGGTTGATGTTAATTCCGCGATCGCGAAACATCCGCACCACCGCAGGACGCACTAGCTCCTCGACAAATCTACCCCAGCGAGTAGTGAGATTAGCCACTTCACGGCTAGTTTGCGCCACTGTGCGTTCCAGTTGTTTCATTGATTTTTCACGCTCAGCGCGATCGGCGACACGTTCGGCGGCACGGCGCTCTTCATCCGCAGCGAGAGCTGCGGCACGGCGCTCTTCTCCCGCAGCGCGATCAGCGACACGTTCGGCGGCACGGCGCTCTTCATCCTCGGCACGTTCGGCTCTAGATTGGGCAATGCTGCGATCAAACTCGATGCGCGATCGCTCTAAGGCGGCGTTGGTTTGCTCAAAAAGTTTATAAATGTCATCAATGGTGACAGGTTGCTGGCTCATGGCTTTGTCGTTTTTTATCGATGTGATTGCTAAATTGAGATCGGCGCAATTTATAAATTGCCCTTACGAGTATTTACTAATTCTACTGCTAGCGCGATCGCCTCAATCGTACTAGCAGGATCGGCAAGCCCTTTGCCAGCAATATCAAAGGCAGTGCCATGATCGGGCGATGTCCTCACAAATGGCAGCCCAATCGTCGTATTCACAGCACGATCAAAGGCTAGCAGCTTGACAGGAATTAAGCCCTGATCGTGATACATGGCGAGATAGGCATCATGACCAAGCGATAGGCGATCGCGATCGCTCCATGCCCTCGCAGGATTGATCCACATCGTGTCAGGTGGGATCGGGTTGGTAAGTTGCACATGAGGATGCTGTTGGCGATAGCGATCAATTAAGGGTTGTAACCAGTCGCGCTCTTCGTACCCTAGTTGCCCCTGTTCGCCACTATGGGGATTGATCCCCGATATGGCAATGCGTGGATTCGCGATCGCAAAATCTTGTAATAGCGATCGGCATAATAATTCTAATTTCTGCTCAATTAACTCAGGTGTGAGCTGCTTAGTTACTTCGCTCAAAGGGATATGCACAGTTGCTAATAATGTCCTGAATACCCAGTCTGTATGGGGAGATTTGCCCACAAATAGCATCCCAAAATCATCAACTTGACTACGCTCAGCCAATAACTCAGTTTGTCCTGCATAATCATGTCCTGCTTGTTTCCATGCCGACTTGGCGATCGGTGCGGTGACAATTGCGTCAAACTTTCCTGACAAAGTTTCAGCGATCGCGGCCTCTAGATAGGCAAAGCTGGCTGCTCCACTGGCTCGGTTGCCAGTTCCTAGCAAAACCTCTTCATCGGTGCGGATATCAATGATTTCTAGTCGATCTGGATCGGTGATCGGTGGATTGCCATTATTTTTTAACAAATTATAAGTTTTCACAAGATAGCGGCGATCGCCAAAAACTGTGAACTCTGCATCTAGCCCTAATAAAGCGCGATCGGTAAGGGATTTCAGAATAACTTCCGTACCGATGCCTGCGGGATCGCCTATAGTGAGAGCTATGTGCGGTCTAGAGTTTGACTGAGATTTTGATCTGGAGCTTGGGTGAGAATTCCGCAGAATATTCATTAAGTCATTTAAGTAATTCTCCAAAATTTTAATACACGCGATAAGATTGTGATCCGCCGTTAGCCCTTTTGACCACAACCAACGATGTCTGTTGATATTTCCTTAGAAACTCTCTGGAATCAAGTCCTTGAACTGCTTGAAAGCCAACTTAGCCGCCCTACATACGAAGGATGGATCAAGACTGTTGTGGCGAATGAGCTTACGGCTGATCGCTTGACGATTCGCACACCATCAGTTTTTGCGAAAAATTGGCTGCATAAATATTATTTTCAGAATATTACCGATGCGGTCACGGAAATCCTTGGTTATCCTGTAGAAATTTATATTGAGGCGGCTCCAATTAGTGAGCTACCTACGGGGCAACCTCAATTGAATCTGGATCTTGACACCATAAATCTTGACGCTATTGAAATTAGTCAAGATGGGATGCTAGAAACAGCGATCGCGGCGGAGGCGGTGCAAGCGATGGCAGCAGCAATCCCCATCAGTAACACTCAAAGCAACCGCCAGTCGGAAACCCATGCCAATGCACCTCGCCCCATCAATCTTAATGTTAAGTACAATTTCAATCGTTTTGTAGTTGGCTCGGCAAATCGGATGGCTCATGCCGCCGCGTTGGCAGTCTCCGAGTCCCCCGGTCGTGAGTTTAATCCTTTGTTTTTATGTGGTGGTGTGGGCTTAGGCAAGACCCATCTGATGCAAGCGATCGCCCATTACCGCCTAGAAATTGAACCGAAAGCAAGAATTGCCTATGTCTCCACAGAGCAGTTTACCAACGATCTGATTTCGGCAATTCGTAAAGATAGTATGCAAAGGTTTCGGGAGTTATATCGCGAGATCGATATGTTGATTGTCGATGACATTCAATTTATAGAAGGTAAGGAATATACCCAAGAAGAGTTTTTTCATACTTTTAATACGCTCTATGAAACTGGTAAACAAATCGTAATCGCTAGCGATCGCCCTCCCGCCCAAATTCCCCGTTTACAAGAACGACTTTGCTCGCGCTTCTCAATGGGATTGATTGCCGATATCCAAGTTCCAGATTTGGAAACTCGTATGGCAATCTTGCAAAAAAAAGCGGAATACGACCATCTCAAAATCCCCACTGATGTTCTCCATCACATTGCCGCTAGCTATACTTCCAATATTCGTGAATTGGAAGGAGCATTAGTACGAACAGTTGCCTATATCTCAATTTCGGGATTGCCAATGACCGTGGAAAATGTCGCCCCCGTTCTCAATCCTCCCAAAGAACCTGTGGAAGTATCCGCCGAAATGGTTTTGAGAGTGGTTACAGAAATGCTAAATATTGATCTGGCGGATCTATTAGGAAACTCAAGGCGGCGAGAAATTAGCCAAGCGCGTCAATATGTAATGTATTTAATGCGCCAACATACTAATCTCAGCTTGCCCAAAATCGGCGAAGCAGTCGGCGGTAAAGACCATACAACGGTGATGTATAGCTGCGAAAAGGTGGCTCAATTACAGTCTACCGATGGGGATATCGCGCAGTTATTGAGACAATTAAGCGATCGCATTTATCTCGTCGCGCAAGCTAAAAACTAAAGTTTTAAAAGCAGCTATACTAAAAACACTAGACTGGTTAAGCATTGATTCTATTAAGGATTAGAGTAGTTATGACTGAGTTACTTGAACACACAATTACTAAAGTAAGAAATTTATCCGTCGAGCAACAAGATGCGATCGCGCTAATGATTCTGGAAGAGCTTGAGGATGAAATCAAATGGGATATTTCATTTGAACGTTCCAAAGATATTTTGGCAAAACTAGCTGGAGAGGCAATATCAGAATATCGCTCTGGTAAAGCGCAGGAATTATGTCCAGAAAAGCTGTGAAATCAATTGTCACGTCACCATTCCGTAAACTTTTTGCTGATTTACCGATTCAAATCCAAGAAAAAGCAAATGATACCTATCTTCAGTTTAAGCAAAATCCTAATCACCCAAGTTTACGATTCAAAAAAGTTCATCCTGAATTGCCAATTTATTCGGTTCGTATTACCAAAAACTATCGTGCTGTTGGTCAATTAGATGGAGATGTGGTGATTTGGTTTTGGATTGGCTCTCATGAAGAATATGACAGAATACTTTCTCAGTTATAAATAAAAAATATTTATGCTCATATGGGTAATAGGCGAAGCCACTTAAATAAGCTGACTAAAATCCTTACATTTGCAAAGTATAAGTTTTTTGTGAAATGAGATCTCCACCTAACTCCCTACATGAGTTGAGTCTGTTCACTATGAGGGGTGATGAATAATTGCAAAGCTTGGGACAAAGCCAACCTATCGTTATAATAAGTAGGTAAGTATACCCTTAAAATCCAAAAAGCTGTAGCACACGCACAGCGTGCGCTACAGCTTTTTAGTTTTTGGGCTTTATCATACTTACCTAATGTCTAGATTAATTCAAACTTTTATGGCTAGCCTTCCCTCTCTTACTGGTGCTGAAATCCGCACAAAATTTCTCAAGTTCTTTGAGGAACGTGGTCATAAGGTCATGCCTAGCGCATCTCTTGTACCCGCCGATCCGACTGTATTACTGACGATCGCGGGAATGCTGCCATTTAAGCCGATTTTTCTAGGACAGCAGGAGCCTGAAGTCCCACGCGCCACGACTTCGCAAAAATGTATTCGTACCAATGATATCGAGAATGTTGGTAGAACGGCGCGTCATCATACATTTTTTGAGATGTTGGGGAATTTTAGCTTTGGTGATTATTTCAAAAAAGAGGCGATCGCTTGGGGATGGGAAGTCGTAACCAAGGTTTTTCAATTGCCAGCCGATCATTTATTTGTTAGCGTCTACCACACCGATGAAGATGCTTTTGCGATTTGGCGCGATGCAATCGGTATTCCTGCTCATCGGATTCAGCGCATGGGCGATGATAATTTCTGGGCTTCGGGTGCGACGGGGCCATGTGGCCCTTGTTCTGAGATCTTTTTTGATTTTCATCCAGAATTAGGAGATGAGAATATTGATTTAGAGGATGACTCACGCTTTTTGGAGATATATAATCTTGTCTTCATGGAATTAAATCGTGATAGTAATGGTAATCTCACGCCACTGAAAAAACAAAATATTGATACAGGTTTGGGATTGGAACGTATGGCTCAAGTTTTGCAAGGAGTTCCCAATAACTATGAGACAGATTTAATCTTCCCAATCATCAAAAAAGCTGCGGATATTGCAGGGATTGATTATCACCAAAGCGATGAGAAAGTGAAGACTTCGCTGAAGGTGATTGGCGATCATGTCCGTTCAGTTGTGCATATGATTGCAGATGGAATCAATGCCTCCAATGTTGGGCGCGGCTATGTGATGCGCCGACTGTTGCGAAGGACAGTACGACATGGTCGTTTGATTGGGATCTCTGGTACATTTGCCTCTGAAGTTGCCGAAGTGGCGATCGCACTTTCAGAATCGGTTTATCCAAATACTCGCGAAAGAGCATATGTAATCAAGGATGAAATCAAAATTGAAGAAGTTCGCTTCTTACAAACCCTAGAGCGTGGCGAGAAACTGCTCGAAGAGATTCTCACGAAACCTGAATTACAATCTACGAAAATAATTTCAGGTGTGGATGCTTTTACTCTTTATGATACTTACGGATTTCCATTAGAGCTAACTCAAGAGATTGCTGAAGAGCATGGCTTTGTGGTCGATGCAGAAGGCTTCGACACTGAAATGAAAAAGCAACAAGTGCGATCGCAAGCTGCTCACGAAACAATTTCTTTGTTTGCTGACGAAATATTAGACAAGATTCGGGAAACAGCTTGGAAAGACAGAAAGCTTGAGGGTTTTGTCGGATATTCTGAGGTCAAATGTATAGCCAATGCTATTGTGATTCCCGTCGATGCTCCTTATGGATCTGAGTTCTCTCCCCCAAAATTAGGTGATAAGGTTAAAGTTGTTCTCGACAAAACTCCTTTTTATGCTGAATCTGGTGGACAAGTTGGTGATACTGGATATCTATCAAATGATGAAGTCCGTATTCGGATTGATGATGTGCAAAAGAAATCAGACCTTATAATACATATTGGACAAGTAGAATGGGGCGAATCAAAGCAGTACGAGACTCTCACTGCTCAAATTTCTGTGTCAGAGCGTCGTCGCAGTCAAGCCCACCATACCGCAACTCACCTCTTACAAGCAGCCCTGAAAAAGATTGTCGATCCTAATGTCTCCCAAGCAGGTTCATTAGTTGATAGCGATCGCCTCCGTTTTGATTTCAATCTCAATCGCAGCGTTACGGCTGAAGAGATCCAACAAATCGAACAGCAAATCAATAACTGGATTGCCGAAGCTCATAACTCTGTAATTGAAGTAGTACCAATTGCGGAAGCAAAAGCTAAAGGTGCGATCGCCATGTTTGGTGAAAAATACGGTGCAGAAGTGCGCGTGATCGATATTCCTAATGTATCGATGGAACTCTGCGGCGGTACGCATGTAAAGAATACAAGCGAAATCGGTTTATTCAAAATTATTTCTGAAGCAGGTGTTGCTTCTGGTGTGCGCCGTATTGAGGCGATCGCAGGTCAAGCAGTTTTAGAATATTTGAATGTGCGCGATAACATTACTAAGGATTTGAGCGATCGCTTCAAAATTAAACCAGAAGAAATTGGCGATCGGATTACAGGACTGCAAAACGAGTTAAAGAACTCTCAAAAAGAAGTCGAAGCTCTTAAGCAGCAACTCGCTTTGGTCAAAGCTGAAAGTCTCCTCAACCAAGCAGAAACTGTGGGCGAATTTAAGATTCTTGTTGCTCAACTTCCCGATATCGAAGCTGAAGCGCTCAAAGCGGCGGCAGAAAAACTCTCAGCGAAATTAGGGCATAGTGCAGTTGTACTTGGTTCTTTTAGCGAAGATGGCAAAGTAACCCTTGTTGCTTCTTTCAGTAAGGAAGTTATCGCTAAAGGCTTACAAGCTGGCAAATTTATCGGGGCGATCGCGCAAATTTGTGGCGGCGGCGGTGGTGGTCGTCCGAACCTCGCCCAAGCAGGTGGCAAAGATGCGAGCAAGTTGCTAGAAGCACTAGAAGCCGCAGCAAATCAGTTAAGGTCAGCACTCATCTAAATAAAAAGGCGCAATGGTAGCTTTAACAAGGGGCTTAAGCCCCTTGCCTGTTCAAGTTGTTTCTACAAGCTGCTTAAGGATATTCTTTTTCCTTCTAGAGCTAATTTGACGCGATCGCATTCCTGATTAAAACTATTTTCTAGTGACAACAAATATTCTGGCGCACAGGCGATCGCGTCATCAACAATTGCATTTTCTAAAGACTTGCAAATATCCGATAAATTGATAGCTCCCAACGAAGCACTTGATGATTTCAGTGAATGGCTTCCCATTTTCAGAGCATCTACATCTTGATTACTAATTGCATTATTCACCGTTGATTGTAATTCAGGTAAAACTTGCAAATAAGGTAAGGAATGAAAAATAATTAACTTATGCATTTGTCTTCAATAAAGAACATTGCCCTAATCGAGCCTAGTCTGATTTGCATAGTTTGTTTTTCCTATTTTGCATAGCTTATTTATTTTTCATTCCTAACGTCTCAATAACTACTGGTAAAATAGGAGACAGTCAGAAAATAATCGATCCTTTATTTACCTTAGCAATCACTGGGATCGCCCACTCCTATAGCAGCAATTTTCTTAAGTAATGGGATCATTTACTTTTTGGTAAACTCTAGGGGGTTGCCAAAAGAGTTAAAATCTGGTTTAACAAAGAGATGAGTATCAACAGCAACACTAACCTAGTCGAAACAAATACCCCAGTCCCAGAAGGTTTACGTCGGCTGGTAGAAGAACAGAGAAAGTTGATAGACAAACTATCGAAGCAACTGTCAAATCAGAAAGA
>JBDNJN010000210.1:0-3779 GCA_041687725.1 Pseudanabaena sp.
AAATACACCCGCACCAAGAAGATTAAAGGTATTTCCTATAGTTTAGGAAGTAACAGCATTCAAGGTAATGAGTTAGGCAAAGAGTTTAGTTGGGGAGGGCTTCAGAAATATTTGCAAGTCAGTTACGATCCAGCACGCGATAGCTCGATTATTTTAGAGATGCAAAATGCTGACCGAAAGTTAGTAAATCAGTCTATAGAGTTTCCTGACGAGATGGGTTTGTCAGATAGCTTTTTAAACGAGCTTGTGGTTGAGTTAGAAAAACAGCGATCGCTTAAATTACCCAAACCAAACCAATCTGAAAATATTACTAAATCAGAAATCCCCATTAATCTAGAGCAGGGCAGAATCGATCACGCTCAGATGGTCGCAGCAATCTGCCATCAACTCCTTAATGAGCTAGGATCTGATAGTTTTGGAGAAATGGGTAAAAACTCTTACAGTATCCACCGAAGCGGAGATGCTCTGACCCTTGAGAGTTTACGAGACGATCGCACAACTATCTTGCAGGTCAAAGGTCAAGAAACTGTGTTTGCCAATTTGAGCCAATTGGATATCCAACAATTTGAGCAAGCTTGGCAGCAATGGTCTCAAGCACAGCAACGAAGCCTTGACGTACAAGCCAAAATTGGATGAGCTACGATAAAACAGTTTTGCATTTTGCCAAAGCCCGACACAAAAGTAGCGATCGCAATTGCCATCCCAGAAAACTAGGCATTGCTGATTTAGGTTTGAAATAAGCAAGCCTGAGAAACTGGTAGACTGTCAATCGTTAGCGAAAAAGAACTAACCGCAAATGTCATGAATTATAGTTGGCTACAACTTTTAGGAGGAATCATACTTTTGGTTCTGTATCTACTTTTCTCAGCCAAGACAGAAATGGGAACTAAACTGTTTATGAACCAAAATAGCGATCACCTATTAAAAATCATTAACTTCCTGCAAATTTCGGGGAAACTAGCCACAGCAGGACAGCCAAATATCGAGCAGTTTCGAGCAATAGCTGATGCTGGTTATGAAACAGTGATTAATCTGGCTTTGCCGACTTCTGACGGAGCGATCGCCAATGAAGCACAACTAGTTCAATTGTTGGGTATAGAATATGTTGCCATTGCTGTGAATTGGGAAAGTCCGACAATGGCGGATTTAGACGAATTCCTGCTAGTAATGGAACAACGCCAACTGCAAAAGATTTTTGTCCATTGTGCCAAGAATATGTGCGTTTCTGTCTTTGTCTATCTCTATCGATGCTTGCATCTCAATTGCGAGCATGAACAAGCGATCGCGGATTTACATAAAATTTGGCAACCTAACGAGACTTGGCAAAAATTTATTGACACAAAACTCACTCAAGTATCTAAAGTTTATGCTGATTGAGAAGTTTTGGGCAGAAACTTTTGCAATACGCTGAACTACCGCATAAGTTTTATGTCAACTAGGATCGCAGCGGATTTCAATTAGAAATCCATCAGGGTCATAAAAATAAACACCTTTACCAGTGGGACGAGTAACAGGCTCACCCTCAATTTGGACTTGATGAAATCGCAACACTGCCACCGCTTGCTCAAACAATTCAGGAGCGATATCAAAGGCGAGATGATTAGCACGAGTAAATTGTCGTTGCGGATTAAGGTCAGGTGGCGTAAGTTCTGGCTCCCAAAACAAATCGAGAATTGTGCCATCGGGAGTTCTAAAATTTGTAACTTTGCCTGCTGCTACTAAATCGATAAGAGTACTGGGAACCTCATCACCAGTGAGCTGATGCAATCCCAAAATGCTGCCATAAAAATTACAAGATACCTGCATATCTCGGACATTTAGAGCAATGTGATGCACTCGTCGTAAAGCTCCATTTGAGATTGTAGCTTGCGTAGATAGCATAGTGGAAATATGGGACGACATAAAATCAGTTCTAGCTAGGTTTACCAATAGTGTAAGACGATTAGCGCAAAATTTTGTGATTCAACAAGTCTGAAAAGCTCACTAAAGCCATAACTTAAGATTGAGGATCTGCAAACTTCGCTAACCGTTTCGCGAGATAAGTATATCTCTGCCGATCGCTAATCTGTCTAACCGCCAGCCCGATCGCCTTAGATTCACCAACGATAATGGCGAGCTTTCTAGCACGGGTCAAACCAGTGTAAAAGAGATTACGAGAAAGCATGAGAAAGTGCTGCATGAAGAGAGGCATAATCACCACAGGATACTCGCTGCCCTGCGCCTTATGAATCGTCGTCGCTCTAGCTAAAGCAATTTCGTTGAGGTCGGCTGAATCATAGGTCACTTGCCGATCGCCAAATACAACCGTGACTTCCTTTTCCTCAAGGTCAACGCCCGTAATTGTACCAATGTCACCATTGAAAACTTCACGGTTATAGTCGTTCACCAGTTGCATAATGCGATCGCCCAAGCGAAAAATCGTATTCCCATATTTAATTTCAGGTTTAGCGAGATCAGGCGGATTGAGAAGTTGCTGCAAGACTGCGTTGAGATTGCGCGTGCCAACATCGCCCCTAGTCATCGGACAGAGTACTTGCATATCCTCTTGGGGATTGAAGCCCAGACTCGGTAGTAATTTCGTAATAATGTCACAAATCCCCTGTTGACCAGCTTCAGCATTTGGCATTTCTAGCCATAGACAATCAGTTTGCGGCTGATTGGATACCTTTTCCATATTTGGAAACTTACCCGTATTGATACGGTGAGCATTCTGGATAATTTGACTTGCCTGAGCTTGACGAAATACCTCAGTGAGCGTGATTACAGGGACTTGCTGAGAATCGATTAAATCTTTGAGAACATTACCCGCCCCGACACTGGGAAGTTGATCAGTATCGCCGACAAGCAGCAGTTGAGCACCTAAGGGAATCGCCTTCACCAGAGAAAAAGCGAGAAACAGATCTAGCATCGATGCTTCATCAATACCGATCGCTTGAGCGGTCAGAGGATATTCCTGATTGCGTTTAAAGCCCATTGATTTTGGGTCAAACTCTAGAAAACGGTGAATTGTCTTCGCTTCACAACCTGTTACTTCCTGTAATCGTTGAGCCGCCCGACCCGTCGGCGAAGCAAGGGCAATTTCCTTACCCATCGCTTTCCAGAGAGCGACAATCGTGCGGGTAGTAGTAGTTTTACCTGTCCCCGGCCCACCCGTGAGAATTAACACCGATGAACTTGCTGCCATCTCCACGGCTTCGCGTTGTTTGGGAGAGAGTTGGATATTTCTTTGGGTAGTGTAGCGATCAATCCAAGCACTAACACGTTCAGGATTTGGATGATGTTTGTGTTGCAATAGCTGATAAATTCGTTCGGCAAGATTTTGTTCAGTATGAAAGTAAGTAGGTTTATAGCAGATGAATTCTCCTTCTAAGCCCTGCATCACCAAGCGATCATTGACAGAGAGATGGAGAACAATTTTAGAAATAGTTTCAGGATCAGGCTGATAGTCTTCGAGGGCAAGCAGTTTAATAGATTTTTCTTCTAGTTCAGGTCGAGGTAAATAGCAATGCCCTTCTTCGGCTGCTTCCCCTAAACAGTGAAAGATTCCCGCAATGCTACGAAACTCTGAGCTAACTGCAATACCAATATTCCGAGCGATCTGATCGGCCGTAAAGAAACCAATGCCATAAATATCTGTAGCCAGTTGATAAGGATTTTCTGAAACTGTCTGAATGGAATCATTACCATAACGCTTGAAGATCTTCACCGCATAGGTAGTCGATACACCATGTCCTTGCAGGAAAACCATAACCTCCTTAATCGCCTTTTGAGTTTCCCAA
>JBDNJN010000211.1:0-5644 GCA_041687725.1 Pseudanabaena sp.
ACAAGAGAAAACAAGCCATTTAAAATTCTTGATCAAGATTTTACAAAGATATTTTCGAGCTTCAATCGCTGGAATCCAGAAAACTCGTTCCCGAAAATGAGCTAAATTAAAATGTTAAGAAACGTGTGCGGTTGCCCTGACATCGCTCAGTTCTAACTGGCGATCGCATTCAAAATATGCCACATGAAACTTTTTCTCAGTTAGTTCATGCTTTAGCCGCAAAAGTTCCGTCGATTTACCGCAGCCGATATGTCCTGTAAATAGCTGACAGGTTGACTCATCGGGCGAAATCCGCACGATCTTGCGGGACATGCTTTCGATCAGCTTTTCCCCGCGCACCGTCGAGAGATCGACATAGTAGCTGCGATCCTCTTCATTACCAGAGTTGAGTGGATGCGTAGGATTGCAAGCCTTATAAAACCGAGAGAGTTCAAAATCCATATGTCGGAATTTAGGATAATTTGAAGAATATTTTAGTCAGTTTTAACTGACTTTAGCTTTTAACCAAGAACTTGAGTTCTTGGTTGGCTATACCTTGCGACCGTTCTGTTTTGGGATTCTACCTAATCGCTTGGACATCCTTTGTCGCAAAACCATGAGAGCTTAATTCTTTGTTTAGGGCGATCGCATTTTTAACGCGATCGACAAACAAGACCCCATTGAGATGATCCATCTCATGTTGAATTACTCTTGCCAGCAAACCATCAGCAATCAGGTTCTTTGGTCTACCATCTTCATCACGATATGAGACTTCAATGCGATCGGGGCGGACAACATCAAGAAATACTTCAGGAATACTCAGACAGCCTTCTTCTCCAGTAATCAAATCGCCGCCTGAAGACTTGACTTCAGGATTGATCATCACTAAAGGCAGTTTGCTCTCATCCTTGAGTTCGGTATCGATAACCAGTAATTGCTTATTAATACCCACCTGTGGCGCAGCTAGCCCGATGCCATCGTTGCTATACATCGTTTGCAGCATCTCGACCACAATCTGACGAATTTCATCGTTGACTTTGCTAATGCGCTTGGCGGGCTGACGCAAAACGCGATCGCCTAGCGTATGGACTTGCAGGGGCGGATTCTTGACTTTTTGCTTGGGGACTTTAATTGAAATTGCAGACATTGCCGATCAGCTTGCTAAATAAGCTTGTATATAACTACATATATTTTGGCATAGTTTACTGCATAGCTTAGTGAGGTAAAAAAAAGTCCTCGCTCAGCGAGGACTTTTTTGATGATTAGTCAAAACCAAGGAGGTCAAAAATTTCGCGATCCTTAAGTGGTGTGGCATAAAGAGGCTGTGCATTTTCGAGCATTCCTTTAGCCAGCTTCAGATACTCTTGCTGTACTTCCAAAACTTCAGGATCAGGCTCCATTTCAAATACAGTACATTTTTTCAAACGACTGCGACGGATCGCATCAACGGTGCGGAAATGTGCCAAGGTTTTCAAGCCAACGCGATCGTTAAACTTGTCAATCTGATCGGTTCCTTCACTACGGTTAGCGATGATGCCACCGAGACGAACGCGATAGTTTTTCGCCTTAGATTGAATCGCCGCCACAATCCGATTCATCGCAAAAATCGAATCAAAGTCATTAGCCGTGACGATTAAGCAATAATGGGCGTGTTGCAGAGGCGCAGCAAAACCACCACAAACTACGTCACCCAATACATCAAAAATGACAACATCAGTATCTTCGAGCAAATGATGCTCTTTTAGAAGTTTCACGGTTTGACCTGTGACATAGCCGCCGCAACCAGTACCTGCGGGAGGGCCACCAGCCTCAATACACATCACACCGTTGTAGCCTTCAAACATGAAGTCTTCTATCTTCAGTTCTTCAGAATGGAAATCAACGGTTTCCAGAACATCGATGACCGTGGGAACCATTCTCTTGGTTAGCGTAAAGGTGCTGTCATGCTTAGGATCACAACCGATTTGTAATACGCGCTTGCCGAGATGTGAGAATGCGGCGGAGAGATTAGAAGAAGTGGTGGATTTGCCGATACCGCCTTTACCGTAAACGGCGATGACTAAAGC
Organism: Pseudanabaena sp.; assembly: GCA_041687725.1. Classification (GTDB taxonomy): domain Bacteria; phylum Cyanobacteriota; class Cyanobacteriia; order Pseudanabaenales; family Pseudanabaenaceae; genus Pseudanabaena. The sequence goes on from JBDNJN010000211.1 coordinate 2,046, forward strand.
GCCTTCGATGACCATTGCAGGATCTTGATGTACTTGAAGGCTGCCTTCTCCGTCTTCACATTTGGTGATTGATGGTGGATGCGCGTTTAAAACTGCCAAAATAAACTCCTGTTATAAATAAATTTTATTATTCAGTTGGACGCTTCGCGCCCAACTGAACTTATTTTTAGGCGCAAAGCGCCTGAATTAATTACTTGCCGATCGCCGCTTTTGCATCATAAAGAGTCTCAGAGGTGATCGAAGTGATCCCGCGATCGCTGGCAAATTGCTCAGTATTGCGTTTGATTTTGCCGCGAACAAAGAAAGGGATTTTCTTTAACTCAGCTTCACCATCTGCGCTCCAAGTTATGCCCTGCGCTCCTTGAAGCACTTCAAGGGGCGTAAGAGTTGCTTGATTTGAAGTACCTGTTGAGGTGATAACCGAGGCGATCGCCTGTTCAGCAACTCCAGAGCCTCCGCGTGATTCCTGAGATGGTGCAGTATGCAGATGGCTCATATGTCCTTCTGCAAACTCAAAGTCTTCCTTAAACATGCCAATCAAATGTTCCTCTAGACCCATCATTAAAGGATGCACCCAGCTATCAAAAATCACATTCGCGCCTTCCCAACCCATTTGCGGTGAGTAGCGAGCAGGCACATCTTGAACGTGAATCGGTGCAGAAATTACCGCGCAAGGGATACCCAAGCGTTTGGCAATATGTCGTTCCATCTGAGTGCCAAGCACTAGTTCTGGAGATGCTTCAGCAACCTTGGCTTCTACCGCTAAGTAGTCATCACTAATTACGGCTTCGAGTCCATGCTTTTTGGCAACTTCGCGCACTTCCCGCGCAAATTCACGGCTATATGTGCCAATACCGACCAGAGTAAAGCCTAGTTCTTCAGTGGCAATTCTGGCGGCGGCGAGAGCGTGAGTGGCATCACCAAAGATGAAAACGCGCTTACCTGTCAGATAAGTGGAGTCAACCGATCGCGAATACCAAGGCAAACGCGAAGCGCCAGCTTCAGCCGCCGAAGATACACGCGCTGCATCCCAGTTTCCTAATGTGTCAGACTGCGATCGCGCTAAAGCTGCACTCACATCAATATCAGCAACCCTACCGATTTCGGCGATAAAGTCACGGGTTGCACCGACACCGATTGGCACGGTTTTAATCACTGGCTGAGCAAAACTGCGGGTCAGCCAAGTGCAAGTTGTCAGCGCAATTTCAGGATAGAGACAAATATTAAAGTCCGCATCAGGAATCCGCATCAAGTCATCTGGATTCGCACCCATTGGCGCGACCACATTCACATCAACGCCGATTTCGGCAAGTAACTTAATGACCTCACGAATGTCATCACGACAGCGAAAGCCGAGCGCCGTGGGACCAATGATATTTGCTTTAGGACGGATTTGGGGATCGCGCTTAGGGCGTGGCGTGTTTGGTGGTGGCACTACGGGCAGCAACAAAGTGCGAACTAAGTGATATAAAGTTTCGCTTGCGCCCCAGTTTTCTTTTTTAGAATAAGCAGGTAATTCCAAGCTAACAATGGGGATCGGTAAACCCATTCCTTTAGCCAAAGAACCCGGTTGATCCTGAATTAATTCGGCGGTGCAGCTTTCGCCCACGAGCATTACTTGAGGCTTAAATCTTTCATAAGCATCACGCACCGAAGTTTTCACCATCTCGGCAGTATCGCCGCCAAGATCGCGAGCCTGAAAAGTTGTATAGGTTACAGGCGGACGGCGATCGCGTCTCTCGATCATCGTGAATAGCAAATCCGCGTAAGTGTCGCCCTGCGGTGCATGGAGTACATAATGCACACCTTCCATCGCCGTCGCCACGCGCATCGCCCCAACATGGGGAGGACCTTCGTAAGTCCAGAGGGTTAATTCCATAAGTTGTTATACCAAGAGAATAAAAAACAAAGGTTCAGAGAGCGCTTTGCGCTCTCTAAACCCTAAACGGTCAATCTTCTGCGTCTCTCAAGCGGACGCGCAAACAATTCTGCTAGATCGGCGGCTTGGTTATAACCTTGAATCGGTGAGAACACTAATTCAATTGACCATTTAGTTGCCATCCCTTCCGCTTCAAGAGGGTTGGCAAGTCCTAAGCCACAAACCGTAATATCAGGACGAGCCTCACGACAGCGATCAAGCTGCTTCTCTACGTCCTGACCTTCCGAGAGCGCCGTGCCTTCTGGCAACAGTTTAATTTCCGTATCCATCAATAGGCGATCGATATAGGGAGTACCAACTTCAACTAGCTCCATGCCGCATTCTCTAGATAGAAACCGCGCTAATGGAATTTCTAATTGCGAGTCAGGGAATAAAAATACTTTGCGACCTGTTAAAGATTGGCGATAACGATCTAGAGCCATATGGGCGCGGCTAACTGATGGCGCGATCGCTTCTTCAAATTGATTGGGATCAACATTCCAAGCATCGGCAGCAGTTTTGAGCCAAGCCGTTGTACCTTCGATCCCTAATGGGTAAGGCGATGGCAATAGAGTCGCGCCGCGTGAAATTAGCGATCGCACGGTATCGCTGAGAAATGGCTGTGCTAAAAGTAATTTCGTGCCTTTACCCACAGGTGGCAAATTCGCAGCACGGCGGGGCGGGAAGAAATAAACGGGACCAATTCCCATCTTGTCAAACAGCCTTTGGAACTGATCTTCCACCACATCCGCAAGGCTACCGACCACCATCAAGCTCGGCTCATCGCTGCGTGGCAACACAGGAATCATCGATCCTAGACAAGCATCTTCACCCTGCGTAAATGTGGTTTCGATCCCACTGCCAGAATAATTAAGAATCCGCACTTTCGGGAAAAAGCGCTGAGTAAGGCGTTCCGCAGCTTTGGCGAGATCGAGCTTAATTACCTCTGAGGGGCATGATCCCACTAAAAACAAAGTGCCAATATCAGGTCGGCGCTCTAATAACTGATCGACAATGCGATCGAGTTCTTCATTAGCATCCACCAAACCAGCGAGATCCCGCTCACCGAGAATAGCCGTCCCAAATCTTGGCTCTGCAAAAATCATCACGCCTGCCGCCGACTGGATCAGGTGGGCGCAGGTACGCGAACCAACGACAAGGAAAAAAGCATCCTGCATTTTGCGATGTAGCCAGACGATCCCCGTCAAGCCGCAAAATACTTCTCTCTGTCCGCGTTCTTTGAGAACGGGAAGGTTGGGAATAGTTTTGGTAGGAACTTCCGTGCAAGGCTCTAGAGCCATGTTTTGCTCTCCTTTTAGGCTAAAAGCCTAATTTTTTCTGAAGGTTTTTTGTGGAAATATTTGAAAAAGTTGCTGGTTGCAAAGCAATCGATAAATTAGCTGTATTCACTATATTTAGTAAAGCCAAGACACAACCCAAAAAGTTGCAAAGGTTTACAGGATTTGCAATTAGTTGCTGGCGTCGCAAGTAGATATACTCATTGAGATGCTCATAAAATAGAAAAAAGCAAAGCAACCGTAAGTGACGACTCCCGACGCTGACGCTTAGGCGTACAGCGCGGGCTTCTCAGCAACACCACCAATCGGTTCGGTTACACGCTGAGCTTTAATCACTGTCCGCCCGACAGCAATGTTTTTAATATTGATAGCAGCATTAATAT
>JBDNJN010000212.1:0-5893 GCA_041687725.1 Pseudanabaena sp.
ACGTTCCTCATGACCTAGTCACGGACGGGTGTTACCTACCAAGACTGCGATGGTTGTCGCCTCTTGACTCAGATATGCCAGATTCCCTCCGTAGAGGTGTCACATATCCAAGATCAATTATGGCATAAAACTTATACCCTGTATAAGTTTTTGTAGTTAAAGTTAAGATAATTGTCCATTTTCGGGGCATCGAACCCCTCAATGGACTCGCTTTCATCCCGTCGCTCACCCTTGTAAACGGGTAGAGCGCGGGGCTTCCCGCTTGTTAAGCTAAATTGGCACTAAATTAGCAGATAGACGCTTAAAAGCAAGACGCTCATTTTCGATATCGACAAAGATTGTATCGCCATCGATATAGTCACCGCGCAGGATGCCCTTCGCAATTTGAGTTTCCAGTTGGCGCTGAATGATTCGCTTGAGTGGACGCGCTCCATAGACAGGATCGTAGCCAACTTCGGCAATGAAATCTAGAGCCGCATCAGCGATTTTGAGATTCATGCGGCGATCGCTTAAACGTAGTTCTAAACGCTTGACTTGCAGCTTGACAATACGGCGCAATTCATCACGGCGTAGGGCATGGAAGATCACAATTTCATCAATACGGTTGAGGAACTCTGGACGGAAACTTGATCGCATTGATTCCATCACCCGATCGCGCATTTCTTCATATTTAGAATCATCGCCTGCAATATCGAGAATATATTGCGAACCAACGTTACTGGTCATGATAATAATTGAGTTCTTGAAATCAACGGTGCGACCTTGGGAGTCAGTCACGCGCCCATCATCAAGGATTTGTAGCATGATGTTAAATACGTCGGGATGCGCTTTCTCAATTTCATCAAAGAGAATCACGGCATAGGGACGACGACGCACAGCTTCGGTAAGTTGACCGCCTTCTTCATAACCGACATAGCCAGGAGGTGCGCCCACTAAGCGCGAAACGCTGTGTTTTTCCATGTATTCCGACATATCGATCCGCACCATTGAGTCCTCGGTGTCGAAAAGATAGGCGGCGAGAGCTTTGGCTAGTTCGGTTTTGCCAACGCCCGTTGGCCCCAAAAAGATAAAACTAGCGATCGGGCGATTGGGATCGGCGAGTCCTGCTCTTGAGCGCTGAATGGCATCAGCGATCGCCGTAACTGCTTCTTCTTGACCAATTACGCGATCATGCAGCACATCTTCGAGTTGCAAGAGCTTCTCCTTTTCAGATTCCACTAGCTTGCTGATCGGAATACCAGACCACTTAGAGATGATTTCGGCGATGTCTTCTTCAGTGACTTCTTGACGCAATAGCGATCGCCCTGAAGTTTGCGCTTCTTTGAGATTGACCTCGGCGATTTCTAGTTGACGTTGCAAATCAGTAAGCTTGCCATACTTGAGTTCAGCAGCTTTATTCAAATCATAATCACGTTCTGCTTGTTGGATTTCGACATTCATATGCTCGATCGCTTCTTTAAGTTTACGAATGTTGTCGATGACACCTTTTTCAGCTTCCCATTGGGCTTTGAGGGTGGTTTGTTCTTCTTTTAAATCACCAAGTTCACGGTTTAGCTTATCAAGACGATCTAGAGATTCGCGATCGGTTTCTTTTTTTAGTGAAAGACATTCCATTTCTAGCTGAATCACTTTGCGATTGATTTCATCAAGGGCTTCGGGTTGCGAAGTGATTTCCATTTTTAGCTTAGCGGCAGCTTCATCAACCAAGTCGATCGCCTTATCTGGTAAAAAGCGATCGCTAATATAGCGATTGGAAAGTGTGGCGGCGGCTACTAGCGCCGTGTCAGAGATTTTTACACCATGATGCAATTCGTAGCGATCGCGTAAACCACGCAAAATCGAGATCGTATCTTCCACATTCGGCTGATCGACATATACTTGTTGAAAACGGCGCTCAAGGGCGGCATCTTTCTCAATATATTTACGATATTCATCAAGAGTCGTTGCACCAATGCAACGCAACTCACCTCGCGCTAGCATTGGCTTCAGCAAGTTACTCGCATCCATCGAACCCTGTGTCGCACCCGCACCAACAACGGTATGAATCTCATCAATAAAGAGAATGAATTGACCATTAGATTCTGTAACTTCCTTCAGAACTGCCTTCAATCTTTCTTCAAATTCACCACGATATTTTGCACCCGCAATCAATGCGCCCATATCGATCGCAATCAGCTTACGACCTTGCAAAGATTCTGGCACATCGCCACTGAGAATCCGTTGCGCCAAACCTTCAGCGATCGCAGTTTTACCCACCCCCGGTTCACCAATGAGTACAGGATTGTTTTTAGTACGGCGCGACAAAATCTGAATTGTGCGGCGAATTTCATCATCGCGTCCGATCACAGGATCGAGTTTGCCCTCACGCGCTAATTCGGTAAGATCGCGACCATATTTGGTCAGCGCTTCATATTTGTTTTCGGGAGTTTGGTCAGTCACTTTTTGATTGCCTCGAACTTGCTGAATAATATTACGGAGCTTTGCTTCATCGAGTCCCATTTCCTGATAAAGAGTTTTTCCGAAGCGATCGTCTTTGCAGTAGGGCAGCAAGAGATGCTCGATTGAAATAAACTCATCGCCAAAACTTTTGCGTTCTTTTTCGGCACGATCTAATAATGTATCGAGATTCTTACCTAAATAAACAGAACTATTAGAACTCGATACTTTGGGCTGACGATTGATAAACTCGTCGGTGCGATCGCGCAAACGCTGAATGTTGATCCCCGCCTTACTAAAAATACTCGCCGCTAGCCCTTCTTCTTCTAGCAAAGCCTTGAGTAAATGCTCAGGTTCGATCTGTTGCTGCTGAGCCGCTTTCACCACATCAGGGGTTTTGGCGATCGCTGCGAATGCTTTTTCAGTAAATTGATTTGGATTAGTTGGTTGCATCGCCAGTTAACTCCTATGCTTGAAACGTCTATGAATATCTTAGATTGTCTAGCTTTTAAACAGGATCGGTTCTACAGCATTGAGAGGGGTGTGTTCCCGTACAAGTTGACTAGGCGATCGCCTAGCCAATGATTTTGTTATCGTAAATACAGTGCCACAAGCGCACCAATCAAGTTTTAATAGTAGCTAACTCATCAGTCAAGACCCACCGCAATGACCACAACGCCGATCGCTCCAAAAGTAACTGCTCCAAAAGTAACTGCCCAAGCCAAAATCATCAATCGTCCCGACGCACTAGGACGGTTTGGCATTTTCGGTGGCAAATATGTCCCCGAAACCCTCATGAGCGCCCTCGCTGAGCTAGAGACATCTTTTTATCATTACAAAAACGATCCAGATTTCAACAATGAACTAGATGGCTATTTACGCGATTATGTCGGTAGACCTAGCCCACTATACTTTGCGGAAAGATTGACGCAGCATTATGGGACTGCTCAGATTTATCTCAAGCGCGAAGACCTAAACCATACGGGCGCTCATAAAATCAATAATGCCTTGGCGCAAGTCCTCCTCGCGATTCGTATGGGTAAAAAACGTGTCATTGCCGAAACAGGTGCAGGGCAGCATGGTGTCGCCGTGGCGACGGTTTGCGCTCGTTTTGGCTTGGATTGTGTAATTTACATGGGCGTACAGGACATGGAGCGCCAGTCTCTAAATGTATTCCGCATGAAGCTTATGGGTGCAGAGTTACGCCCCGTTGTGGCGGGTACTGGCACGCTCAAGGATGCCACATCTGAGGCAATTCGTGACTGGGTGACTAATGTAGTTGACACCCATTACATTCTCGGCTCCGTAGCTGGCCCACATCCCTATCCGATGATTGTGCGCGATTTCCATGCCGTAATTGGCAAAGAAAGCCGCCGTCAGAGTCAAGAAAAATGGGGCGGTTTACCAGATATTTTGTTGGCTTGTGTCGGTGGTGGCTCGAATGCGATGGGCTTATTTCATGAGTTTGTCGATGAACCGACTGTACGCTTGATTGGGGTAGAAGCCGCAGGTAAAGGTACAAATACAGAATTTCATGCCGCAACTTTGACCCTTGGGCGTGTCGGCGTACTGCATGGCGCGATGAGCTATCTTTTGCAAGATGAGCAAGGACAAATCCAAGAAGCTCATTCAATTAGTGCAGGTTTGGATTACCCCGGTGTCGGCCCTGAGCATAGCTATCTCAAGGATCTCGGTCGTGCTGAATATTACAGCGTTACTGATCAGGAAGCTCTTGATGCCTTTCAACGCCTCTCACGTTTGGAAGGCATTATTCCCGCATTGGAAACATCCCATGCGATCGCCTATCTCGAGACTCTATGCCCACAATTAACCGCCGATCAGCGCATTATCATTAACTGCTCTGGACGTGGCGACAAGGATGTAAATACTGTGATTCAACTCTTGGATCTCTAAACTATCTCTAAACATGACAAAATATGTCGTAGTTGCTTGATTTTTGTTGAATAATGCCATAATGCCTATAAAAATGAAGCTAGAACACTTCTAAATCGATTTTAGGTAGATAACATTATGGATATTAAGCTCATCAACATCGGCTTTGGTAATATTGTTTCTGCAAACCGAGTTGTGGCGATCGTTAGTCCTGAATCTGCGCCTATCAAGCGTATCATCAGTGACGCTCGCGAACACGGCAAGCTAGTAGACGCTACCTATGGTAGACGCACAAGGGCAGTAATTGTCACCGATTCTAGCCATGTGGTTCTATCTGCAATTCAGCCTGAAACTGTCGCTAATCGTTTTGTGATTAGCAAAGAAGGCGTTACAGATTAAATCAATTTAAAAATTCTTGCTAAGTAAAAGAAACCTTAAAACCCAAAAATCTGTGCCGCACGCGCAGCGTGCGGCACAGATTTTTGGGTTTTGGTTTTTATTATGCTTACTCCCTTCCCAGTATAAAAATAGACATTAAAAACCAAGTATTAGTGTTGCGGAGCGCCGCAACGCAACGTCTAATCTTTCACTGGGAAGTAAGCAAGAATTTTTGGTAGTCCTAAAAAGGAAAGGATAAGTTTTTAACTTGTTATTGTAAGACCTATGACGGTTAAGGTTTACAGCAAAATCCGAAATATAATTCGTCCTTTCCTTTTTAGGACTACCGAATTTTTAAATTGATTTGCGCTTTAATAAAGCCTAAACCCCTACTAATTTTATAGGAATTTACGAAACGGTGAGCGCAGGTAAGTTAATTGTTGTAACAGGACCAAGTGGAGTCGGGAAAGGCACGCTATTACAGAAATTACTGGAGCGCTATCCCGATCGCCTGATTTTTTCGATCTCGGCAACCACGCGATCGCCCCGAACAGGTGAAGAACATGGTCGAGAATATTTCTTTTGGGATCGGGCTGAATTTGAACAGAAACGCGATGCAGGTGAGTTTCTCGAATCGGCAGAATATGCAGGAAATCTCTACGGTACGCCGCGTCAACCAATTGATCAGGCGATCGCTTTGGGGCAGATTGTCATATTAGAAATCGAACTAGAAGGGGCGCGACAAGTGGCGCAATCTTTTCCTGATGCTCAGCGAGTTTTCATTGCCCCACCTTCGATGGAAATTTTGGAAAGCCGTTTGCGCGATCGCAGCACTGATAGCGATGTACAAATTACGAAACGGTTGCACCATGCCAAATTAGAAATAGCCGCCGCACACGAATTTAACATCACAATTGTCAATGACGATCTAGAAATAGCCTTGCAACAACTCGAAAAAGCGCTGCTTCACGATTAAAATATCTGTGCTGATGCAATCAGCGCAGCTTGTAAAAATAAGTTATTCACAATTAACAAGGGGCTTAAGCTAGGCTGTTGACTTTGTGCCTTTTTAGGCTGTTTTGGCTCATACAACTTCTGTGTCGTCAAGTAAGTCCGAAAATAAGGTTTTTCTTTTCGACAGCATAGATTGACCAAAAGCTTCAGCTAACCAGGCCTCAACATCAGC
>JBDNJN010000213.1:0-44595 GCA_041687725.1 Pseudanabaena sp.
GAAAATATCTTTGTAAAATCTTGATCAAGAATTTTAAATGGCTTGTTTTCTCTTGTCTGTCTCTCTAGCTGAAACTCTTGTCTAGCAAGCATTTAGGGGTTAGCGGCTAAAATGTTAAGAAACGTGTGCGGTTGCCCTAGCCGATCGCAGCTTTGAGTTGGCGAGTGTAATCTATTGAGATAAGATAGCCAAGAGTAGTTAACAGCTATTCACTAGTTAGACTAGGATGATTAGGTCAAGTATGCTTTTGATTGCCGAACTTGCCCATCAACGAGATCCGAAGGCGATCGCGGAAATTATTTGTCAGGAATTGCAGCCCCTCGACATTGAGCGACTCAATGTCGATGTGGATATTGTCGATAGCATTTTAGACATGCAAATTCGGACAGATTCTGCCATTGACAGAAAAAAATTGCTGACATTAGTACGTAGCAAGTTTCAAGATTTGCAGATAGAATCAGTAGCGAAATTTAGAATTCATTGTTGGCGTAACGATGAAGAAATGCATGAGCAGCGCTTACTGTGGACGGAGCAATTTATGCTAGATATGCCAATATCATCGCCGAAATCATTGCCAAGAGCATTGCCAGAACTAGAGTTAGATGACATGCGATCGCCTGAAGCTGGAGTGGCTGAAACTAGAGTGCCAGAGCCGCAGCTTTCTAAGCACTCTGTTTTACAACAGGCGATCAAGAAAATTTCACCGACTAATTATGACGAAAAAATTAATGCCCTAGCTCCTGAATTTGATAAGCGGCTTGCCACTGATAGTGTAAGTATTTCATCAGATGCAATTGACACCGCTAATACGCAAAAATCCCCTTCAGCGATTGACAGCAACTATTGGCAATTACTACTGGTTGGCTTATCAATTGTCTTGTTAGGATTAGGTATTGGCGCATCGGTTAGGGCGCTTACTGCCAAGAACAGTGTTGAACCGATCTCATCAAACTCGTCTGCATCATCATCAAACTCATCTGTTGACAATAGGGTAAAAAGTTCAACGAGACCAACAAAAAGTATTCCTAGTCAGAGTGGTGAAACATCGGATGTCACAACTCAAACATCATCCAAAGTTAATGGTTCTTCTTCACCTGCAACAATAGTCCCTAGTCCAACCTTACAAGAAGAGGAAAAAGTTATCACCTTGGAAAAATTTAACCGTATTGAAAAAGGGATGTCGGTTGAGCAGGTAGAAAGAATTCTTAGTGCATCTGGGAAGGTTATCGCTGAAAATAACTCAAACAATAGTATTGGTCAGGTTTATTCTTGGAAAAATCCACAGGGTAGCAATGCGATCGTTGAATTTAAGGATGGTCAAGTGGTAGCCAAAGCTCAAGCTGGTTTATAGCGATGTAAATAAAAATCAATTTTTTGAAATTTTGCCTTCGGCAAAATTTCAAAAAATTGATTTTGGGTTTTATTACGATAAAATCGTATATTGGGTCGGCTAACTAATTTTTAGATTTGGACAGCTAGTAAAGCCCAGTAAAATTCTCGTAGGAGCAAAATTTTTTGGGTATCGATTTACGCAGCTACGTCTACTTAGACAACCTCCAGCGCCAACATGCTGCTTATATGGGAACGATCGCCCAAGGATTTTTGCCGTTGCCAGGTGATACCTCCCTCTGGATTGAAATTTCCCCTGGCATTGAAATTAATCGGATTACGGATGTAGCGCTGAAGGCTACTTCTGTAAGACCAGGCGTACAGATTGTTGAGCGTTTGTATGGATTATTGGAAATTCATTCAGGCAGTCAAGGCGAAACCAAAGCCGCAGGTCGGGCCATTTTAGAGATGTTGGGCTTAACTGAAGAAGATCGCATCAAGCCAAGATTGCTATCTAGTCAAATTATTCGCAATGTGGACGCGCACCAAACGCAACTGATTAATCGCTTTCGGCGTGGGCAAATGTTGCTGTCGGGACAGACTCTTTACATTATGGAAGTTGAGCCTGCGGCTTATGCAGCTCTAGCTGCCAACGAAGCTGAAAAAGCAGCCTCGATCAATATTCTGGAAATTGTGGCGGTGGGTAGTTTTGGGCGCTTGTATCTTGGTGGTGAAGAGCGAGATATTATGGCGGCTTCGGCGGCGGTGCTAAATACAATTAATAATGTCAGAGGTCGTGATGTCTATGGAGTCGGCGATCGCAAAGAATAAATGTCATGCGAAGCATGACATTTATAGATCATCTTCCCAGTCACAACATTTACAACGCCATTGCTTTGGTGGTATCCGCATTCGTGAAAATGGTGTGCAACATTCGGGGCATTTACCTGTAAAAATCGGATGCCAGCCACATTCTGCTTCCATAGCGGGATCGTAACTTTTGGGATCGTCTGGTTCCCACAATTCTGCCGAGGCAAAGTCGTTACAAATTCCCCACTCAGGGCCATAAGGATGTACTGCACAGACCAGAAACTGGGTGTGAGCGTAAAAATTACAGCGATCGCACAGAGCTATTTTTGCCATAGATATATTTTAACTAAAGCGAGCAATCTCAACACCATTTTGGCGAATAACTAGCTCTAGAGTAAGAGAACTCGCAGGGAAAATTGCATCTTTAGCAACCGCTTTGATTTCGTATGGAGATTTAAGCTCACTAACTACTTTAAAAAGGTCGGTCAAGGCTTCAGGCGGAAAATTGCCGACTTTACCTGTGAGTGTATTGGCTAGCACGCCCTCACGCCTTGCCCGAAAACTAACTAGCAAAAATAATTGTTCAATTCTCGATGCTATAGCTTGCGGTGAAAGATTGGGATCAAATTGCAAGGTGGCGATTTCAGCGCCGCGTACAAATATTTGGCGGTTAAGCGTGACATCGGCGGCGATCGCAATTTTAGTTTCGCGCTTGAGAAAATTCCCTGCCGACAGAATCCGAATCACATAGCTTTGCCCGTCTTTGATCTTATCCAATAGGATTTCGATTTGTGCGTCGGTAATCCTGATAACTGGTTCTTTGGGCGCTTGCTCGGGCAGAAAATCCAGAATTGCGCGAGCATTAATTTCTGCTTGTTGAATCAGTTGAATGCTTGCTTGACGTAGTTCCGCCTTACTGAGATTAGGGCGCACAACGCCAATCGATAAAATCTGATCGGAAAAAATTGCCACGTTGCCTTTGCGTAATGCTTCGAGACTAATCAGCAATTGTTCGCGAGCTGACTCTAAGGATGCGACTTCTGCTCCAAGCGCCACCCGTTGTTTTTCGATCGCAATCAGACGCTGTTCTGATTCATCTACTTTTTGCTTGAGGGTTTCGCGATCGCGAGAAATATCGGCTAATTCACCAGAGATTCGTGATTTTTCTTCTCGAAGCTGGTTGCTTTCAGCTTGGAGACTGGTTTGCTCTACGGTCAAATTTTGAATGTGATCGCGCAGATCGGCTTCCTGTTGTGAGGCTTTTTGGAGAGCTTCGTCAGCTTGCTGAAATTTGTTTTCGACAGTCTGTAACAAAGCCTGAGTTTCTGACTGTTTACGCACAGCCTGAACCAATGATTTATTGATTTCTCCTAAACGCTGTTTCGCTTGTTCTTGTTCAGTTTGAGCAGCTTTTAAATCAGTTTCAACTTTTTGCTTCTGTTGTTGACTGCTTGATAGCTCTGCGCGAATACTTTCTAAGCGAAATAATCCATCCCTTAGTTGTCCACTTAGCAATAATAAAATTCCTAATGTCGAGGCGGAGATCATGCCTCCTGTAGCGATCGTGACGACGGTGGCGGTGTCACGCGGTCTGAGGTTGAATATACTAAGTCGCGCTTTTCCAACCTTAGTGCCAATGCGATCGCCTAGCGTCGCGATCGCGCCTCCTAAGATCAAAATCGCTAAAATCAGCGTATATCCAGCCATGTAACTCCTAAGTCCTCACACCGTTGATTTTAGCAGATTAAGCCGCTTCTCCTATGGGTACAGCGCTTTGCGCTTTCATAAAATCTAGAGAAATTTTTGAAAGTGCCGCGAAGCGGCACTTTCAAAAATTTCTCTGTACCCCTTAAAGTCTCAATAGGCTGTAAGCGAACCGCAATAAGCTAGTATGGCAAGTATTGCAAAACTCGACAGCATAAGCTTGATGGGGAACATGGAAAAGCAACTCAAAGTACAACAGTTAGTTGATAATCTGGCGAAGGCGATCGTTGGCAAAGAGGAAGCCATTCAACTGGTTTTAGTGGCGCTCTTTTCAGGTGGTCATGCCTTACTCGAAGATGTGCCGGGGGTTGGCAAAACCTTGCTAGCCAAATCTCTAGCTGCCTCTATTTCTGGTAAGTTTCAGCGTGTGCAATGTACACCCGATCTACTGCCCACTGACATCACGGGGACAAATATTTGGAATCCTCAAAAGGGTGAATTCCAGTTTTTACCAGGTCCTGTATTTGCAAATGTGTTACTTGCTGATGAAATAAATCGGGCCACACCGCGCACCCAGTCAGCATTGCTGGAGGTAATGGAGGAGAGCCAAGTCACAGTTGATGGCATATCTCGAAAAGTACCTTCACCATTTTTTGCGATCGCTACTCAAAACCCGATCGAATATCAAGGAACTTTCCCTTTACCAGAAGCTCAACTCGATCGCTTTGCATTGTCTTTTAGCATTGGCTATCCCAACGAAGCGGAAGAGTTAGAAATGCTAAAACGGATGCAAGCAGGGAAAATCGGCTCGGCACAGTTAGAAGCCTGTATCACACCCGAAGAAGTATTAGAAATTCGGCAACTTTGCGCTCAAGTTCCTGTTAGTGAGGCAACCAGCCAATATATTGTAAATATTGTCAGGGCGACTCGTAATGATGATGAAATCACCCTTGGCGTAAGTCCTAGAGGGACTACAGCATTATTACGTTCAGTTCAGAGTTATGCTTTTATTCAACAAATGCTTAATCGCGATCGTAAGTCTGATTATGTGCTGCCCGATGATGTGAAGTTCATCGCGCCATACGTTCTAGGGCATCGGATTATGGCGGCGGGAAGGCGATCGCCTCAAGCGATCATTAAGCGCTTATTGGATGTCGTGGCAGTGCCTTAAGGAACGCAAAATGCTTTCTTAATAGCTATAAAAGAAGACGCAAAGCGTCCTCTTTTATAGTAGAGATCCACCGCAGCTAGAGCCGCTTCCTGCGGTGCAGCCATAGCAAAAGTTGGCTGTCTGAATAGTTTGAATAATATCTAAAGAGTCTAGTTCGAGAATTTTGGCGACAGTTAGTAAGTCACCATTAGGCGATCGCGCTGGCAAATTTTCCATTTGATTAAAATCGCAATCATAGATATTGCCTTGATAGTCTACAGAAAGCTGATTGCGACACATCAAATGATTGAGCGTGTCAGCATTAAAATGAGATTCTAGGAACTGCGAATATTCAGCTTCTAATTTGCGATGTTGCAAATGGAGCTTACTGCGTCCAATGGGAAGATTGGTAATTGTGAATAAGCTATTAAAAATAATGCCAAAATGCTCTTGTAGATGCGCTTTGTAAGCTATTTCTAAGCCTTGTTGATTGGGTGCAAGGGCGAATTTATTGGAGGTGGGAAGGGGTGGATTATACACCAAATCTAAAATCAAATCAGGATTAGTGCCATAGCCAAGACGATTTAGCCATTGTAAAGCTTGAATTGATTGGTCAAATACACCTTTGCCACGCATCTTATCGACATTATCTTCAAGATAACAAGGCATGGATGCCACGACCCGCACTTGATGTTCGGCAAAAAATTCGGGAATATCTTCATATCCTTTCACAAAATAGATGGTCAAATTAGAACGGGCGATCGCTTCTTTACCATGTTCTCTCGCCGCCTTGACTAAGGCGCGAAATCCATAGAGCATCTCTGGAGCGCCCCCTGTCAGATCTACAGTCTGAATTTGCGGAAACCGATCAATAATTTCGATTAACTGTTCACAAATATCTCGTGTTAGTTCTTCTGTACGAGTCGGACTTGCTTCGACATGGCAATGGCTACAAGCAAGATTGCAAATTTTGCCTAAATTTATCTGCAATACAGAAATAGGGTGTTTTAAAAATGGAGCTTGGAGTTTTTGAGAGAATGGCGTAGTCGCGATCGCAGAAACTTGCATAGGTTAGCAATCTAATTAATTTTTTATATAGTCTGGCATAAACTGAAGAACACGAGTTTTGATTGCAGCAACCACCCCCGCATATTCTCCATTGAGTAAACTTATAATTTCAGAGCAGGTTGTCAATTCTCCTTTGTTGCCAGATATTTCGAGGTGTTTAGATATTCGCGACAGTCTAGTTGCACCAATACTGGCACTAATCGATTTTAGAGAATGTGATCCAATGCTAAATTTTTTAACATCTTCGTCAGCAAAACTAGCTTGAACCGACTCAATCAAGTTTTTGGCTGAATCAAGATAAAGCGTAACTAAGTCAGAAAATATGAGATCGTCGCCAATTGTTTCTCGCAAGTCCTGAAATATAGTGACATCCAAAGTTAATAAATTTATAAATTCTGGATAGCTATGTAGTACATCAAATGTACTCGTGATCGTATTATCTTCCACATTCTCAAACATAGTATTCCGCCCAATTCGACCATCGTAATTAAATAATTCCTGACAAGCGCGACAAGACTGACTTTTTCAGCCTTATTAAATCAAAAAATATATCTAAATATTACTAACATTTAACTGTTTATAAGTAAATAGGCAAAAGAAAACTTAAAACCCAAAAAGCTGAGGCGCACTCTGCGCGTGCACCTTAGCTTTTTGGGTTTTGGTTTTTATTAACTATCTACTTAGCTTAAGTTTACGCAAATTTTCGACAGCAGCTTCAATTGTGCTATCTTTTTTTGCGAAACAGAATCTTAGACCATTTACCTTTGGGCGATCGGGCTGACTGAAGCAAGTAGCTGGTACGGCGGCAACTAATGCTTCTTTGGCAAGGCGAAAGGCTGCCCTTTCAGCATCTGGCGCGATCGCTGAGCTATCAGTCCACATGTAATACGCACCTTTAGGAAGTACAGGTGATAGACCTAGATCGACTAACGCGGGATAAAGCATATCGCGCTTACGTTTGTAATCGAGCGCTAACTTAGTAAAATATTCGCGTCCAAACTGCATTGCAGTTAAGGCTGCATGTTGCAAAGGTGCAGGGGCGCAAATCGTAATAAAATCATGAATCCGCCGCA
Source organism: Pseudanabaena sp. (assembly GCA_041687725.1). Taxonomy (GTDB): domain Bacteria; phylum Cyanobacteriota; class Cyanobacteriia; order Pseudanabaenales; family Pseudanabaenaceae; genus Pseudanabaena. The sequence continues at coordinate 7,135 of JBDNJN010000213.1, forward strand.
TCGCGGCTGTCAGTTCGGGAGTTGCCACGGTATAGCCCAAGCGCCAACCTGTGATGCAAAAAGTTTTCGAGAATCCATTTACGACAATTGTGCGATCGCGCATTCCCTCAATACTCATCAGGCTAATATGCTCGCCTTCATAAATAATGTATTCATAAATTTCATCTGTAATCGCATAAACATCATACTGCTGGCAAAGCTTGGCGATTAGTTCTAGTTCTGTGCGCGTCCAGACTTTGCCTGTGGGATTAGCAGGACTATTAATGATTACCGCTTTGATTCCTTTTTTGAAAGCAGGTTCAAGGATTTCTTGAGTGATTTCCCATTGTGGTGGTTGCAGCGTAATAAATTCAGGAATACCGCCAACGGTCGCCAAATTAGGGATGTAATTTTCGTAAAACGGTTCAAAAATTAATACGCGATCGCCTTGATCGATCAGCGACATTAGCGCAATATTTAATCCTTCAGTTGCCCCACAACAAACGGTTACTTCTGTATCAGCATCAACCGTAATTTGGTTGTCGCGTTGCATTTTTTCGGCGATCGCCTCGCGCAACTTATCCCAGCCCCAACTGTCAGCATATTGATTAAAATCTAAGGCGATCGCCGCCCTTGCCGATTCTTTGATCGCTTCTGGTGCAGGAAAATCGGGTAAACCTTGAGCAAGATTAATTGCGCCAAACTTTTCGCAATAACGGGATGCCTCGCGAATTTGTGATTCTTTAATTTGAATAGCGCGTTGTGATAGCGGAACAGTAGTCAAGGTTATCTCTCTAAATTCATCAATAGCAGGGCTTAAACCCAGAACCCAAAAAGCTGTAGCACACGCTGCGCGTGCGCTACAGCTTTTTGGATTTCAAGAGTTTTTATGCTTACCTAGTTATTGCCATGATAATGCGAAAGTAAGTTTTAAGATCTCGGTTTAAGATGGAAATAGATTACATAGCGCTTTTTGTCTCAGATGTAGCGCGATCGCTGATTTTTTATCGCGATGTTTTAGGCTTTAGTTTTGAGAAACCAGCTAAGCCTGATGGAGCAGAAGGCTATAGTGGTAAGCTCAAAATTGGGATTTACGATCGCAGTTGGTTGCCCAAATTATTTGGCGATCGCGGCGATCGCCCCATTAGTGGCCATCCATTTTTGCTATCGATGACCGTTGACGATCTCGATCTGGTTTATCAACAAATATGCGCTAATATTCAAGCTAATATCTCAGTAGATATCATCGCGCCACCAAAAGTTATGCCTTGGGGACAAAGAATTTTATTTTTAAGCGATCCTGATGGTAATATTCTCGAAATTGTGCAATCAACTCATTAGTAGAGAGAATCGCCGCATCTCTCTTGGGTTTAGGATTGCTGACTAAAACCTCAAACGTTTACAGACCTATGCAGACCCAAAACGATATCCCCGTCGCCCAAAGAGTTAGCGCTCCCAATCGATCGCTCCCCAAGAAACCTGTAACCGCTAATCCGATTGTGCGATCGCTACAGTCAGTTCCTTGGTGGGGATATAGTTTAGCCGTTCTAGCCTTTTTATCACCGATTGTCAGCACTCGCATCTGGTTTGCGCTCAATGCTAATGCGGCAACTCAACAAGTAATTGAAAGCTCACAGTCAGTTGCCACAGCGCCATCTCCACAACCGTCGGCTGTTTCGACCGTTGCCCCGTTTATCGACTCGACACCCAAACCAACTAGCAACACTACTAGCGATAATCCCGCAGTCACAACCAAAGATCCCGATAGTCCACCCGACCTATTTGGACATCATCCCTATAGCGAAGCACCTCTAAATCAGTTGCGAACTATTGGTAGAGCAGGAGACGGGTATGAGATTCGTTTGCGTGAGTCAGCCGCAAAAAGTTATCTAAAGATGGAAGCTGACGCTAAGGCTGATGGCGTTGATTTTGTTGTAATTTCAGGGTTTCGCACGATCTCCGATCAGCAACAACTTTTCTTTGATATCAGCAAGCAACGTAATCAAACGCCAGCCCAACGCGCTAAAGTTAGCGCACCACCTGGTCATAGCGAACATCACACAGGCTATGCCATAGATATCGGTGATGGCGCTTTGCCTAGCGCCAATCTCTCGACAAGTTTTGAGAAAACTGCTGCCTATCAGTGGCTACAAAACAACGCGGCAAAATACGGATTTGAAATTTCCTTTCCGCCCAATAATCCTCAAGGCGTAATGTATGAGCCTTGGCATTGGCGCTTTGTTGGTGATGATGAGAGCCTCGCGACTTTCTACAAAAAGTCAAACCGTAGTACTCCTTTTATTAAAAAGCCATGAATATTACAGCTATAGATTAACGCTGCGTCAGTTGGTCGCCACGTCACTAACTTCCATTAGGCTCTCGACTAAAAATTAGTCTAAACTTCAGTCGAAATATGTAGCAATTCAAATAGAGTGAAATTTAACTCATGATTTTTTGGGAATGGTACGATCGCCAACTTATAGCCACAAAGGAACATAACGTACCAATATACGAACTAGATTGGTTAATTTTAAGGCTAACAAATTTAGATAAATTAGACCTGCGATTGCGATCGCCTAATATCTCGGCAAAAATTTCACCTGAAATATTATTTAATCTCGATCTCTTTTGGCAAAAAAGAATAGGCGATCGCATTCCCGTGCAGTACCTCACAGGCTCCGTCATATGGCGCGATTTAGAATTGCAAGTCACTCCCGCCGTCCTAATCCCGCGCCCTGAAACTGAATTAATTATTGATGTTATCGCCGAGAATTGCCAAGCTGAGATTTATCAAAATGGAATTTGGGTTGATTTGGGGACTGGTAGTGGCGCGATCGCGATCGCCTTATCACGACTTTTTTCGCAAGCACAAATTCACGCAATTGATTGCAGTCAAGCCGCGTTAGAAATAGCAAAAAGTAATACTTTCAAAAATCTGAACCGCGTATTGCATGATTCAGATTTGGTGAAAATTCAATTTCATCATGGCAGTTGGTTTGAGCCATTAACTGACTTAAATCTAAAAAATAAACTTGCAGGAATAGTCTCTAATCCCCCATATATTCCTAGTCTTGAAGTTTTAAATTTGCAGCCCGAAGTCACAAAACATGAGCCACATTTATCACTTGATGGTGGCGATGATGGATTAGATGCCATACGCGAATTAATAGCGATCGCACCAGATTATTTAATGCCATCGGGCTTTTGGATTGTGGAACTAATGGCAGGTCAAGCGGATATAGTGCGATCGCTATTACAAGCAAACGGCAAATATACCAATATCCAAATTCATCAAGACTATTCAGGCGTAGAACGATTCGTATCAGCTCAAGCTAATTAACGTACTTGTGAATATGCAACATCAGAAATCACAGGAATTTTATCAGCATACTTTCCGCGTATACACTCAAATACTGAATATATAAACGCAGCTGTTATTCCTAAGAAAGTAACGCTAGCAATAATTTGCAGCATGAAAGGAAAGAAAGCAAGTTGTCCTAAAACTACTTCTAGAATTTGAGTGATTGCACCAACGAGCGCAATAATAATATCTAATAGTAAGGCTTGCATCGCATTGAAGCGGACAAAATGATTTACTTTGTAACTTCTAACCACAAAGATAAATACACAAAACCAAGCCACAAAACGGATCGAAATAAAATCAAGAATTGAAATAGATAGAACTTGATTTAGTTTAAGAACTGGATAAAATAAAAGTAACAATGGAGGAAACTGAAGGAATAAAAATGCCCCAAATAAAACTACTGCGGTGATCGGTAATAGGTACGGTAGAAAAGCATATAACCTATCTAAATAATCAACTGAGCTACGTCTTGCCATAATTAAAAGGTCTATTAAAGTTTATTAAAAAGTATGACGAGTTTATAAATCACACTGAACCGAAGCAGCTTGAGAAAGCGTCGGGATATCAGAATATTCTCCCTTAACACTTCGATAAATGGCATAGCCTGCTAATAACATTATTCCAATAAATATTGTATTGGCAATAGTTGAACTGATTATCGATGGCAATCCATTACTGGACAATTGTTCAATCAGTTGAAAGAAAAGTTGAGCAATAAATAATGCGATTTGCATCAATAAAGCTTGCATCGTATTGAACCGTACAAAATGGGGAACACGAGCATCTTTTACTACTAAAAAGAATAATCCCATAAACAAAAAGAATTCCCCTGTTAAACCAAGTACAGGTACTAGTGGAAATGCTAAAACATTACCGTATAACCAAATAAATGGAAAAAATGGTAGCACCAAGAATGGGAACTGTTGAAACAAAACCGCCCCATAGATTACGCCTGCCGATATGGGCAATAGGTAAGGCAAGCAACTATAGAAGCGATGCAGAGGTGTTGCGGATTGCTGCCATGTCATAAGGATTTCCTTGAAATTTGGGACTTTTATTAAATTGGTTTGGGTTCAATTTATTCAATTTTAGCTCAAACTGAGGTTTTCGTACTTTCGAGATCGCTTTGCGCTCAAACCCGAACCAGTAAATTCTTGAAAGATTTAGTCCCAAAAGATTTGAAAATATTCGCATTTCATTGTCGTAAAGCTTAAGACATGTAACGAAATGTAAATAAATCATTTTCAAATTATTGCATTTATTGCCCAAAATCAACCAGATCAATGAGGGTTTGGTATTAAATAGGGGATAGGTATAAATCTTTAATTGCTGAAACTGTTACATCACGTAACAGTTTCAGCAACAAATCATAAAACAACCAACCGCAATTCATCCAAAATTCAAGACAGTATTTTAAGGAGACTGCATGTTCACTTCTGCTCCACCGATCGCATCACTATCCGATAAAGGGTTAACAGGTAGACGGATCATTCCCGAAAATCTACAGGGTCGGGTCTTAATGAAGTTGGTCTATGTAGTGCTTGAACCTCAGTATCAGAGCGCTATGTCGGCGGCTGTCAAGTCTGTCAATAAAAATAATCCTCATGTCGCGATCGAGGTCAATGGCTATTTAATCGAAGAGTTGCGTAGTCCTGAAAACTATGAAGCTTTTAAAGAAGATATTGCGGTCGCCGATATTTTTATTGCTTCATTAATTTTCATTGACGATCTGGCTACCAAGATTGCGCTAGCCGTTGCACCCCAGCGCGATCGCCTTGCCGCTTGCGTAGTATTCCCCTCCATGCCTGAAGTGATGCGCCTGAATAAAATGGGCAGCTTCAGCATGGAAAATTTGGGGCAGTCTAAAAGTGCGATCGCGCAATTTATGCGTAAGCGCAAAGAGAAATCGGGCAGTTCTTTCCAAGACAGTATGCTCAAAGTCTTGCAAACTCTGCCAAAGATTTTGAAGTATATGCCAATGGACAAGGCGCAGGATGCTCGCAACTTTATGTTGAGCTTCCAATATTGGTTGGGTGGCTCTACGGAAAATCTTGAAAATTTCTTGTTGATGTTAGCGCAAAATTATTTGCCAGCAGTCAAGGAAAGGGCGCAGGAAAATGGGACTGGGAAAATCCAAATTAAAGATCCCGTCACCTATTTAGATATGGGGCTATGGCATCCACTCGCACCAAAAATGTTCGAGAATACCACCGATTATTTGGCTTGGTTTAACGCTCGCACCGATATTCCTGATGACATGAAAGATCCCCTCGCTCCATGCGTGGGTCTATTGATGGCACGCACTCACCTTGTCACGGGCGATGACGCGCATTATGTGGCGATGGTGCAGGAATTAGAATCTTTGGGCGCAAGGGTAATCTCTATATTCAACGGGGGCTTAGATTTCTCGAAAGCAGTTGAAGAATATTTTTACGATCCTCAGCAAAAAGATCGGGCGATCGTTGATAGCGTGGTTTCGCTCACTGGTTTCGCCTTAGTTGGCGGCCCAGCTAAGCAAGATCACCCCAAAGCGATCGAAGCTCTCGAAAAGCTCAATCGTCCTTACATGGTCGCTTTACCTCTCGTATTCCAAACTACAGAAGAATGGCAAGATAGCGATCTCGGTTTGCATCCTGTTCAAGTTGCTTTGCAAGTTGCCCTCCCAGAGCTTGATGGTGGACTCGATCCGATTGTGATGTCAGGGCGCGATAGTGCGACTGGTAGATCTCATGCGATCGGCGATCGCTTAGAAACCATCGCAAACCGTGCGATCAAATGGGCAAATCTTCGCCGCAAGCCACGTCATGAGAAAAAACTCGCAATCACCATTTTCAGTTTCCCTCCTGACAAAGGCAACATCGGCACGGCTGCTTATTTGGATGTCTTCTCTTCCATTCACAAAGTTGTCGGAGCACTTCAGAACAATGGCTACGATGTTGAGGGCTTGCCCAAAACATCCCATGAAATGATGTCGGATATTCTGCACAACCCTGAAGCAATGGTTGGCAGTCCTGAACTGAATGTCGGCTATCGGATGTCGGTTAAGGAATACGAAGAAAATACTCCCTACGTCGATCGCATTATCGAGCAATGGGGAGCCGCCCCCGGACATCTCAACTCCGATGGACAGAATCTGCTCATTTACGGGAAGCAATACGGAAATATCTTCGTAGGCGTACAACCCACATTTGGTTATGAAGGCGACCCCATGCGTTTGCTGTTCAGCAAGTCCGCATCGCCCCACCACGGATTTGTCGCTTACTACACCTATCTCAATCACATTTGGAAAGCTGACGCTGTACTCCATTTCGGTACTCATGGCTCGATGGAATTCATGCCAGGCAAGCAAGTCGGTATGTCAGGAGAATGTTTCCCTGATAGCTTGATTGGAGCTTTGCCAAATATCTATTACTACGCAGTTAATAATCCATCAGAAGCCACGATCGCAAAACGTCGCGGTTATGCCACGATCATTAGCTACATCACCCCTGCTCCTGAAAATGCTGGCTTGAGCCGTAATTTGCAAGAGCTGAGTGAATTGATTGCATCTTATAAGGATATGCGTACAGGCAGTCGCGGCATTCAAATCACGAATACGATTATGGATAAAGTGCGTCTAGTCAATCTGGATAAAGATGTGCAACTTCCAGACAAAGACGCGAAAATCATGGATATGGAAGAGCGCGATAACGTGATCGGTCAGGTTTACAACAAGCTGATGGAAATCGAATCGCGAGTTCTGCCTTGTGGTCTGCACGTTGTCGGTGAACCTCCTAAAGTCGAAGATGTCACCGATGTCTTGACCAGTATCGCCAGTTTTGATCGCCCCGAAGACAAGATGAAGTCTTTGCTTCGCACCATGTGTGAATGTATCGGACGTGATATCGAACTGCTTTACAAGTCTAGCGACAAAGGCATTTACGCCGATGTCGAACTTCTAGCGACCATTCGTGCTGTGGCAAATAAAGCCGTTGGTGCATTGGTCAAAGCTAAAGCTGATGACGATGGCAAAGTCTCTAAGCTCTCAGTTCTCAACTTCTTCAGAATGGGTAAAGTCGAACCTTGGATCGAAGTATTCCAAGAAGCTGGTTATGCCAACATCAATAAAGATGAAATCAAACCGCTATTTGAATTTTTAGAGTTCTGCCTCAAACAAATCGTTGCTGACAATGAACTTGGTGGATTGATTAAAGCCCTTGAAGGTGACTATATTCTGCCTAGCCCTGGTGGTGACCCAATCCGTAATCCTTTGGTATTACCGACTGGCAAGAATATGCACGCTCTCGATCCAAATTCGATTCCCACCAGTGCGGCGGTGAAAGCTGCGGAAGTCGTAGTTGAACGCCTCCTAGATCGTCAACGTAGTGACAACAATGGAGTCTATCCTGAAACGATCGCTGTCGTCCTCTGGGGAACCGACAACATCAAAACCTACGGCGAATCACTCGCTCAAGTTCTCTGCATGATCGGCGTGAAGCCTATGCCCGATGCGCTCGGACGTATCAACCGCTTAGAGCTAACTCCTCTTGAACAATTGGGTAGACCTCGCGTTGATGTAGTCGTTAACTGCTCAGGTGTATTCCGCGACTTGTTTGTTAATCAAATGGACTTAATTGATCGCGCTGTGAGAATGGCAGCCGAAGCCGATGAGCCTTTGGAAATGAACTTTGTGCGGAAACATGCGATCGCGCAAGCCGAAGAGTTTGGCTTAACCATCAATCAAGCAGCTACTCGCGTATTCAGCAACTCATCGGGTTCCTATTCCTCCAACGTTAACCTTGCTGTAGAAAACAGCACATGGGAAAACGAAGAAGAACTGCAACAGATGTATCTGTCTCGCAAGTCCTTTGCTTTTGGTGGCAATGTCAGCAACACCCAACAGCGTCAGCTTTACGAAGCCTCGTTGAAGACCGTTGACATGACCTTCCAAAATCTCGATTCATCAGAAATCAGTCTCACCGATGTATCCCACTACTTCGACTCTGATCCTACAAAATTAGTTGGCAGTCTCCGCAAAGATGGCAAAAAGCCTACTTCTTTTGTCGCTGACACCACAACTGCTAATGCTCAAGTCCGCACGTTGACTGAGACTGTGCGCCTTGATACCCGAACCAAGATTCTCAATCCTAAATGGTATGAGGGTATGCTCAAGAGTGGTTATGAAGGTGTGCGCGAAATCTCGAAGCGCCTCGTGAACACAATGGGTTGGTCGGCTACGGCTGGCGCTGTGGACAACTGGGTTTACGAAGATGTCAATGATGTCTATGTGAACGATAAAGAGATGTGCGATCGCCTCAAAAATCTCAACCCCAATTCGTTCCGTAAGATTGTCGGCACATTGCTAGAAGTCAATGGTCGCGGCTATTGGGAAACCAGTGAGGAGAATCTTGATAGACTGCGTGAGCTATATCAAGAACTCGAAGATCGCATTGAAGGTGTAGAGTAAGATAAAAACAGGGGCAGATTGCTGCCCCTGTTACTTAATATTTTAGTCCTGAATTTTTGTTGGAGGTAATTATGATTCTTTTTCAAGAGATTATTGAAACGATTGAAAGTCTGCCAATCAAGGATCAGGACTATTTGTTTGAATTAATTCACAAACGAAGAGTTAAGGATCAACAAAATGATCAATCTACACAAATTCAAAGTGTTCAGAGCAATCTAGATTTGAGTGAAATAAACTTTGATTTCACTGCTCCTCCGATTTGGGAATTAGCTGCCCGTTTGTCTGCAAAAATCCCTGACGAAGAATGGATGAAGCTACCTAAGGATCTAGCTGAAAATTTTGATTATTATCAAAAACAAAGGGATAATTTGTGAGAGTTGTTTTTGCCGATACAGGTTATTGGGTCGCCCTTCTCAACCCTAGCGATAATTTGCACGAAAAAGCGGTTGATTTGTCAAAAATATTTTATCCAGCTTACATTGTCACCAGTGAGGTTGTACTGATAGAAGTTTTAAATGATTTCTCTAAACGTGGTGAATATTTCCGAGATTTAGTAGTTGAGTTCATTCAAGACCTCCGTTCTAATCGTAATATGAGGGTAATCGCTCAAACTAGCGAGCAGTTTGAACAAGGTTTAGAGTTATATCAACAAAGAAAAGATAAAGAATGGAGTCACACGGATTGTGTTTCTTTTGTGATAATGAATGACATGGGTATCTCTGAAGCACTTGCTCATGATAAGCACTTTGTGCAGGCTGGTTACAAGGCTTTAATGAGGGATTGACAAATAGGGTAAATTAGCGATCGCATTACGAGTTTGTGATATGGCGATCGCGCTTTTAGTCGAATGTCTCGAAAGTGATTGTTATGTACATCAGCCCATTAGACAGGCGATCGAGCAAAGTTTGCTCTTACCCATTTCCTAAAGCGCTTTGCGCTCAAACTAGAACCAACAAAATTTTTAAAAGGGTTGCGAAGCAACCCTTTTAAAAATTTTGTTGTGGAAAGAGTCGGTGATCGCCGACTCTCTTTTTAAATTGCTGCTAGCAGCGCTGCTCCCATGTCTACACAGCCCAACCTTTCGCAACCATCTGCCATGATGTCGCCAGTCCGTTTGCCCGAATCGAGAACCTTATTCACCGCCGACTCGATCGCCGCCGCCGCCGCCACTTCATTAAAGGCATAGCGTAACATCATCGCCGCACTCAAGACTTGCGCCAAGGGGTTAGCCAAATCTTGCCCAGCAATATCTGGAGCCGAACCATGCACAGGTTCAAATAATCCTGCTTTACCCGCGACTCCAAGGCTAGCCGATGGCAACATGCCAATACTTCCTGTCAGCATCGCCGCCGCATCGGAAAGAATATCCCCAAATAAATTGCTGGTAAGAATTACATCAAACTGTCTAGGATTGCGAATAATCTGCATCGCCGCATTATCTACATACATGTGCGATAGCTTCACATCAGGATATTCGCTAGAAATACTCGTCACGCGATCGCGCCATAGTTGCGAGACTTCCAAAACATTAGACTTATCGACCGAACAGAGCGAACCACGACGTTTTTGCGCTGACTCAAAGCCAACTCTCGCAATGCGATCGATTTCTGGCTCAGTATAAACCATTGTATTAAAGCCGCGCCTCACCCCATTTTCATCGGTGACGATGCCCTTGGGCTTACCAAAATAAATGCCGCCTGTAAGTTCGCGGACTACCAAAATATCCACACCTTCGATGACTTCGCGCTTTAAGGTCGAGGCCTCAATTAATTGGGGCAGAATCTGAGCAGGACGCAAATTTGCAAATAAGCCCATGCCACCACGCAAGCCGAGTAATGCTTGTTCAGGACGCAGATTAGCTGGCATCGTGTCCCACTTTTCGCCCCCGACTGCCGCTAGTAACACTGCGTCACTATTCTTGCAAATCTGCAAAGTTTCATCAGGTAAAGGATGCCCTGTCGCGTCGATCGCTGCACCACCGACTAGACCCGTCTCGAAGGCAAAGCTAATATTAAATTTTGGGGCGATCGCCTGTAGCACTGCCACAGCCACCTTCATAATTTCAGGACCAATTCCGTCCCCAGGCAAAAGCGTAATTTTATAGTTTTTAGACATAATTAAGTTCTAGAGTCAGATGTTTTCGTAGATTACTGAAAGTTTTTTTGCAAAGAGCTTGTACAAACGTGCAGATCAGTAGTAATATGATTATCGGTTAAATGGCGAGTGTAGCCAAGTGGTTAAGGCAGTGGTTTGTGGTACCACCATTCGTGGGTTCAATTCCCATCATTCGCCCTTCAATTTGAAAAAGCAAAAAAGAACGCAATGCGTTATTTTTTGCTTTTTGGGTATTTTTAGTAATTGACCAGAGACACAATCGGAACTTCTGGCAATGCTTTTCTACCATGGAGAAAATCTAGCTCAATCAAAAATCCATAACCAACTAACTCCGCGCCAGTTTGCTGAACCAGTTGTGCCGTCGCCGCCGCCGTTCCTCCCGTCGCGATTACATCATCGATGATAATTACTCGCTCACCTGTTTTAAGTGCATCTTGATGAATCTCTAAAACATCAGTTCCATATTCCAAGGCATATTCAACCCGAAATACTGCCGATGGTAATTTTTTTGGTTTACGCACTGGCACAAAACCACAACCCAAAGCCATTGCCATCGCCGCGCCAAGAATAAATCCTCGCGATTCAATGCCAATAATGCAATCGATCGCGCCAATATTTAATTGCTCAAACTTAGCTTTAAAACCTTGGACAATCTTAGTTATTCCTTGAGGATGTGCTAACAAAGGCGTAATATCTCGAAAAATGATGCCTTTTTGTGGAAAATCAGGGATATCGCGAATAATACTTTTAAAATCCATAGGGTTAATTACGAGAGAGCTTGACGATTTTAATCTGGATCTGCGATCGCTTAATAGCTAAGTAAAAGAAAACCCAAAGCCGAAAAAGCTGTAGCACACGCCCAGCGTGCGCTACAGCTTTTATGCCTGCTTAGCTAGCAATTTGCCGAGATGTTCATGTGCATCTACCCAATCAGGCACAAGCGCGATCGCTGATTGAAAACAGGCGATCGCCTCTTCATCTTTACCAATATTATTTAAAAGAATTCCCAAATTGAAATATGGTTGTGCAAAATTTGGATCGATATCGATCGCTTCTTTATAGGCAAGAATTGCATCTTTAATCTGATCTTTGCGAATGAATGCACTGCCAAGATTGCAATGGGCATCAGCATAGGCGGGATTGATCTGAATAGCGCGTTCAAAATTGGCGATCGCGTTATTCAGCAAATTATCTATTGCCAAGTTCTCTTCAGTATTTAGAGAACCATATTTAAACCAAGCCACCCCAAGCGCGTTATAGTCTTTGTCTTGCAGTAGTTCAGAGTTATGAGCATCAGCGCGTTCACAAATTGCCGTGACTGCTTCGGGATTATTTTGGCGCAAATATATTTGCGCGATCGCCCGATAGCCATCGACATAATCGGGATTCGTGGCGATCGCTCTTTCATAACTAGCGATCGCCTCAGCAATTTTTCCTCTCTCTTTGAGACTGTCGCCCAATTTGCAATGATATTCTGCCAAAAAGCGATCAGGATGAAATTCGAGTGCTTTCTGAAAATGGGCGATCGCTAGCTCCGCCCAGCCCATTTGTTGATAAGCATTACCCAAGCCTAATTGTGCTTCTAAAGATTGCGGATCGAGTTCTACGGCTTTGCTAAAACTGGCGATCGCTTCCATCGTATTTCCTTGCTGTTGATGGATTACCCCAATTTGTTCATGGGCAGACGCAAAATCTGGATTGATCGCTAGGGCGCGTTGATAATTTTTCAGCGCGAGGGGTATATTGCTAGAGTTGCGATAGCGATCGCCAAATTGCAAATAAGTCTCAGGCAATTCAACGGTTGATGGATTAATAACATCAGTCATGGCAATTAAAATTAGTTGTCCTGTCAGATTTTAATTATGTCAAAAGTCTAGTACCATATTTCCCCAAAACATTGCTGCAATTTCAGCCTCATTCTTAAAGTGCCATATGTTCGCAAATATCACAACCAAAGTTTTTTTCATGGCTCTAATCACGAGCTTATCGGGCCTTAGCATTACCCAGTCAGCTTTTGCTCAAGTTGGTGAATATTGCCAATTTGAAAGCGAGGCGATCGCTAATAAAGAAAATTTGCGTTTACGCGCTTTTCAAGATCCAGCAAACTTAGCCGCGACCAAAGAATATCAAGCGATCGTGCGGCAACATAACCAAGCTCTTAACGCTTGTCGCCAAAAATCTTGGCTAAAGACTCAAGGTATCTGGCTGCGTTTATATCCTTGCGATTTGCAGTCGGGCAAACTCGATGAGGTGATGGATCGGATTGTGAATAGGGGTTATAACCAAGTATTTGTAGAAGTGATTTCTGAAGGGAAGATTCTTTTGCCACGATCAGAAAATTTGACGGCTTGGAATTCTCTAATTGATTCTGATAAATATAAGGATGCGGATTTATTAAAACTAGCGATCGCCAAAGGAAGAGAACGCGGGGTTAAAGTTCATGCGTGGCTATTTGCGATGAACGTTGGAACTGCCTATGCACAAGGACTCGATGCTAACGGATTGCCAAAATTAACGGTGGCGCGTCAAAATGCGATCGCCCGAAACCGCAATGGGGACAGCACAATATCCGTAGTTGAGAACTTGGGCAAAAATCCTCAAAATGAAGTTCCGACAACTAATCAACTGTTTATCGATCCTTACAATTATCAAGCCCAGAGCGATTTGTTTTTAGCGGTGAATGAAGTCGTGAAGCGTCAACCCGATGGCGTGGTGTTTGACTATATCCGCTACAAACGCGGCGCGGGTGCATCTTCGGTGGTGAGCAATGTTCGCTATCTCTGGATTTATGGAAAAGCTTCATTACAAGCATTACGCAATCGCGCTGAAAATTTTCAAGGTAGAGAACTTATTAACCGCTTTCTCAATCAGGGCTATGTCACACCGAGCGATCTGCAAGCTTTAAAAAAACTCTATCCGCAAGAAACAGAACCGCTTTGGCAAGGTCGTCAACCTTCTACTCAAAAAAACCCTGCGGTCGCCTATTGGCAAAGTGAACTATGGCAACTTGCCGTTGGTCATGCATTTATCGGCGTGACTCACTATCTTGGCATCGTCTCCCAGCCTGTCTTCCGTGAAGGTATTCCTGCGAGTATTGCTTTTTTCTCTGACGGTAATCAACCCGTAGGCGATGGCTTTGACTCACGAATGCAACCTTGGCATCTGTTCACCAGTGCCTACGAGTGGCAACCGATGGCATATGCAGTCTGTGGTAAGCCAGACTGTATTGTTGCTCAAGTTCGCAGGGTTTCCCGATATGCACCAAGTGGAACGAAGATCGCACCAATTTTGGTCGGTCAATGGAATGAATCCTTTACAAATCGTCCACCATTGGAAGTGCAAATGCAAGCGCTTCGAGCTGCCATTCCTGAAATCAATTCCATTAGCCATTTTGCTTTTGGTTGGCAATCACGAGAAGTCGCATTTTCGCGATCGCGCCAAACATGTAAACTCTAGAGCAATCAAGTTTAGGTTGGATCAGCGAAGTGTAAGCAAAGAGTTTATTTTGGCGGCAATTAATTCGGGAAAACTTGAATTTCGTGAGGGAGTCATTTGGGGCAATCCATATTACCGAATTCTGAGACGGCAGCTTGAAGACTACATTGCCGAATCATTCGGTGAGGAATACGTTTCTTCAGTCAAGAATAAAGCTGAACTTAAAAGCTGCAAACTCTTTAAAGACAACAAATTTGAGCCAATTGAGGTTTGTTACTTATTTTGGAAGAGAATGCTGATAGAATACCGAGATTAATTGTCCGTTTTTGATAGATTTTTATGGAAGCTTTCAATCCAATACCTCCAGAGTGGGTCGAAAAGGCTACACATGCCAATGGATTTTGCTGTTCTAAATGTGGACAATTGCCAAGCAAGGCTGAATCGGTATGGATTAATCGCCGATCGCCTGTTTATACTGAAAATCATCAGCGTAAGTGGCAAGAATTTTATAAATGTGAATGCCAATCGGTGTGGTGGGCTTGGAGCAACGATCGCCCACCGTCAGAATTTGGCGATCGCGCGATTTGGAACAATTATGATGACGATTTAATTTAAGCCAATGAAATCGCAAGTTGCTCTAGTTCTGGCTTTATTTTTTGTCGCAGGAGCCTATGCTAGCTTTCTAGCCGACTGGACAGGCTTTTATACGGTATTCGGGATCGGTTTTGGTTTGTCGCTGGTGGTTCCTGCAATTTGGCGCTTGGGCCCCAAGCGTTGGGTTTATCTATTAGCAACATTAATTGCAGTTTTTGCTTGCTTTTATGTGAAATTTCGCACACCACAGCCGCAAACTGACGATATTTCTAAATATGCGCCGTTGTCTAATGTGATTGTGCGGGGAAAGGTCGTCGAAGCACCAAGTTTGACGCGCAGCGATCGCGCTAAGTTTTTGCTAGAAGTGAAAGAGATTAATCCTTCTGGCAAGTTAAATCTTAAAGATCTCAAAGAGCAAAACCCTGATACTGACAAAAAGTTTACGGCCGCATCAGGCAAGCTTTATGTAACTGTGCCATTGATCGAGGTGACAGGATTAAGAACAGGGCAAGCGGTCGAGCTTTCAGGAAGATTATATTTGCCTAGCCATGCCGATAATTTTGGCGCGTTTGATTTTAAAACTTATTTAGCCCGTCAAGGTGTATTTGCAGGATTGAGTGGGCGATCGCTAATCATGCAAGGCGATGCCCCTAGTTTTGGCGAATGGTGGTTTGTTAGTAGGATTGTTCGCGCCCATGTGATGGGGGCGGGTGTGCCAGAGGGTTCGCTGCTTAGCTCCCTCGTATTAGGTAGTCGGGCGGTGGATTTGCCGAGCGATCTTAAGGATGCGTTTATTCAAGCTGGTTTAGCAGCAGTTTTAGCGGCTTCAGGCTTTCAGGTGACATTAGTGTTAGGAGCAGCGATCGCCTTAACTCGAAATAGATCGCTGAAGACACAATTTGCGATCGGTAGTTTTTGTTTATTGGCATATTTACTTCTAACTGGCGCTAGTCCATCAATTTTACGAGCCGTGGTGATGGGTTTCGGGAGCTTAATCGGTCTAGTCGTACAACGCCGTAGCCGTCCTGTAATTGGTTTACTAATCACGGCAGTATTATTGCTACTTTATCAACCGCTTTGGATTTGGGATTTAGGATTTCAGTTTAGTTTTCTAGCAACATTCGGTTTACTGACTACATCACGCTCGATTTCCGAACGTTTAGAATGGCTGCCCCCCACGATCGCCGAATTACTATCTGTACCGATCGCCGCTTATATCTGGACATTACCTTTACAACTATTCGTATTTGGCAAACTTTCCCCATATAGCTTAATTGCCAATGTTTTTACTACACCCTTAGTCTCAATATCAACCTATGGCGGCATTATTAGCGGTTTATTAGGGATTATCTTCGTGCCAATTGGTGCGGCGATCGCATGGTTGCTCTATCCATTACTGCATTGGACGATTGACATTGCTCAATGGATTAATACTTTACCAAATGCGAATACTAGTGTCGGCGCAATTAATATTTGGCAAATGTTCGTTGCTTATGCTTTATTCATCGCGATTTGGCTAGTACCTTGGTTTGGCAAATTACAGCGTTGGACGATCGCTTTTGTGCTTGCTTGTGTTGTGCTATTTGTTCCCAATGCGATCGCGCAAACGAATATATTTCAAGTAACTTTGCCAGCATTTAATGATGTACCGATCATGCTAATTAAAAATCAAAATCAAACTATTTTGATCAATAGCGGTGATAAACAATTTGCTAGTTTTACATTACAGCCATTCTTACAAAAGCTCGGCATTAATCGCCTTGATTGGGCGATCGCCACGGATACACAGCCAAATGTCAGCGATGGATGGAATGCACTGATATCTAGCTCTCTCCCGATCGCGCAATTTCGCGATATCAGTCTCGGTGTCACTCCCAAACCCTATCAAAATCTCCAACAATCTCTCGCTAGCGCCAAAACTCCATTAGCTTCTCTTAAAGCTGGCGAAACCCTGACGATTAATAATCAAGTGGAAGTTCAGTTACTCAATCAATCGCCTGATGTTTTAAGAATTAAAACTGGTGAGCTATCTTGGTTATTGCTTGCTAGCTCCGACCCCAAAGCGCAACAGGCGATCGCCGCCAAAAAAGAACTACTTCCCCAATTATCCGCAAATATTCTTTGGTGGACAGGTGGTCAAATCGAACCAGCGATTTTGCAAGCCATAAGTCCTAAAATTGCGATCGCCTCAGCCACTAGCGTTGTCGAGGAAATGGTTAATCAACTTTATGAAGCCAAAATCAGAGTGTTTTGGACAGGGCGCGATGGTGCGATTCAGTGGAGTCCTGACAAAGAGTTTCTGACTCTGCGCGATCAACAAGATACGCGATCGCCGATCTAGTCCAATGAAGCGCTCTAGAACTAGAAACAATCAGTACAAAACCGATCCTGTTGCTACCATCATAGATTTAGGATTTACCTCAAGCACAGCCACATTTAGCACATATTCACTTTTGCACTTGCTTAATTCATAGGCGATCGCCGTTTTGATCGCACCGCAGCCAATGATAGTGACAGTTCTCATCAATTTTTTTGAGAATATCGGGCGAAAGGGTGTTTAATGAGTACAATTGAGCAATTTTTAAGTAGCTTTTCAGTGAGCAGAGATTTATGGCTTTTGCAGTTGGCTGGCTGATTGATGGCACAAATTACCAATACAAAATCGAAAAAGTTCTTGGGGAAGGTGGTTTTGGGATTACTTATTTGGCAAGGCGCAATGATAACTTGAAGGTGGTGGTCAAAACATTGAATGACACCATGCAAAATCGGCGCGAGTTTAACGATCTGCAAAATAAGTTTCGCAAAGAGGCTTTTTTTCTGCGCGGCTGTCAGCAGAAACACATTGTCAAAATTCTCGATATTTGTGACAGTGTGAATCTTTTTTGTATGGTGATGGATTGTATCGAGGGTGACACGCTATGGGATTTGGTGGAAAAGAATGGGGCTTTGGCGGAGTCGCAAGCGTTGGCTTATATTCAGCAAATTGGTAGTGCTTTGGACTATATGCACAATCTCGATGAGCCGCTTTTGCATCGCGATCTTAATCCTAAAAATATCATGGTGCGGCGGAAGTCTAATGAGGCGGTATTGATCGATTTTGGTTTGGCGCGGGAGTTTGTGCAGGATAAGACGGGTAAGCATACTGCTGTGGCATTTCCGGGATTTGCGCCGATTGAGCAGTATGACGAAAATGCTAAGCGTGGGGCATATACCGATGTGTACGGTTTAGCGGCGGCTCTCTATTTTGCGCTGACGGCTGAATGTCCTACGCCTTCTTTTAATATCGTGGCAGGGGCGCAATTAGTCCCACCAAGGCGGATTCAGCCAAATATTGATAGTCGTGTAGAGAAAGCGATTTTGCATGGGATGAAGTTGAAAGCTCAGGATCGACCGCGATCGGTTCAGGTGTGGCTAGATGAGTTAATGCCACCGCCGCCAAAGCCTCCAAAACCGAAAGTTAGCTCGACAAGTTCCATAACCGCGATCAAAAAATCAACTTGGATCGCATTGGCATTAGATGTGCAGGATATGTCGTTGCAGGAATTCTTTTGGCAGTTGTAAAGGCTCCCTCGCCTGTTTGGTGGTTACTTTTAGAGTCGATCGCGATGATTTCTCTTGCTCCTATAGTTGGCGATCGGCTTAATGGAATGGAAAAGCAGGGCAAGCTTAATGGATTTTGGGCAAAGTTTCTTGTATGGCTTTTGATGACAGTAATTAATGCGACTGCTGTAACTTTATCGGTTTATTTTGTTGTACTCAGTTTAGGACAGCCCATTTCTTCGGAGGTGGTAGCATCTATTTGGTTTGGGGCTGGGGCTTGGGCTGGGGCTGTGGCTGGGGCTGGGGCTGTGGCTGGGGCTTGGGCTGTGGCTGGGGCTTGGGCTGGGGCTTGGGTTTTGGCTTGGGTTTTGGCTTGGGCTGGGGCTTGGGCTGGGGCTGGGGATTGGGTTTTCGCTAGTGACGAATTATTAGAATCTGTCGGTAAATGGAAGGCGCTGTTTATACTTTTGGGGACTGGTTTGGTGGGGATGAGTGTTGGTTTGTTGGTTAAGGTTCTCTTTGGGCTGTGAGGTTTACATTGTCTTGAACACGGATTAAGCGGATTTACGGATTACACAGATGTTTTGGATAGTTTAGATAGCCTCAGATCCCCGACTTTTCTGGTGAAATCAAAGATCACTTGTATACATCACAGAAAAAGTCGGGGATCTCAATATCACTACTAACCGACAAATAAAATTCAAATCCGTGAAATCAAATAATCCATTTAGAGCTTACCAAAAAGTAAATGATCCCATTACTTAAAAAATTGCTACTATAGGAGTGGGCGATCCCAGTGATTTCTAAGGTAAATAAAGGATCGATTATTTTCTGACTGTCTCTTAATCCGTGATTCCGACTTTTCCCCGTAAGATGCTTCAATCCCCCCCCCCGACGCTTAGTAATCTAAAATAGCAAAAGCATCAAAATCTTCAATGACCACACAACCCAAAGAAATTAGGCGATATATTACACCAGAAGGCAAAATCCCTATACTGGACTGGATTGCATCACTTCGAGATCTTCAGGCAAAAGCAAAGATTAACCAAAGACTTGATCGCATCCAAATAGGAAACTTAGGCGATTGTAAATCTGTGGGCGATGGTGTATATGAATTGCGAATTGATTATGGAAGTGGTTATCGTATTTATTTCAGTCAGATTGGATCAGTTGTAATATTACTGTTATATGGCGGCAACAAAAGCACCCAAAATCGAGATATTCGCAAAGCTAAAGAATACTGGAGAGATTATGAACAACGCACAAAATCAAACTAGCGATAGCTATCACGAATACCACATCAAAGAGCTACAGGATCTGAATTATGCCGCGATCTACTTAGAAACTCATATTGAAGATCACGAGCCATTAGATGTTGAGACTAATCTTCTCAAATTAGCTCTCAGCAATGTTGCTGAAGCGATCGCCCCAGAGCAACTCATAGCTAACACCGAAATTCTAGAAATGATTTTACAAAAACAAGGAGCCGAAGCAATCTATGATTTAGCGGATTGGCTCAAAGGACTAGGTTTGAAGCTGACAGTGGTAGTGGATCAAGAAGCAGAAATTCAAAATTCTGGCGCAAATCATACCGAGATAGAAACGCAAGAAACTCTCGCTGTTGCTGCTTAATTTCGCATCTCTAGAGAGTAAACGGTCGCCATGGCAGATCGCTTGTACCAGTTAACAGCAAATCTTTCGTAATTTGAGCAGTTATCGGAGCCATTAATACACCATTGCGATAATGCGCTGTAGCAATCAAAATATGGGGATGATCTGGCGCAAAACCGAGAATTGGCGATTGATTGGCTTGTGGTCTGGGTCGATCACCTGCCCATGTTTCGATAACTTCAGCATTCATAAAAGTCGGACACCATGCGATCGCCTGTTCTAGCAATAACGATACATTTGCCTCGCGGGGAAGTTTATTTGGTTCAAATTCGAGGGTCGCGCCGAGCCAATAGCGATTGCCACCCAACGGCACAATATTTAGATCCGAGCCATCCTCATTTTCCACATGCACGACATTTTTAAGATTGAGATTTGGGATATCCAGTAACAGCGCTTGACCGCCAACAGGTTGCATTAGATCTTGTCCTGAATATTTGGGATGATTTTTTAGTAATGGCGCAAGTAGAGCGTTAGAGCCTAAACCTGATGTCACGATCAGGCGATCGTTAGATATATCTTCTAACTTATTAACGGTTGTATTCCAAAGAAATTTCACCCCATTTTGAGTCGCCGCTTCGACTAGAGCCTTGACTAACTGCGTGGGATGCACCGCCCGATCGCATGGACTTAATAAGCCACCATCGGTTTTCCATAAGGGAAAATCTTCAGAAACTTGTTCGCGATCGCGCCATTGCAAATCAAAACCTTGTCTTTCGCGAATTCCAGACAGCGATCGCGCTTTAGGTTCGGCTTCAGGCGATCGATACAAATTTAAAATGCCATTGCGGTTGTAAAGAATATCGAGCTTAGTTTGGGCAGTTAAGTCAGAAATCAGGCGATCGTATTTACTCAAACTCGCTAATCGCAACTTAACTAAAACACCCCTCGCCCTAGAGCTCGAAACCGCCATCATCACACCCAAAGCCGATCCTGTGGCGACCATTGCAGGTTGCGGATTTGCCTCAAGCACAGTCACATTTAGCGTATATTCACTTTTACTTAATTCATAGGCGATCGCCGCCCCGATCACACCGCAGCCAATAATAGTGATATTTCTCATCAATTTTTTAAAAGTAAGTAAGTGAGCGCTTTTCGCCCACCTATCTACTGTAATCAGGATTTGCACTTAATTTAGGAGTCAATGCTAGACTTTTGAGTTACAGCTGTCGCCATTCTTGTTAGGACATAAAACCCAAAAGAGGTTGGCGGCGCGGAGCGCCGCCAACCTCTTTTGGGTTTTGATTTGTCCTGATACAAGTGGCGACAGCTATAAGTGCAAATCCTGCCGCATTTGCGATCAAAATTTTCCTATTCTTGCAAAATTACTGCATTAAAACTCGTGATTACGCTGAACCTGCTGCACCCTATCGAAGCCACACCGATCCAAACATGGAAATTTGCATCTAATCCTGTGATCAGGCTCGGACGCTCTGGCGATAATGACGTGATTCTTTATAGTTCAGTTGTTTCTCGTTATCATGTCGAGCTACATCGTCATTCATTGCATTGGGAAATTGTAAATATTGGCGCAAACGGCACATATATCAATGATCAGCAAATTGATAAAGAGCGCGTAATTGATGGAGTAACGATTCGCCTTGCCACAACTGGCCCCAAGTTGCAGATTGTACTAGATAGCTCTGAATCAATGGCTCCTTCACCTCGTGAGGCTGTCACCAAGCCATCACCAACTAAGCCAGTCGATGGTCGTCCTACGTTCGTGGCGCGTAAATAACTTGTACTAATTTGGAGCTTTTGAAATATGCGATCGCCAGATATCGTAATATTGTAAGCTTGGCATAATTTGACACTCGCTGTTCGGTATTATTTTTATGAAAGTCACATTAGAGAAGCTCCCCGCTAGTCAAATTGGTTTTGACATTGAAGTAGAAGGAGCAAAGTCTCAAGCAATATACGATCGCATCGTCAAAGACTTGACGCGCACGATGCAAGTCCCCGGTTTTCGCAAAGGTAAAGCGCCCACTCAACTTGTATTGAGACAAGTTGGTACAGCGCGACTCAAGGTTAATGTGCTAGAGGAGTTGCTAGAAAAAACCTTAAACGAAGCCCTTGCTGAAAATAAAGAAGTTAAAGATAAAGCTCTGGGCGGCTTTCAATTAATTACTAATATTGAAGAGCTTGTCCTAACCTTCACCCCCGGTCAAGAAGTATCCTTTAAAGCGGCGATCGACGTTGAGCCAGAAGTCACCCTCAACAAATATCAAGGCTTCACCGTCCAAGCCGAAGAAATTAAGTCAGATCTTTCGGAAGTTGATCGCACCTTAAATGAATTTCAAGTTCGTAAAGCAACGATTGTCCCCATCGAAGATCGCCCTGTCGCCCTAAACGATGTCGTCACCGTCGATCTCAAAGTCCTCGATCGCGCTACTGGTGAAGTATTACCCGATGCGGGTGAAGATGATTTTCAGCTAGATGTTGATGAAAAAGCATTTATCCCTGAAGTCATTACTGCGATTATTGGTGCAGCGATCGATGATGTCGTTGAAGTCGAATCAATCTTCCCTGAAGAATATTCCCCTGAAGAATATGTCGGCAAGGAAATCAAATATGTAGTCACGATCAAATCGATTAAAGGACGCGAACTCCCGGCCCTTGACGACGAATTTGCTCAATCGATCAGCGACAAAGAAACGATCGCCGAATTGCGTGAAATGCTCGAAAAACGGGTAATCAATGAAGCTGAGTCTAAAACCCAAGCTAACAAGGAACGCGCTATCCTTGACGCACTCACCGCCGAACTCGAAGTTGATTTGCCTGTCACCCTCTTGCAGCAAGAACTTGACTTTTTGGTCAGACAACAAGCCAACTACTTGCAAGAGCGCATCGATCCTGCGATGGCAAAGCAGCTATTTACCAAGGAATTAGTCAAAGAAATGCGTCGCATCAGTCAGCCAGAGGCGGTTAACCGCCTTAGACGTAAAGTTGCGCTTGACAAAATCGCTGAGCTAGAAAATCTCACTGTCGATGATGCCGAACTCAAAGAGAGAGTTGCTGAAACCCTTGAAGCAATTAAAGATCCCAACATCGATCCTGCTAGATTAGCTGGTTTCATTCATGAAGAAATGAAGACTGAAATCGCGGTGAAGTGGTTGATCGAGCATTCTGAAATCGAGCTAGTTGAGCAAGGCTCACTCAAGCCAGAAATTCTTGAAAGCATCTCACCAGAGACTGATGCCGATATCGTAACTGTCGATGCAACATCTGAAGAAGCCTAAGGTGATTTCTTGAAAAGAATATCCCCATATAAACCCAGTAGCGCAAGCGAGACGCTTGCATTGTAGTAGCGCAAGCGTCTCGCTTGCATTGTAGTGACGCAGGCAGGATGCCCGCGCTACAGCAAGGTTAAAAAAAGAAAGGGGGTGCAAAGCACCCCGCTTTCTTTTTCAAATTGCTTAAAATAAACAGTATGTCTAGATACCAATACAATTTTTGAGGCATAATAGCTCTCAAGAAGTTATGGTAAAACTTAAGCTTTGCTACTCAAGTTTTATGTAGGACATTGCATCAAAATTATGGTGAATTCAAAACGAATGTACCCTTTATCTAATCAATTAACATCAAATCAGTTTGCGATCGCCTCGACCCATAATATCCACAGCGTCCATAATCAGGTCGTGCCAATGGTGGTCGAGCAATCAGGTAAAGGCGAGAGAGCATTCGATATTTTCTCGCGCTTATTGCGTGAGCGAATCGTGTTCTTGGGTTCACAAGTCGATGACACTACCTCAAACTTGATCATGTCGCAGCTTTTATTTTTAGAAGCTGAAGATCCTGAAAAAGATATTTATCTCTATATCAACTCTCCTGGTGGCTCGGTCTACGCAGGCATGGCGATCCTTGATACCATGAACCACGTCCGTCCCGATGTTTGCACCATCTGCATGGGGCTAGCAGCTAGCATGGGCGCATTTCTATTAGCATCTGGTGCTAAAGGCAAACGCATGTCATTGCCCAATGCCAGAATCATGATTCACCAGCCGCTTGGGGGCGCTCAAGGACAAGCCGTTGACATTGAGATTCAGGCGCGAGAAATCTTGTTCATCAAGCGATCGCTCAATGAAATGCTGTCTGAAAGTACAGGCAAGTCTTTTGAGCAAATCGAACAAGATACCGAACGCGATTTCTTCATGTCACCTGCCGAAGCTCAGCAATATGGTTTAATCGATCACGTTTTAACCAATTCTAAAAGCCTCCAGCCTTCAGCCCTATCGCTCGTCTAGCCATAGCGACACATTACATCGAGATAGCTTATGCCCAGTAAATATGACTCTCATCTAAAATGTTCCTTCTGTGGTAAATCGCAGGAACAGGTACGCAAGTTAATTGCGGGACCAGGGGTATACATTTGTGATGAGTGTGTGGATTTGTGTAACGAAATCCTCGATGAGGAGTTGTTTAACAGCGCTCCTCCTCAGGCTGCCCAACGGAAAGATCCTGCCAACGAAAAGCGTAAAACCAAAACTGCGGCAAATCTCAACCTCAGTCAGATTCCTAAGCCCCGCGATATCAAGCGATATCTCGATGAAAATGTTGTCGGTCAGGACGAAGCTAAGAAAGTTTTGTCGGTTGCAGTTTATAACCACTACAAGCGTTTGAGCTTCATTGAGTCATCGGCAAAAGGTCAGAATGAAGACGGAATCGAGCTACAAAAATCGAATATTTTACTAATTGGCCCCACAGGTTGCGGTAAAACCCTCTTGGCTCAAACCCTAGCCGAAATGCTGGATGTGCCTTTTGCGGTTGCTGATGCCACGACACTCACCGAGGCAGGCTATGTCGGTGAAGATGTTGAGAACATTTTGCTACGGCTATTGCAGGTCGCCGATCTTGATGTTGAAGAGGCTCAACGCGGCATTATTTATATCGATGAAATCGATAAAATTGCGCGTAAAGGAGAAAACACTTCAATTACCCGCGACGTGTCGGGTGAAGGCGTACAGCAAGCCTTGCTAAAAATGTTGGAAGGGACGATCGCGAATGTGCCGCCTCAAGGTGGACGCAAGCATCCTTATCAAGATTGCATTCAGATTGACACCAAAAATATTTTATTTATTTGCGGTGGTGCTTTTGGGGGCATGGAAAAGCTGATCGAGCAGCGCATTGGTAAAAAATCAATGGGCTTTGTTCAGCAAGGTGAGTCGATTCCCCGTGAAAAGCGTACTGCGGAAATCCTCAAAAATGTGCAGCCTGACGATCTTGTTAAATTTGGGATGATTCCTGAATTCATTGGTCGTGTACCCGTTGCGGCTGTACTCGATCCTCTTGACGAAAAAGCGCTTATGGCAATCTTGACTGAGCCGCGTAGCGCTCTGATCAAGCAATATCAAAAGCTCTTGAAAATGGATAATGTCCAACTTGAGTTTCAGCCCGATGCAGTTCAGGCGATCGCTAAGGAAGCCTACCGTCGTAAAACAGGAGCGCGAGCTTTGCGTGGCATCGTAGAACAGTTGATGCTGGACATGATGTATGAGTTACCTTCGCGCAAAGATGTCACGAAATGTTTAATCACTCTCGATATGGTTGAAAAGCTATCGACGGCGGAGATTTTGCAACATCCTGCATCACTGCCCAAGCCTGAATCAGCATAGAAACAAAAAAGACCCGTTAAGCGGGTCTTTTTATTAAATAAAAACCAAATATGAGTCGGCGGGCGAAGCCCGCCAACTCATAAGCTGATGTGCCTTTAAGTTGCAAGATGATTGTGCCGCGCGAAGCGCGGCACAATCATCTTCTGGTTTTTGATATGCATTTTAAATGCCAATCAGCTTACTTGGGTTTTGATTGGTTTACGATCCTTGGCAAATTATGGTGCGTTTGTTACTTTAATTTTTTCTTGATAAAGTCCACTAGCTGCTGGAATTGTTTGTTTTGTGAAGCAATTTGTTGTTCTAATAGCTTGCACTTAACTTCCAGTGCTTCAACTCGTTTGATCAGACCCTCATCTGCGTGTTCTTGGACGGCGACATTCACAGTTGAAGCTACAGAAATGGTCGAGATATGCGGACGCTTCTGAGCTAACACCATTGCTCTTTTGATCGCCGTAATTAATTCTTTCTGCTCAAAAGGCTTTTCGACAAATACTAGATATTTATCTTCAAATGGTTCAGAAATTTTACTAGTTACTTCTTCTTTGCGTCCAGACATCAAAACTAGGGGAATACGGCTTAGTTCAGGACTTTGCTGCAAAGTCTCATAAACCTCAAAGCCGCTCATCCGAGGCAATAGGAAATCTAGCATGATCATCCAAGGCTTTTCTTGATGGATCATCTCCAGCCCTTTGATACCGTCGGCTGCCTCTAGCACGTCAAAGTTTGCGGGCGGGAGCATGTCACGCACCATATTACGGATTACGCGACTATCATCAATTACTAGTATTTTGTGAGCTGCCACTGCTGATAACCCCTTATTTGGTTAGTAGTCAAGTAAAAGCTTACTGGGTTTTGTAAGATTTAGTTCTTGAATTCGCAATAATTTAGCATATAAATATTGTCAAAGTTAGCAGCGATCGCCTTTAATTTGGGAAACAGCAACAATAGCTGATGTTGATCCCTTGACTAGCTCTGTATAATCTCAAGTACAAAGATCGGGCTTGGTTTATCCATACTCAAATTTTTTAGAATATTTAAGCGATCGCCCAATGCTAAAACTGCCAACCAAACCCAACTCAGCATCAATCAAGTCAAATACAACCAAAACTTCTGACGAAAATACCAACAATGCCCAAAAGTCTACGATCATCAAATTAGAAAACGTGCGTAAGACCTATGCCAATGGTGCTGTTGGTTTACGCGATGTGAATATCGAAATTTATAAAGGGGGACTTTAAATTTATTACAGGGCATTCAGGATCGGGGAAATCCACATTATTAAAACTGCTCTATGGTGCAGAGCAGGTCACAGATGGTGAAGTGACTGTTAATGGGTTTAACCTCAAAGGTTTAAAAGGAAATAATCTGGCAATGCTGCGCCGCAAGATTGGGATTGTCTTTCAAGATTACAAACTTGTACCAAAGCGCACGGTTTCGGAAAATATAGCTTTTGTGCTGATGGCGCAGGGCTACACCTATAAAGAAATTCAGCGCCGTGTCCAGCCTGCGCTGAAAATGGTGGGTTTATTACATAAGGCGGATTGTTTTCCTGAAGAGCTTTCGGGTGGGGAGCAGCAACGCACGAGTATTGCCAGAGCGATCGTGAATACGCCGCCGCTTGTGCTTGCTGATGAGCCGACAGGCAACCTCGATCCAGACAATGCTTGGCAAGTAATCAAAATCTTAAAAAAGCTAAATTCTTTTGGGGTGACGGTGCTTTTGACGACGCACGATGAGCAGTTAGTCCGAGCCGCTAATCATCCTGTATTGCATTTACAAAACGGTTATATTGTCTAGTTAGCAAAAATTCTCAGCGCCTAGGCGCTATATATTTCCAAAATTATGGTACAAAACGTCGTTCGCTTCTTTACTAAAATCGACTACCTGCTGCGCGAGACTTTTTTAGGATTGCGGCGCGGCGGCTGGATGAATTGGGCAGCCATTAGCACTGTGGCCGTGTTGCTATTTTTATTTGGCGCAAGTTTACAAATTTCTTGGCAATTAGAAAATGTGCTAGGTCAGCTAGGCAGTCAGTTAGAAATTTCGGTCTATCTTGATGCGAATACGGTCGGTGAGTCGATGCAGCCGCGCTTACTATTAATGGATGGTGTTGCTGCCGCCAAACTAATTTCTAAGGAGGAAGCATGGGAAAATCTGATAAAGGATTTGGGCAAAAACGATCTTAGTCAGGCGACACAACAGCTTGGTGGTAATCCCTTAGTTGATGAGTTTAAGGTGCGGGCTGTGTCAAGCGATCGCGTGCCTGATGTGGCTAAGCGCATTTCTGGCTTAAAGGGTGTGAATGAGGTGTGGTACACCAATGAAGTGGTGGAACGGATTGGGCAATTGCGCCGCGCCCTCAGTAATAGCAGTGTGGCGATCGTGGCGATTTTTACGGTAATTGCGATCGCGGTTATTACCACGACTATTCGCCTAATTGTTTTAGCGCGACGGCGCGAAATTGAGGTGATGCAATTGGTGGGGGCGACGGCTGCATGGATTTATTTTCCGTTTGTGTTGCAAGGTGTATTTTTTGGAATCACAGGTGCGGGTGCGGCTTATTTGATGCTGATGTTGGGCTTAAATCTTTTAGGTGGGGCGATCGTCAATCAACCTGAATTAATTAAATCGCTCACTTTGGGCTTAACTACTGATTTGCGATCGCAGATTCTTTTGCCTGCCGTGTTAGCAATATTTGGCACGGTGATCGGCGTATTGGGGAGTTTATTAGCAGTAAGGCGATTTTCTTTTAACTCGTAGTCTAAAACCCCAAAAGCTGTAGCGCACGCTGCGCGTGCGCTACAGCTTTTTGAGTTTATTATGCAGTTCTTTGCTATGATATTACGACAAGGCATATGGGTATGTAGCTCAGTTGGATAGAGCATCAGGTTCCGGTCCTGAGGGTCGGGGGTTCGAGTCCCTCCATATTCGTAATTATGGCGTTTTACGCTAATACTAAATAAAAGCAAAGTTTGCCGCACAAAGAGCGGCAAACTTTCCTAGTAAACAAACTAAATTTTTGATCTATGGAACGTGGATTATTGTGGTTGCCTTTATTGGTTGTATTCTTTTGGCTAGCATGGGCTGGTTGGAATGAGTACCAAAAAGTTGAGTCCTATAAACGGTGGGCTGAACAATTTGAACGTCACAAATACGATATTTATGCCGTATTAGGTCAAAAAGGCGATCGCCTGACATGGGGAAAACCAACCCGCAAAGATCCCATAGATATTCAAACAGTTACTTTTGAAGAGATAGAGCGGATTAGATTTCGGATTGACAACAAGTTTTATGATCAAAAAGATGCTGAATTTCCATTGAATGCTAAGAATATTTCTTTGGAATTAGTTTTGAAAACTGGCGAAATGCCTAATATTAAATTTACTGATATTGATATTGCGGCGGCTTGGTATCGCTTTTTAAGCGATCGCTAAAGCGCTCCCAACGCTTTTAACAACGCGGCAAACTTAATCGTAGTTTCACTTTGCTCATTCTCAACCTGCGAATTCGCGACAATCCCTGCACCCGCAAAGATCCTCGCCCGATCGCCTTGAATATATCCTGCTCGAATCCCCACCCCAAAAGTTCCTTCTCCATTACCATTTAGCCAACCGATCGGAGCGGCATACCAACCACGATCGCAAGCTTCCCATTGCTGCATAAAGCAAACAGCGCGATCTCTG
The DNA here is from genome assembly GCA_041687725.1 of Pseudanabaena sp. GTDB lineage: Bacteria > Cyanobacteriota > Cyanobacteriia > Pseudanabaenales > Pseudanabaenaceae > Pseudanabaena. The sequence continues at coordinate 36,571 of JBDNJN010000213.1, forward strand.
GGTTCACCACCGACAGCAGCAGTTGGGTGTAACTGCTGCAAAATATCAAGAGCAATTAACCAATCAGGATTATCGATTTGAGCGGTAATCGGTGTGTGCAAATGCTGCACATTAGAAAGTTTCAATAAGCCTGTATTTACTTGCGGATCGATCGCCGCGCCCATACTTTGCAAGCGATCGCAAATAGAATGAATCACAAATTGATGTTCGCGCATATCTTTTTCACTACTGAGCAGACGCTCTCCTAAAATTCGATCTTCCTGTACCGATTTGCCGCGTTGGATCGAACCTGCTAGGGCATCACTGCGTAACCACAGGCGATCGCTTTGCGATCGAAACTGCAACACTACTTCAGGAGTCGCACCCAAAAATGTCTTGCCAGCACCACAATCTAATAAAAAGGAAATACATTCAGGATATTCACAACGCAGGACATGCAAAACCTGAAACGGATCGAAATTGCGATCGGCTAACACATCCAACGCCCTAGCCAAAACCACCTTTTCAAAATGCCCCTGATGAATCAAAGTTAAAGCGCGTTCGACAATCTCCGTCCAGATTTGCTGTCCCTGCACCTCAATAATTTTGCTCACTTCATGGACTGTGGGCGCTTCGTAATTAGAACTTGCTTGTAAATGCGATCGCAAATCCTCTATGCGTTCCATTACTTCATCGGCATTATCCCAAGGTTGAATGTAATGATTTAGCGTCAAAGTACAGTTTTGATTTTTATGGCGCACCATCCAACGGGGAATAAAAAAAAGTAAAGTCGGAAATTCAATCTCTGGCTTGTAATCCTGTTGATCATGATCTTGTTTCGCCAAATCTAGCCAATCGTGAGCATCACTACCATTGCCATAAAACGAGAAAGCGCCAACCACATGAATCGGAATTTCTGATTCGGCAAGATCGGCATGTTTAGCCACGATCGCATTAGCTAAATGGGTTTTGACAAATTTTTTGGCACAATCAAAGCGATCGCTTAGATCGTGATTTGGAACTGATATCTCCGCCACCGAACCCGCCGCCGCCAATACTAAATCGGCATGAGGCTGTTCCCAATAAAATTTTGGCTGTTGCGAATCAGATTTGCTCGCCAACAGCAATAGAGGATTGATGCACTCCCAGTTTTGAGAGTAACTAAGTAAAATCGGTGACGCTGTGATCTGTGATTGCGCGATCGCTTTAACAATCCAATCGTGCAGAGATTTAGAATCGATGCTGTTATGGGTGAGACTCTGACGAACTTGCATAGTTATATTTTATCGCAGTCGTCAGCATAGTTAATGTACGAATAAGAGATAAAAATTATTTCTCCAATATGGCATTAAGCTGATCTGCGCTTAAAATGCATATCAAAAACCAGAAGATGATTGTGCCGCGCGAAGCGCGGCACAATCATCTTGCAACTTAAAGGCACATCAGCTTAATTGCAATGCAAGGCGCTGCCATATAACTCAGATAATTTTTTGAAAGTGCAGCTTCGTGGCACTTTCAAAAAATTATCTAGATCACTTAACCCAAAAAGTTGCGCCACAGCTTTTTGGGCTTTAACAAGAAATGTGGTGCTTAGCGCCATATTTCCTGTTTGTAGATAAAATGGAGCAAATCGCGAACAAACGAACGGATAAAACTATGCCACGTTATACAGGAATTTCTAACGAAGCCTTTCGCCATCCCCTCGATCGCCAAGCCGAACAAGCCCTCCGCAGTGTCCCCGGTTTCGATCTGGTGGCGGGGAAGTTTGTCGAATTTATGTATGAGCGTCCGCAGACTATTTACCACATCGGCAATAGCATTCAGGTTAGTCATCGCCAATATGCGACCATCCATCGCATCTTTCGAGAATGTGTCGCCGACCTCGATGTGCAGCCCGAACCAACTCTATTTGTTTCGCAAAATCCTGTCGCCAATAGCTACGCCCTCGGCAAAGATCATCCCTACATTGTGATTAATTCGGGATTGCTCGATCTATTAACCGAAGAAGAAATTCGCACTGTGCTAGCCCACGAACTTGGTCATATCAAATGCGGTCACACGACGCTGATCCAGATGGCGATGTGGTTGATGGGCGTTGTCTCGACCATTAGCGAAATGACTTTTGGACTGGGCGGCATTATCAGCAGTGGCTTGATTTATGCTTTTTTTGAATGGCGACGCAAAGCTGAACTATCAAGCGATCGCGCGGCTTTTTTAGTTACCGACGATCTTGATACAGTTCTCACCGCAATGATGAAGCTATCGGGTGGAAGTTCTGCTTTTGCCCATGAATTGAGCTTGCCTGAGTTTATCCGTCAATCCCACGATTATCAAGAACTTGATAAGGATAATCTCAATCAGATTTATAAATTTATGCTCTACAACGGCTTTGGCGCTAGCTCGATGCTCAGTCATCCGTTCCCAGTCGAGCGTGTTCACTATATCCGCGAATGGGCAGATTCGGAAGAGTATCGCAATATTAAAGCTGGCAATTATAAGCGCGGCGACACGACTGGCACAGTTGATGTTTCGCCGCGTCCTGCGGAAGCGAAAAAGCCTGAAAGTGAAGCCGATCGCCTCAAGCGTCAAATTGATGATCTGCAAGCCGAAATCAATCGGATTAAGCGTTCATGATCGAAAATAAATCTGCTCTGCACGATCGCTGGATGCAACGCTGTATCGATCTTGCTAAGCAAGCAAGAGGGCAAACTGCCCCAAACCCAATGGTGGGGAGCGTGATTGTCAAGAATGGACAAGTCTTAGGTGAAGGATTTCATCCGAAGGCTGGTGAGCCTCATGCAGAAATATTTGCAATTCGGGCGGCGCAACAAACTGGCGAAGATCTGCGCGATGCCACGTTGTATGTCAATCTTGAGCCTTGCAATCATCACGGACGCACACCGCCATGCTCAGAAGCAATCATCGAAGCAGGGATTGGGAATGTGGTAATTGGGGCGATCGATGCTGATCCGCGCGTATCTGGAACTGGGCGCGATCGCCTGATGGCTGCGGGTGTGAATGTGACGACTGGTATTTTGGAACAGCAATGTTTGGAACTAAATGAAGCCTTCTTCCATCGTGTGAAAACTAATTTGCCCTTCGGCATTTTTAAATACGCGATGACCCTTGATGGCAAAATTGCGACAACTTCAGGGCATAGCTATTGGATTACAGGAACAGAAGCGCGGCGGATGGTGCATGATTTACGGATTGGCTGTGAAGCGATAGTCACGGGCGGAAATACGGTCAGGCTCGACAATTCGCATTTGACAACTCATGGATTAAGTCAGCATAATCCTTTGCGGGTGGTAGTTTCTCAAAGCTGCGATCTGCCCGATCGCGCAAATTTATGGCAGATTACTGATACCGAAAGAACTCTCTTAATCACTTTGCCTAATACAAATCTTCAACTTAAACAAAAGCTACGCGATCGCCAAGTTGAGGTTCTGGAACTAGATGACATATCACCTGAAATCGTGATGCAAGAATTAGGTAAACGAGGTTGCAATACAGTCCTGTGGGAATGCGGAGGGAGATTAGGTGCAGCCGCAATTAAAGCAAAGATGGTACAAAAAATCTATGCCTTTATTGCCCCTAAGTTAATTGGTGGATTTACGGCTCCTAGTCCCATTGACGATTTGGGATTAATGCTGATGACTGATGCGATGAATCTATCGCGATCGCAGTTTCAACAAGTTGGTAACGATTTGTTGGTTACTGGCTACTTGAACTAATCCACAACAACAAGAAGAGATACCTCGTATCTCTTCTTGTTGTTGTTATAGCTATCGCCAAGTATGTTAGGACTCAAAGCTCAAAAAGCTGTGGCGCACGCGCAGCGTGCGCCACAGCTTTTTGAGCTTTAAGGTTTTTTATGCCTACCTACTTACTGTAATCTGTAATACCTTTGTCTGTTATGCGATCGCTTTAAATACAATAGCTAAAAGCATATAAAACATTTAGGGTTTACTGCGTCAATCTATGCGAATAACAACCAAGAAAGTTGCCTCTATAATTTCCGTTAAACACCTATGGGCAGCTATGCTAGTGGGTGTAATGTCGGGAGCTTGCAACAACAATCCCACACCTCCAGCTTCAACAACTGCGGCGACACCTGCTCCAACAACTACTCCAACAACTGCGGCTACCGACCCGAAAGCATTTAAATCAGCAATGATTTTAGTTGGCCCCCAAAATGACTCAGGCTGGAACCAAGCCCATTACGAAGCTTCAAAATATGTAATGGAAAAGCAAGCAGGCGTAGAGTTTGCCTATATAGACAAGGTCAATCCAGGCGATCGCCCGAACGTCAAAGCTTCGCAAGTAGCTGATGATCTGATTGCTAAAGGCGCTAAGTTGATCATCTTTAATTCTGATGACTTTAAGGATGATGCTCTAGAAATCGCGAAGAAGCATCCGACTGTGTCAGTCATTCACTCTAGCGGTGATTATGCATGGAAGGAAGGAAAGAACTTTAAAAATCAGAAAAATCTGAGCAATGTCATGCCGCAGATCGAGTATGGACGGATGATTGCGGGATGTGCGGCGGCGCTCAGTTCTGAAACTGGCAAAATCGGCTATGTGGGGCCATTGATCAATGATGAAACTCGTAAATTAGCTTCTGCAAGCTATTTAGGGGCTAAGTACTGTTGGCAGACCGTTCGCAAAAAGAGTCCTGAAGATTTAAAGTTTAAAGTTGTCTGGATTGGCTTCTGGTTCAACATTCCTGGGAAAACCCTCGATCCGACTAAAGTATCTGATGATTTCTACAATGGTGGCTATGACGTAGTTATGAGCGGCATCGATACGCCAGAAGTTGCCGTACAGGGCAAAAAAGCTGCTGAATCTGGTAAAAAGGTTAAATTTGTGCATTATGGTCTGAAAACTGGCTGTAGTATCGCTCCAGATATTTGTCTTGGCGTTCCCTTCTACAATTGGGGGCCAGCTTATCTTGATCAGCTCAAGAAGGCAAAGGATGGGACTTTTACTGGTGAGTTTATCTCCTCTGCACCAAATTGGCAAGATTTGAATAATCCTGACACTTCAGCAATTGGATTTGAGAAAGGGAAGGGGTTATCTGCTGAAAATGACAAACTCTTGACTGAATTTATCAAGGGTTTAGGCGATCGCAGTATCAATCTTTTTAAAGGCCCACTAAATTACCAAGATGGTACGCCTTTCCTTAAGGAAGGCGAAACCGCAACACCGCAGCAGATTTGGTATTTTACCAATTTGTTGCAAGGTATTGATGGCGCGAGTAAGTAAATATAAAAGGGTCTCGCAAAGCGAGACCCTTTTATCTATAGTGTTTCTATGAAAGTTGAACTAAGCCACATTTATAAATCATTCGGCTCTGTCCATGCTAATCATGACATTTCGATGACAGTTGAGGCAGGAAATGTTTATGGCATATTGGGTGAAAATGGAGCTGGGAAAAGTACATTATCAAAAATCCTGAGTGGCTTTATTACTAAAGACTCTGGCAAAATTTTATTAAATGAAATTGAAGTAGATATTAAAACTCCTGCGGATGCAATTTGTGCAGGAATTGGTATGTTGCATCAAGATCCACTGGATTTTCCATCTTTGTCGGTACTCGATAATTTTATGGCGGGGAGAAGTGCTTTAAGCAAGTCGAGAAGCAGAGGTCGAATTAAAACTAATCGTACTGACTTAGCTAGAGAACTTCAACAACTATCTGGAGTTTTTGGCTTTGACTTACATCCTCGTGATCGCCTATCTATGCTCACAGTAGGAGAGCGTCAACAGCTCGAAATATTGCGGCTTTTATCCCTTGGTGTGCAGACTTTAATCCTTGATGAGCCGACTACAGGTATTTCTGCTTCTCAGAAAACGGCTTTATTTAAAGCCGTCAAACAATTGGCATCGGATGGTAAATCAATCATTTTTGTGTCGCATAAATTGGAGGATGTGGAGGAATTATGCGATCGCTTGATGGTGATGCGTCAGGGTAAGGTGATTGGCGATGCGGAAGTCAAAGGTCGGGACTCCGCAGAGTTGGCCTCATCTTTAGTGGAAATGATGTTTGGGCGAGAATTGGCGCTACCTGCCAAACGCGAGATTAATGTTGAGCAAATGGAACCTGCTTTAGTAATTAACGATCTGCAAATTGAAGGCGATCGCTTAAGTTTGCAGCTTGACAAGTTAACGGTTCAAGCTGGTGAAGTGATTGGGCTGGCGGGTCTAGAGGGTAATGGACAACAATTATTACTGTTAGCCTGTGCAGGTTTACTAAAGCCAAAATCTGGCAAGATTTGCATCAATGATGTCGATATGACTAACCGTGCTTATGGCAATTTTCTGAAGGCAGGAATTGGCTATTTACCTGCCGATCGCTTGCAAGATGGATTGATTCGCGGACTATCGATCCATGAGCATTTCATGTTGCGTCAGCCTAATTCAAAATCTAAGGCAGGAATTTTTATTGATTGGGGCGATACCCGCAAATTTGCACAGGATGCGATCGCAACTTTTAATATTCGTGGTAAATCGTCAACGAAAGTTGAGAAGTTATCGGGCGGCAATCAGCAACGCACCCAGATCTCACTTTTGCCAGATTACTTGAGCTTGCTATTAATGGAACAACCGACGAGAGGGCTTGATATCGAATCGACCCTATGGATTTGGAAACAGATGATGGAGCGTTGTGAAAAAGGGATGATGATTTTATTTGTCTCTTCTGACTTGGATGAGATTTTGCAATATAGCGATCGCATTCTCGTGTTTTGTGGCGGTAAAGTTTCACAGCCAATCGATGCGAAAACTTTAACAGTCGATAAGCTCGGTCAAGCAATCGGAGGGAAGTTTGAATAGTCTGCAAGTCTTTAAGAAAGTACCGAAAATCACCTATTTTCGGATTGGCTCTTTTGTCGTGGCGCTATTGTTTATCTCGGCGATAATTTTGCTGTCGAGTGGTTCGCCATTTCAAGTGGCGGCGGGAATGTGGAATGGTGCTTTTGGGAGTAACGATCGCATTGCTAGAGTTATTTCTACGCTTTGCCCGTTACTGCTCGCTGCCTGTGGATTGATTTTCACTTTTACCGCAGGTTTATACAACTTAGGTATTGAAGGTCAAATTACGGCAGGGGCGATCGCTTCCACTTTTGTATTGAGGATAATTCCTGAAGGATTCCCGCCTGCGATCGCAATCGTCCTTGCCATTTTTGCTGGCATCTGTGGCGGCGGTTTATGGGGACTATTCGCAGGGCTATTGAATATCTATGGCAAAGTCAGCGAAATTTTTGCGGGTTTAGGCATGAATTTCATGGCGCAAGGATTAGCACTTTATTTGGTGTTTGGCCCGTGGAAACGTTCGGGAGTTGCCTCAATGAGTGGCACTGAGCCATTTAGTGATGCCCTCTCTCTGCCAACGGTGGGCAATACTGATTTCAGCCCGATCGCTTTAGCGATCGCAATATTCGCCTTGATTGTGACTGCGATCGTGATTAAGGCAACTTATTTTGGGTTGAAACTAAAAGCTGTCGGCAATAATCTCCGCGCCGCTTATGTATTGGGAATTCCTGCGATCGCCCAAATGCTTAGTAGTTTTGTAATCTGCGGAGCTTTGGCAGGTATCGCTGGTTCTTTACAAGTGGTAGCCGTATTCCATCGCCTTATTCCCAATATTTCTAGCAATTTAGGTTTTTTAGCACTGCTAGTAGTGATGCTAGTTAACTACAATCCCTTTTTGATTTTGCCGATCGCATTTCTGTTTAGTTCTCTCAATGTTGGTAGCCTTGAATTGCCGCTATCCCTAAGTTTAGATTCTTCTCTGTCTGGCATTATTCAAGGCGCATTACTATTGTTCGCCATTCTTGGCGAAGGTTTGGCTAAGTTATCCAAAGAATAGAAAATGCACCACATCCCCCAACCCCTTCTCCTTGCAAGCAGGGTGGTTTCATTTTCGGAAAGGGTTAGAGGGTAAAGATTGTAGAAAAAGGCAAGAGATAAATATTGGGAGAGAAAATAAGATTGAACTAAGGAGCAAAGATCAGGAAAAATGGTCTGATTAAAGCAAAAGCAAAA
>JBDNJN010000214.1:0-13743 GCA_041687725.1 Pseudanabaena sp.
CGACGTAAACCTTCTACCTCCGTGGCTGGGGTATTTGTTTCGACTAGGTTAGTGTTGCTGTTAATACTCATCTCTTTCTTAAACCAGATTTTGACTCTTTTGGCAACCCCCTATTTTACCAGTGGTTATTGAGACGTTACATCCAGATAGTCAGATTGCGATCGCGGGACTCCAAGATGTATTTCATCAAGTCATAAATGTACTCGATCTCACAGAACAGCAAAACTATGCCCTGAGCCAAGATGTTCGTCATTTAAGAACAAGTCTTTGTCAAGTTCTCAAACATCCTATCTCCAGCCTTGTGAGAAGATTTCCGAGGATCTTGCGGGATCTGTCTTTAGAGTATGGCAAGCAGGTTGAGCTAATTGTGCAAGGGGCTGAAGTTAGTATTGAACGGTTATTTTCCGAAATAATTGCCGAGCCTCTTGAGCTATTGCTGCGGAATGCCTTTGAACATGGGATTGAATCTCCCCAAGAGCGTCAACATCTAGGAAAATCGGCGCAAGGCAAGATTGAATTTATCGCAACTCAGACAGATGAAAGCACAATAATCAAGGTTAGCGATGATGGTCGTGGCATCGATATCGATAAAATTCGTCATCAGGTTGAGCGATCGGCAACGATCGCGGGTATGTCATCGACAATGGATATGAGTGATGAACAGTTAATTGGTTTAATTTTTGAGCCAAACTTTAATTTATCTGATAGCACTACAGAAACTGGGAATAAGTTAAGTGCGGTGAGAAAGCAACTACGGAAATTTGGTGGAAGTATTTTCGTGCAATCTCAAAGAGATAGAGGGACTCAATTTACTTTGGTTCTACCGAATACGCTCTCTTTGACGCGAGTATTACTGATTAATATCGATCAAATGTGCCTAGCGATTCCTAGTAATATCGTATTGGAAGTAATTCCAATGGGACTTCACGATTATGTTGATAAAAATCAAGAAACTTTACGATGGGGCGATCGCCTTTTACCAATTGTCCGACTCAATTCGTTGCTAAAGCTTAATTGTCGGCATAGCTCAAGTCAAGGCAATTCACAATTAACAAATCAGACAGAGAGACAGAACCCTACTAGAGCCATACCTTCTTTTTTACTCATCCAGCATGAAAATGACTTCTTTGCCTTACAAACTGATGGCTGCTGGCACGATCAAGAAGCAACATTCCATCAAATTGAAGGCGATATAATTCTTCCGCCAATTTTCCTTGGTACAGTAATCTTAGGAAATAATCAAGCAGTTGCTTTAGTCAATCCTCACGAATTAGTCAGCCAATGTCTGCGATCGCGCCCCAATGACGCTCTTCTAGTTTCGCAAACAGCTTATGGACATTTGGATAATTTAAGCGGGCTTGCTGATTTTTTTGAGGCAGGAGATACTTCTTCAGAACCGATTTCTTCCAACTCATTAGCTCAAACAGTCCGAAACCTAGAGCGATCGCCTGAAAATCTGGAAAGCTCTGGATTATTTACCAACGATTTGAGCAACGGTTCGACCAAGCGATCGCATCAACCTAAAGTTTTAATTGTGGAATCTTCGGCGAATGTTCGGCGCTATTTGGCGATGACTCTTACTAAGTCAGGATTTTTGACTGAGCAAGTTCAAGATGGTAAAGAGGCGATCGCATTTCTCAACAAAGAGATGCGAAGTAATATTGATGCGGTGATTACCGATTTGGAGATGCCTCACATGGATGGCTTCAAACTTCTATCAAATATTCGTGCTGATGCAAATCTTCATAATTTACCAATTGTTGTGCTTACGACCAAAAATAATGAACATGATCAAAAGTTGGCTTTAGACCTCGGTGCAAATGCCTATTTCAGTAAGCCCTATCGAGAAGAAGAACTGGTGAAAATGCTACAACAGCTTGTTGCCTGATTCGAGAAAGGATTCGGCGCAAAGCGCCAAATCCTTTTTTCAAATTGTTCCTTTAAATAAGCCTTGAGGTTTGAATAGCAATACCAAAATCATAATTACCAAACCCACGCCCAGTTTATATTCTGTACCAATACAATATCTTTGTAATTCCCCCAATGCTACAGGACAGGTAGTGGCAACTTCTTGAGAGATGCCGACAATCAGCGCACCCGCGATCGCGCCATAGGGATTGCCAATGCCACCAAGGATCACCGCCGCGAACATCGGCAAAATTAAGAACCAACCCATATTCGGGCGTAAATTGGTAATTAATCCATACATGCTGCCACCAAAAGCAGTCATGCCTCCCGCAATCACCCATGTCCAGATAATCACGGCATCGACATTAATGCCTGCGACTTTCGCAAGTTCAGGATTATCTGCCACTGCTCGCATCGCTTTGCCGATTTTGGTATTTTGCAACAGGTAATACAATCCCGCGATAACGGCGATCGCTGCCACGATTACCACGATTTTATTGCGAGTGATCGCTAGTCCAAACACATCGATCGCAGGGAAAGTCGGCAAATTATATTTCTGTGGCTTTGCGCCCCAAGCAAGGACGATCGCATTACGAATCACCAAAGCCAAACCAATCGAGACGATCATCATCGTGGTGGATGTGGCGCGTTTGGCACGTAATGGTTGCCACAGGATTTTTTCGCAGAGTAATACTAAGGCGATCGAGATGGCAATACCAAAAGCGATCGACACCCAAATATCCAGCTTAAAAGTAGTATTCGCCAGAAATGCGAGATATGCGCCGAGGGTGAGAATATCGCCGTGAGCAAAGTTGGCAAGGCGTAAGATGCCATAGGTAAGCGTTAATCCGACTGCGGCAAGCGCAATAATGCTTCCGACAGCGATACCATCAACAGTTGATTGCAGAACTTCCAGCATTAAGAGAATTTAAGAGAACTTTATTAATATTCATAGTACCGTTTGGTTACTTAAGTAGGTACACCAAACCGCAAAAAGCTATGGCGCACGCACAGAATTAGGTACACCAAACCGCAAAAAGCTATGGCGCACGCGCAGATTTGGTATAAAAACCAAACCCAAAGATCTGTAGCGCACGCTGCGCGTGCGCTACAGATCTTTGGGTTTTAAGGGTTTTTGATCCGAAAAACGGTTACTGGTTCGCTTAAGCCTTTTAAAACCACAGAACTCTCTTCACAAATACAATGTGCAATCGCCTTAATCGCTAGCGCCTGACTTCGCAAGGACGAAGTAAATACGATGTCATTTGATACACAATCGATTTTACCAATTCCATATTGGCTCAAGGATTTTACAGCTTGGGCGATCGCCTTGTTAGCATTACGTTTTGCGGAATTAAACAGCTTTAGCATAGTTGAAATTTAAATTTGAATTGGCGATTTTTTGGTGAGACTTTGAAAATAGAGAAAACCCGCAGAGACGAGAAACGTGAAGTAAGCGATCGCCTGTCCAAGATATAGGCGATCGCGAAAACCAAACAAAGCTTTGAGTAGGATCGCAGGGAATTGGTTGTCAGGCAGAATGTCATGGACATCCCAAACTAAACCACCTAGCAAACAAGAAGGTAACTCTGCTATTGGATCTGGGAAACAGAGCGCGGTTTGCGAGAGTTCGGCATAGGCTGCCACTGCTTTATCGAGATGCCCCATCGCACTGATGACTAGCCCCGCAACGATAAGTAAGAGAAATACTCCCATCGCTTGAAAAAACACTTTGAGATTGATCCGAATCCCGAATTGAAATAGGGCAATCCCGATCGCCACAGCACTAACTAAACCCGCGATCGCGCCGACAATTGGCACAATTCCCGCTTCGAGCTTTGCCGAAATGAAGATCACCACCTCAAAACCTTCACGTAATACTGCGATCAGAATTAGCGTAAATACGGCAAAACCTGCGGTCTGTTCATTGGCGATCGCTTTGCCAATTTGCCCTTCGATTTCACCCTTGAGCGCCTTGGCATTTTCGGTCATCCATACCAACATCCAACTCAACATGGCGATCGCGGTCAGTCCCAAAACTCCCTGCCACAATTGTCCATAAAAAGCAGCTTGAGCAGGTTCTGTACTTTCTACTTGTTTGAGAAACCAGTTCAGCAATATCCCCACGACAAAACTCGCCAATACTCCCACACCAATGCCACCAAACACCCAAGGATTAAGCGAACTGCGATCGGCTTTTTTCAGATATGCCATCACGATTCCCACCACCAGAGCCGCTTCGACACCTTCGCGTAAGGTAATCGCAAAAATTGGTAATGCTGCACTAAAATCCATATTTAAGTTCTCTGATAATTTTTTATTGCTCAGTGAGATGTAAAACATGATGTTGAGAAATCAGATTAAAAAATAACACCACGATAAATTTTGGTCATTGCCAACTCAATCTTTACCGACTCTAGAGAAATAGAGCACTCTAAACCATCAAAATCACTGAATAGCCATCCATTTGACTGCTTACTATAACGTTCAACAAATGGTCGATCTTGTCTAATCAAAAGATATTCACTGAAGCCAAATATAGAGCGATACATCTCAAATTTGTCCGTGCAATCATATTTCTGAGTTGATGGAGAAAGGACTTCAACAATCAGTAATGGATTTAAGATTTCATCTTCGCGCCCATCATTAAATCGCAACTGTCCCTCAATAACCATTGCATCTGGGTAAACTCCACAACGATATTTAGGAATCCATATTCGCAAATCATTATTTATTGCTTCAAAATTAGTATCTTGCCGCTTATCATCCAAAAGACTAACGATATTGCGCCCAATACGACTGTGAGTGGCAGTTCCTCCCGTCATTTCAATAATTTCTCCATCGTGGTATTCACATTTCTCTGTAGAGGTTTCGGCGATCGCGCGATATTCATCGAGACTGTAACGGCGCTCAGTAGTAGCAATCATGGAGTTGTACGCGAAGAATTATCAAGACAACGGTTATATTTTATATGTTTTACTCCGATCTCAAACAAGGGACTTAAGCCCCTTGCCTCAAAAAATCTTGCAAAACAAGCAATCATAGAGTTTAATTTATAGAAGATAGCTAAACCATTAGATCCGTAAATGAAAATCTTTGTTTATCACACCCCCGAATTAGTACCTAACGAAGGGAATCCAGACTGCGCGATCGCTGTTGATATTTTGCGAGCAACGACCACGATCGCTACAGCTCTTGCGGCGGGAGCCGAGGGAGTGCAAGTATTTTCTGATATCGATGAATTGATGCGTGTGAGTGAGTCACATCCACCAGAGTTACGGATCAGAGTCGGTGAGCGTGGTGGAAAAACGGTGGAAGGTTGTGATTTGGGAAATTCGCCTTTTGACTTTACGCCAGAGGTTGTGAAGGGTAAGCGGATTTTTATGAGTACGACCAATGGCACAAGAGCGCTGCAAAAAATCCAAAATGCTAAGAGCGTTATTGCTTGCGCGATGATTAATCTTGGTTCAGTGTTGAAATATTTGCGTGAGACTAAGCCTGAGACGGTGTGGATTGTCGGTTCTGGCTGGGAAGGTAGCTATTCTCTTGAGGATACAACCTGTGCTGGGGCGATCGCGGCTAATCTCGAAGATGAGGCAGATTTTGGTAATGATGAGGCGATCGCGGCGGCGGCGCTGTACAAAGCTTGGAAAGGTGAAGTTGAGGATTTATTTTATCAAGCGAGTCATGGCAAGCGCTTGCTCAAACTTAACGGTGCGGAAGATATTGCCTATTGCGCCAAGGTTGATGTTGTCGATGTTTTGCCAAAACAATCTAGTGCAGGCTTGCTAGTCGCAGCTTAATCACAGCGCTTTGCGCTGTCATAAAACCCAGACAAATTTTTGAAAGTGCCGCGAAGCGGCACTTTCAAAAATTTGGTTGTACGCCTTCAATCCTCAATAGGCTGTAGAAGTTAAAGATATTAAGATCCCCGACTTTTTCTTTGCGGTCGCAGATTATCTTTGTCACGCAAAGAAAAAGTCGGGGATCTGTGCATTTATAGTTTTTCACCACAAATCGTTGTAAATAGCAGTAGATTGGATAAGCTGAAAATTTTTCCTTGCTGCCATGTCACCGACGCTATGTTCCCCTTTGCTCATACCCACCTTGGCAAAACAAGTGGTAAATATCCCTAGATCTCAGGCAAAGCTGGAACGCCTTACTCCTCCTCTAAAATGGGCTGGCGGTAAGCGCTGGCTAGTGCCACATTTGCAGAAAACTTGGCAAAAATATCGTAATTATCGTTTGGTAGAGCCATTTTGTGGTGGTTTGGCGATCGCATTAGGTTTACAGCCCGAACATGCTTTGCTCAATGACATCAATCCCCATGTGGTGAACTTCTATAAATGTTTGCAAAAGGGATTGAAGCTAGACATTGAAGTTCAAAATGAGCGTGAATTTTACTATGTCCAGCGAGTAGAATTTAATCGTTTAATTCAATTGGGTAAAGCAAATACTGCTAAAGCTGCCCAGATTTTTTATTATCTTAATCGCACTGGCTATAATGGGCTATGTCGGTTTAATCGTAGTGGTGGTTTTAATGTTCCCTTTGGTAGACATAACACTATCAACTACACTAAGGATTTCGGAGATTACAAATCAACATTTACTGAATGGAAGTTTATGAATGTTGATTTTGCCAAACTTAAAATTGATACTAATGATTTGATCTATGCTGATCCGCCATACGATGTCGAGTTTCGCCAATATTCTAAAAATGGTTTTGAATGGTCAGAACAGGAGCGTTTAGCTAATTGGTTAGCAAATCAAAATTGTCCTGCGATCGCTTCTAATCAAGCTACTCCTCGTATTCTGTCGCTATATCAAGATTTGGGTTTTCAAATTTATATCCTCAATGCACCACGACGAATTAGTTGCAATGGCGATCGCGTTCCTGCCAAAGAAATGCTTGCCTATAAAGGATTTGAGAAAGGGATAGAACTATCATGAGTCTTCGGAATACAGAAACTGGTGCAGTTTTAGAGCAAATGATTTTGCATTCCTTGATTTATGGTGGCTATCTTTCTCAGTCACAGCAATATATTGGTAGTCGGCCGGGGGGAGGCAAACACAAAATCGATGTGGTGGCAAATCGTGGCGATCGCAATGTTTTGATTTCTCTTAAATGGCAACAGGTGGGTGGGACTGCGGAGCAGAAAGTTCCCTTTGAAGTTATTTGCTTAATGGATGCGATGGAACAAAATCCCAATTATCAAAAAGCCTATTTAGTCCTCGGCGGCGAAGGCTGGACTTTACGCGAATTCTATATTTCAGGAGAATTACAACAATATATTCCCTATGGCGATCGCGTTGAAATTGTCACCCTTGAGCGATTCATTATGAAAGCCAATACGGGAAAACTTTGAGGGTCTCTTCGGGCATTGGTTCCACTCGATGAGATAAATGGCTACAAATACTTGATACGCGAGGATTATAGACATTTTGCAAGTAAACCATTAAGATCCTTACCCTAAGCATATTTTATCGATTTTTCCTATCCAACGGAACCAGAGCCTGCGCTACAGCTTTTTGGATTTTAAACGGTTGATTGAATCCACTCAGTCGCTTTTATGCTATCAAGAGGATGCGAAATAAAGTAGCCTTGCACATCAATACTACTGCCGCCTGACCCTTCAAAATAATCTAATTCTTGTGCTGTCTCCACACCCTCAACGACAATTCCTATTCCAAGATTGCTTGCTAAGCGCAGAATAGACTGAACAATTCTTTGACTTTTAATATCAGTAGAGACTTTATTTGTAAAGCTGCGATCAATTTTCAAAACATCGATTGGCAAATTTTGGAGGTAACTAAAAGAAGAATAGCCAGTACCAAAATCATCAATATATACTTGCACACCAATTGCTCGAAGTAGCTCCAATTTTTGAGAAGAAATTTCGATGTTTTCCATCAAGACTGTTTCGGTAATTTCTAATTTAATTAAGCTAGGTGAAATTTGATTGTCTAAGATTATTTTTTGAATACACTCAACAAAGTCTGGCTGGATGACTTGAATTGTGGAAGCATTAACTCCTAAAGTGAGCGGTGGAATATCAGGAAATTCTTGCTGCCATTGAAATAATTGTTTACAGGCTGTCTCTAAAACCCAATACCCAACCTGAATAATCTCTCCATTTTCCTCTAAAACTGGTAAAAATTCCTGTGGAGAAATCAGCCCTTGCAATGGATGCTGCCAACGTAATAAAACTTCAAATCCTGTTAACTTATGTTCGTGTAATGAAACTATTGGTTGATAAACTAAATAAAGCTCTTGACGTGCGATCGCTTGGCGTAAATCAGATTCTAATTGCCAACGTACCTTTGCACCTTGATTCATATTAGTTCTAAATAATGCTTGTTTACCCCTGCCGAGACTGCGTGAATGGTTCATCGCAATATGGGCATCTCGTAAAATTTCATTGGCATAAATATATTCAATATCGCTAATAGCTATGCCAATACTGACAGATATAAAGATTTGCTGATCATTAATTAGAAATGGCTCTTTAATACTCTCTAAAATTTGGTGGGCTAAGTGAACGACAAAATTTTCTTTGTCAATCATTTCTTTATCAATATTTTGAACTAAAATCGCAAATTCATCACTTCCGATTCTGGTAATAGTCAGATTGCCTTCACGATGTTTAGCTATACGTTTACTGATTTCTTTTAATAGTTGATTTCCAACAGAAATCCCAAAGTTATCATTAATTGTTTTAAAGCGATCGCAATTTATAAAAAGCACGGCAAAGTTGCGATTAGAATCGGATTGTAATTTCGTAAATACTAAATCTAGAGACTCCATAAATGAGTCGTAATTTGGTAGCCCCGTTAGTGTGTCGTGAAGCTGATTATGATGTAGCTTAGCAATTACTTGATCTCGTTCTATTCTTATGTCATTAGATTTAACGAGTAATTGCATTTGATGAATAGAAATTGCTAATTGAATTCCTAACTTTTCAAGTAATTCGATTTCCCAATCTTGCCAATTTCGTAGTTCGTCATATTGATGAACAATTAGCAATCCCCATAGTTTTTTACCCATGGGAATACCAATAACGATCGCCGATTGGATCCCTAAAGGGATTAGTGACGCTGAAATTTTAGGATCGATATTAGTGTCATTAACATCATTAATAACTTGACTAATACATATTTGAAAGCTCTCTAGCCATTGAGGATCGGTATAAACTGATGGAAGAGCTTGCTCTAAAAGTGAATATCTAGGATCGTTAACAGCTTCGTATTGAACTATTTGTAAAGCTTGATCTTCATCGATTAACTGATAAACGATTACCTGATTACTTTGCAGTAATTGATAAGTCTCCAATGCGACATTATCTAGTAACTCATCAACATTAATTGACTGTCTGAGACGAGCAAATATTAATGCTAGTAAAGTATAGATTTCATCTTCATCTTCATCTTCAAATTCTGTGCTTAGATTAGCTTGATTAAGTTGTTTAGTTCTTTGTTTAAGGCTATTTCTCTCTATCTCATCAAAGCAGTTGGCAAGAGTTTTGCCAAGAGATTTAATATTTTGCAAATCATCTTGCTGTTGCTGTGTTAACGTCTCGCATTCAGCTATGCGATTTACACAGTCAAACAATGCCAATAACGTTGCAGAGAAATTTTTTTGCATATCTTAAGAAAGATTTTTCTACTTAAAATCTTCAAAATTAACTAATATTAAACCATGTTTTTTGAGTAATCGTTACAAATTAGAGTTAAAAAATCAGAGGGTTTACTAGTGTAAACTTTCTGATTTTTAACCCTGATTTTTTAACTCTGATTTATGTTATGAGTTTTTGTCTGTTGGTAGTTCAGCAAATCTATCCGCAAAAATCTCTACTTCTATATTGGGATCATTGCGGAGGCTAAGCGATCGCTTAACACTCCCCAGATATAGTGGCTTAGATACGCCTTTGCGGGGATGGATAACGGTTCGGGCATAAATTGTCATTTGATCTTCACCTTGATTAATCCGACCAGACGAAAATAAATTACTACTAGCTTGTTTTAATGTTGACTCTAGTTGTGCAGTCGTGATCGTCGGTGCAACAGCAATTGTCGCTTGAGATCCAAAGCGATCGTAAACTAGCTTAAATGGGACAGATCCTTCAACGGATGAGCGCGTAAGTGGTTCAAAGCTGAGGGAAAAAAGCCCTACGACTAGAACAACTGAAAATAGGGTTGCGCCGACCATTCGATAGCGCCAACTCCACTGAAAAGCTAGAGCTAATCCCGTGATTAAAGCGCAAACCAAGACGAATACGCCCATTACTTGCGCGAGTTGACCAAATAAAGCAGGCGTTAGCGACATAAATTAACTTATTGTGAATTTTTAAATAACTACTTAATTTATTTTATATCGGCTTGCACAGCAAACTCTAAAATGCTGAGAGCAATTGCGATCAATATAGAATTTGATTGATATGCTTTAGCGCTAAGGTAAAAATTGAGAACTAATTAAACCCAGTTTTCCGATAAGAATCATGCCAAGAGCCAGCTATCGCTAATAGCAATAGTCATTAGTACCTTATTACTATTGTCAACATCTGCTCTAGCAGGAGAAAGCACTTCGCATTAGAGCTATGGAGGAGCAGAAAACCCATCGCAATGGGGTGTACTTAGTCATGATTTTGCACTGTGCGAATTAGGAAAAGAGCAATCTCCAATCGACATCAAAAATGCTGTAGAAGGCACTCCTGCAAACATTAATTTTGATTGCAAACCGTCTTCCTTAGTGATTGTGAATAACGGTCGCACAATTCAAGTGAACTATGGGAAAGGTAGTACCATTACTATCAACGGAGAGAAGTATTCGTTGCTTCAGTTTCATTTTCATACGCCAAGTGAGCATGAAATTGATGATATAGCGGTTTTCACATGAGCATAGGCAAAATTAGGCTTCTGAAATGCTTGAAAAACTTAGATTTGATTGCACATGGTCAACTGAAAACCGCTATAAAGCTTCGGCGTTAGCTACTAAGCGAAAGCCCCGCGCTCTACCCGTTTACAAGGGTGAGAGACGGGATGTAAGCGTGTCCATCAAGGGGTTCGACACCCCGAAGGTGGACAGTAATTTTTGCTTTTAACGACAGTTTTCGGTTATAATCATTTCATTGACAAGGCTGAAAGTGCTGGTCAATATTGTACCTTGACAACTGAAAATAAGGCGTTTTACAGGGAAGTATGACATTAATTTGTCATAGCCTCCTGTATGTAAAATTTTCAAGGAACAAAGGCTAAAAAGCTTTTCTCTTTCGAGAATCCAAGCTTGGAAAGTCCTAGACTTTCTCGGTGTCGTGGGGCGCACGATGTCGTTACAAAGCTCAGCTTATAACCGAACCAGTAGGTGGTGTTGCTGAGAAGCCCGCGCTGTATGCGTAGCATCAGCGTCGGGAGTCGTCACAACTACATTTAGTTCATCGCAACGAAGTAGGAAAACTAGCTGTAGTGGGAGTTATGCTCACAAAAGGCAAGGCAAATCCTCTAGTTGAAGAAATCTGGAAAAATATTCCTGCTGCTGGGAAAACCAACACAGTTAGCGATCGCCTGATTAATGTTGCAAGTATTTTACCTAATAAAAAATCCTATTATAGCTATGCTGGTTCTCTAACCACGCCACCATGCAGCGAAAGCGTTAAATGGAATGTTTTGCTAGAACTAATGACTGTTTCTGAAGAGCAAATTGAAACTTTCCAAAAGCTTTATCAAGTTAATGCTCGCCCCATTCAATCTACCGATGGTAGAACTGTGGAACTACATCGCTAGTTTTTTTGAGTTAGGATCAAGCTTGATTATTGTTAAAACCTCAAATTAATGAACGCAAATCAATGGCAATGGCGAGATGGCGTACTAACTTGCGATCTATTAGTTGACTGGCCACATGGATTTTTTACCCGATCGCACGCTCCCCAAGCCCCCAATGATCTGCATAATCATCTTGTCTCATCGGGACGAGCCTACCGCGCCAAGCAAGTTCATGGCAATCGCTTAGTTCATGCTGATGCGATCGTAACTGCACCAGATGCAACTTTGCCTGAAGCTGATGGAGTTTGGGCAACTAACGATGGTAATCATGATCAAGCTAATCGCTCGGTATGGGTTTGTACTGCGGACTGTGTGCCTGTGTTGATCGGCGATCGCCAGCTTGGCTCAGTGGCGGCTGTTCATGCGGGTTGGCGCGGCACGGCCTCGGGTATTGTCACTAAGGCGATCGCCACATTATGCGATCGGGGCAGTGAGTTAAAGGATTTGCGCGTAGCGCTTGGTCCTGCGATTTCAGGTCAAGCTTATCAAGTCTCGAAAGATGTGGCGCAACAGGTGACGGCGACAATTAATCAATCAGTTGGTTTACAGCCTGACGAGCATCCTGAGAGAGTAAAACTAGATTTGCGTCAGGTGCAATTGCAGCAGCTTCAAGAATTGGGAATGTCACCTCAAAATATCGCGATCGCGCCATATTGCACACTTCAAAGTGAGGAAATATTCTTTTCCTATCGACGTTATTTCCTGAATAATCCCCATTCCCATGTCAGAACGCCACAAGTGCAATGGTCGGGAATTGCGATCAAGTATAATTAACCCCAAAAAGCCGTAGCGCACGCTACGGCTTTTTGGGGTTTTAAGGTTTCTTTGGCGCTGTTTATTCTAGATTCTCAGGCAATGAGTTTCCATCTAGAAGCGCTTCGAGGTCAGCAAACTCATCAGCTTCAGAACTAGGCTCAGAGCTATTTTCTGTAGTCTGTTCGATGGTTGCCTTATTAGCTCTGTCCGCAATATTAAGTTCTTCTAATCTTGCTAAAAACTTATCAACTAGAAATTCTTGCACTAAATATTTAGTGTCGTGTTTAGGATCTTCAGTGGCTTGATCGTTGCTAGAAACATCTTCCGTAATGTCTTCAGAAACTTGAGTTTCTAATTCTATAGAGTTTTCATCTTCGCTTTCTAGATACTCTTGCAGAATATTTTCAACATAAATATTGAAGGCAATAAGTTCATTTAATTCATCATCAAAATCTTGAGATTCGTTTTCTTGGTTTTCAGCAATAAACTCATTTGGTTCTAATTCTTCAATCTCTAATTCTAAAATTGACTCAATTTCTGACTCTGCTATTGAACTAACAACATCTAAAACTGCTTCTAATTCAGTTTCTTCAATAAGTTCAAAAGGATTTAATTCTTCAGGTTCTTGAATAATCTCTTCATCTAAACTGGTTTCGATAGATTCTAAAACTGGTTTAACTAAAGAGTCATCGGCAGCGATCGCACCTATCTTAGACGCAATTTCAGAATCAATAACAACATTATTAGTTTCTAGTTCTTCTTCAAAAAATTTTAATAGTTGGGGCGATCGCCAGCCGATAGTCGTAAAATTATTTTTAATTTTTGTAATAGCAAAGGGTTGCAAGCCGATTAGCTCTGACTCATCTGTGAGCTTAATCCGCAAAGCCGAAATTCCTGCTTGCAGCAAAATATTACTTAATCCAAAGAAAATCTCAGCCCATAAAATTCCGAAGAAACGTAATCCCGCAGGAAATGGCGCGATCGCCTGTGCTAATGGTGCAGATAAATAGATCTTGCAAAATATCACACTCATCAAAATGGCGACAGCAGCAGCAATCCATCCTGTTGTATACCAACCATTGCGATGTTGCTTAATTAAGGTCAGCATTTGGCGATCGCGATCACTTAGAGACTACCAAGAAATAATAGATCCCATAGCTTAGGTTGATTTGCCGCAAATCTCAACAAACCATTTTTGAAGATCGGGTAGACGCTTAAGCTGTTTTTCAATTTCTGCCATGGCTGCAATAGTGAGCTTAACAC
>JBDNJN010000215.1:0-7134 GCA_041687725.1 Pseudanabaena sp.
ATGATGCGGTTGATAGTGACTATCAGCATATCTACAATCTCCTCGCTTCTCAGAGGCTATTTGGGGAAACGATGGAACCTGTAATGCTGATGGTGCTAGCTATTCATCATTTAGAGCGCATGGCGGATCATGCAACTAATGTTGGACTGCGAGTTGCCTATATTGTCACTGGCAAACGCGGCTAAGTACGATTTCAATCATGAACAAAAAATGGCGCATCGTGCCATTTTTTGTTTTCTAGTTTTTTATGGCGCGATCGCACGGTAATCTAGACTGAGTGCTTTATGGCACGACTGAATTTAACGTGGGAAAGTTTTAAGGATTGAAATGAAGTCATATTTGGCGGCGGCCGTACAAATGACCAGTGTCTCTGATGTAGACAAAAATCTTGCTCAAGCAGAAGATTTGATCCAACTGGCCGTGAATCGAGGTGCAGAATTAGTTTGTTTACCCGAAAACTTTTCGTTTTTGGGCGATGAGACTGAAAAGACAAGGCTTTCTCAAGAAATCGCCGAAAAAAGTGAAAAATTCCTGATTACGATCGCCCAACGCTATCAAATTTTGTTACTTGGTGGTGGTTTTCCAGTGCCTGTAGATAATGCCAGCAATGGTAATCAGAACAAGATGTACAATACCGCCTTGCTGATTGGCAGGGAAGGTGAAGAGCTAGCGCGTTATCAAAAAATGCATTTGTTCGATGTCAATCTTCCCGATGGCAATACTTATCAGGAGTCGGCAACGGTGCTAGCGGGTAATGAGTTGCCACCCGTATATGTTTCCGAAAAATATGGCAACCTAGGGCTATCAGTTTGTTACGATGTGAGATTTCCAGAGCTTTATCGTCATCTGTCCCAACTTGGTGCAAACGTGTTGTTTGTTCCTGCGGCCTTTACTGCTTTTACTGGTAAAGATCATTGGCAAGTTTTGTTACAAGCCAGAGCGATCGAAAATACTAGCTATGTAATCGCGCCTGCACAAGTGGGAATGCATACGCCGCGCCGTCAGTCTCATGGTCATGCGATGATTGTTGATCCTTGGGGAATTGTGATGGCGGATGCAGGCGATCGCATTGGTGTGGCGATCGCGGAAATCCAACCCTCACGAATCGATCAAATTCGTCGTCAGATGCCATCTTTGCAACATCGTACTTTTTCTTGCTCTTCCTAGGTGTAAGGTGGCGCTTTGCGCCACCTTAAGCTTTTGGGCGATCACTATAGATATGCGTTAAAATCTATAATCAATAGAATCGATAGTTTATTTTGAGTTTGTTTTGAGTTTATAAAATATTCCCTCTAAACCAAATTTTAATATTTCAAGTCACTCTGACTATCCCTAAATCGCATCAATTTCATTATCTGGCATGAGCAGCTATGCAACCCTTTCCAGTAATTGGTAACACGATCCGTCCATTACAACACCGCGACTTAGAGTTCATTCAGAGATTTGCATCGCCCAACGATCTCGAACAGATTGCGGTGAGCGATCTTAGTGGTTGCCGAACTCGCCAAAAAGTCAGCTTACATCAAGTCGCAAGTTGGCTACCTGCGCCTGTGCAAACCCTGCTCAAGCCCTATGTACGGGCCTATGTATCCGAATATAATGGCATCATCCAAGGCTTTATTCGGGTTTCACCGTTTAACAACAGTAGTAGTACTTGGCAAATCGATCGCGTTGTAGTTTTACCCGAAGCTCAGAATGGTCACCACAATGTTGGCACACAATTAATTCGCTATTGCCTAGAGTCCTGCCTAGAAGCGCGGACATGGGTATTACAAGTTGATATTAATCAGAAAGACACGATCGCCCTCTATCGTCAGAATGGGTTTCAGCCCCTAGCGCAATTTACTGATTGGGAAATTGGGGCTGAGAGATTGCAAGAACTGGCTCAGCATTCTCCTGATTTACCGAATTTGATGCCTGTCAGTAATGCTGATGCAAGTTTGCTTTATCAACTTGATACTGCTGCGATGCCGCCACATATTCGCCAAGTTTACGATCTCAATGTCGATGATTTTCGGGCCAAGGCGATCGACAAACTCGTTAATCATGGTTCATTGTTAATTAACCATTTGCAAGATGTTTCAGGCTATGTCTATGAGCCACAACGCAAAGCGGCGATCGGCTACTTTTATCTACTGTTGCAACGTCCCAACGTCAGTCAACCCGATGAAAAGCTCGTCCATCACTGCCAACTGACCGTACATCCTGCTTACACGTGGCTCTACCCTGAACTGACTTCGCAAATTGCTCAGATTGTCACAAAACAATCACCTGAGAATGGGAGTCTTCAACTATCTTCGGCAGATTACCAACCCGAACGCGAAGATTACTTAGAGGGGATTCATGCCCAACGTCAAGGACATTCCTTGTTGATGGCGCGATCGGTATGGCACAAAATTCGCGAGACTAAGCCTGTACTTGATGGTCTGCAACTTTCGCGAATGTTGTCGGGTTTACAACCTACTCAAAAGCCAATTCCTGGTCGCATTGAGACTTCACCTCAACCGCATCAACATACCGATGAGCCACTTTAGATGTGAATCTGACCACCAATTTTTATTAAATGTATTGGTCTGTAGCACTTTAAATCTGAATTTACTTCAGCGTAAAGCGCAACAAGAATCATAATTAATAGAATTATTGTTATCAGATCTAAATTCTGGTTCAATTTATACAAAATGAAGATCCACAAGATCGCTACGATTAGACAATCGACACCTAGGCATTGGATGCACTTTTAAAAACGCTTGACTATGAAAATCCTCAAAATCCAGACATTACGTGGCCCAAACTATTGGAGTATCCAACGACAACAGCTTGTAGTTGTTCGATTAGATTTAGAGAATTTTCAAGTACAACGTGTAAGCTTTTATCAAAATTTATGCAAAGTATTGCCGAGCTTAGTGGGGAACGACATTGCTCACCACACAGATATAGGTCATGCTGAATTTTTGGCTGAAATAGTTAAGGATATTGCGATCGCCCTGCAAGGATATGTCGGCATGAAGGTTGACTTCGGTACAGTCAAACCCACTGTCGAGAACAATATCTATCAAGTTGTATTTGAATATCAAACTGAGGGCGCAGGAAGATATGCGGCGCGGGCGGCCGTAAGGATTTGCACCAGCATTTTGGAGATCGGAACCTATGCAACCCAAGAGTTGCAAGAGGATCTCAAAGACTTAAGAGATATTCGCCTTGATGGTCAGTTAGGGCCAAGTACTGAGTCGATCGTTGCCGAAGCTAAGGCAAGAAATATTCCTTGGTTAGAACTTGGTAGCCGTGCCATGATTCAACTTGGTTATGGGGTGCATCAAAACCGCATTCAGGCGACTTTATCAAATAAGACGGGGATCTTAGCGGTAGAGCTAGCCTGTGATAAAGAAGGAACAAAGAGTATTTTACGAGCTTCAGGTGTGCCAGTACCGAGAGGGACAACAATCCGATCACCTAAATATTTAGAAGAGGCGATTACCGAAGTTGGCGGCTTTCCGATTGTGATTAAGCCCTTAAGTGGCAATCACGGACGTGGTATCACCATTGATGTGCGGACTGTCAAAGAAGCGATCGTTGCCTTTGACATGGCGCAAGAAGTATCCGAAGAAGTAATCATCGAGCGATTTCATACAGGGCGCGACCACCGCATCCTCGTCATCAATGGCAAATTTGTCGCCGTTGCTGAGCGCGTTCCTGCCAATATCACGGGCGATGGCGTTTCCACAGTCTCCCAATTAATCGAAATTACTAACCAAGATCCCCGTCGTGGCGATGGTCATGATAACGTTTTGACCCGCATTGAAATTGATCGCACTAGCATCGATATTCTGGCTAGACAAGGCTTAACGATGGAGTCCGTACTGACTACAGGTCAAATTTGCTATCTCAAGGCAACCGCCAACCTCAGTACTGGTGGCGTATCAGTTGATCGCACTGATGAGATTCATCCCGAAAATATTTGGCTAGCTGAACGAGTGGCGCGAGTTATCGGCTTAGATATTGCGGGGATCGACATGGTTACCGAAGATATTTCGATACCTGTCCGCCTAACAGACGGTGCGATCGTTGAGGTAAATGCTGCTCCTGGCTTCAGAATGCATACGGCTCCCAGCATCGGCACACCTCGCAATGTGGCGGCTCCCGTCATCGACATGCTATTTCCTGAAGGTGCGCCATGTCGAGTGCCGATCGTGGCAGTCACTGGCACAAATGGCAAAACGACTACTACACGTTTAATTGCACATATTTTCAAACAGACGGGTAAACGAGTTGGATATACCACGACTGATGGTATTTACATCGGTGAATACTTAGTTGAAAAAGGCGATACAACTGGTCCCTATAGCGCCCAAGTGATCCTTCGCGATCCCACCGTCGAAGTGGCGATCCTAGAAACTGCAAGAGGCGGCATTTTGCGATCGGGCTTAGGCTTTGATGGTTGCGATGTCGGCGTGGTGATGAACGTTGCCGCCGATCACCTTGGTATCGGTGACATTGACACAATTGAAGATCTGGCGCGGCTCAAGAGTACCGTCGTTAAAACGACATTAGCAAGCGGCTATACCGTGTTAAATGCTGACGATCGATTGGTTGTAGCGATGGCGAAAGAGGTGAAGTCAAAGATTGCTTACTTCAGTATGAATCCTGATAATCCTTTGATTAAGTCACATATCGCCGAAGGTGGACTTGCCGCAGTCTATGAAGGCGGATTTTTAACAATTGTGAAAGGTGATTGGAAACTGCGAATTGAAGACGCGGTGAATGTGCCTTTGACCCTTGGTGGTCGCGCGGCCTTCATGATTCAAAACGCACTAGCTGCAAGTTTAGCTGCCTTTGCCCAAGATGTGCAGATCGAGCAAATTCGTCAAGGTTTAGCCACGTTTGTTGCTTCTAGTGAGCAGACCCCCGGACGGATGAATTTGTTTGATTTGGGCAGACATCATGCACTGGTTGATTATGCTCATAATCCTGCGGGATTTCAGGCGATCGCGGAGTTTATTCAGAAATGGGAAGGCGAAGCGATCGGCGTGATTGGCGCACCTGGAGATCGACGCGATGAGGATATTCTTGAGTTGGGGCAGTTAGCCGCCAAAATGTTTAAGCTGATCTTTATTAAGGAAGATAAAGATTTACGCGGACGCGCCCCGCGTGTCGTTGCCGATCTCTTACGTCAGGGCGTTGCTGCAATTGATGCAAATATCCCCTGCATTACAATTCTTGACGAAGAAGAAGCTTTGGTCGCCGCCTTAGATAGCGCCCCTCAAAATAGTTTAGTTGTGGTATTTCCTGACAAAGTGGATTCAGCAATTGGTATCATTGAAGCGCGAAAGTCCAAATTGTCGTCGTAAAGTCCGCCTATGCCGCGTGTAATTTGTCTTGGCGAAGTCTTAATCGATCAAATATCCCAAGATATTGGCTTTCCCTATGAGCAAGTTAGCTCTTGGAAACCATGTCTTGGCGGCGCACTTGCTAATGTTGCTTGTGGGCTAGCCAAACTAGGAACCCCTGTAAGCTTGATTAGCTGCGTTGGTCAAGATACCTCAGGAACCGATTTGCTTAGGCAGTTGGGTATGTCAGGTGTGGAAACTTCGGGTGTGCAAGTGCATCCTAAATCGACTACACGCGAAGTTTATGTCACTCGTAACGCTCAAAGCGATCGCCATTTTGAGCGCTTTAATGGTGATTCTCAAACTGTGTTTGCGGACACATTGATGTCTGCCGAGCATTTGCCAGAGCATCTATTTGCTGAGGCAAAGTTTTTGGTATTAGGGACACTGGGATTATCTAATCCTCAGACATCTAGGGCGATCGGGCGGGCGCTAAAGCTCGCTGAGCAGTATTTTGTAAAAGTCGTAGTTGATATCAATTGGCGATCGATGTTCTGGCAACATCCTGATCAAGTGATGAAGCTGTTACCAGTTTTGCTGAAATATACTGATTTCCTGAAAATGACTGAGGATGAGGCGCGGTTACTATTTCGGTTATCTAGTCCCGCCGCGATCGCGCAAGCCTATAGCCATCTTGAAGGAATCTTGATCACCAATGGCGATAAAGATTGTCGCTATTATCTAGGCGAAAAGCAGGGCAAACATCCTGCGTTTCCTGTCCATTCGATCGATACCACTGGTGCGGGGGATGCTTTTTTAGCGGCCTTCATTCATAAAATTTATCACCGCCCGATCACCAATTTACTCGATCCTAAGTTTACCAATGCGATCGTTGCCTACGCTTGCGCCGCAGGTGCATTGTCTACCCTAGCGATGGGTGCGATTTCTGGTCAACCAAGCGATCGGCAAATTCGCGAATTTCTCGCTATGCGCGAAGTAAAACATTAAAAACAAGCATTTGTAATTAACAATTACAAATTGTCAATTACAAATGCTTGACTGCTTGCCAAAAGCTCGGAGGCTGATTCAGTATTGAGTGGCTTAGCGAATAAATATCCCTGACCGTAACACCCTCCTAAATAAGACTGAAATAAAGTTTTCAGCATTGCTAGTTGTTTAGGTGTTTCGATACCTTCAACTACGACATTTTTTCCTAATGTGAAAGCCAATATACCAATAGCTTTAACAATTATCCACTCTCCATTGTGAATAAAGGAGCGATCTATTTTGAGAATATCAATCGGGAAATCAGTTAGTCGTCTTAGTGATGAATAACCCGTGCCAAAATCATCAATGCAAAACTGAATATTTAAATCTTTTAATTGATGAAGAATTTTTAAAGTACGATCAAGATCGCCCATTACAGTAGACTCAGTGATTTCCAGCTTTAAACAACAAGGATTTATTTGATATTCGCATAAGATTTCACTCATATATTCTACCAAGTTAAATTCCGCAAGTTGTTTTGTAGATACATTTACACTCATCGTCAAATCAGCATATTTTGGAAAATTTTTATGCCAAGCCTGTAATTGCTTACAAGCAGTCTCTAGAACCCACCGACCAACTGGATAAATTAAATCTGTTGTTTCTATAATATCGATAAAATCACTAGTACACGCTGGCTGAAGTAACGAAACGTAAAGATTAGAAGAGAAGCAGGAAAAAACAGGCGATAATAGAGGGAGAGTGAGTAGGAGGAAAAAGAGATGTCAGCCCCGAAAACAATAGAGATCAAAGTCAGCGAACA
>JBDNJN010000216.1:0-3648 GCA_041687725.1 Pseudanabaena sp.
GAAAATATCTTTGTAAAATCTTGATCAAGAATTTTAAATGGCTTGTTTTCTCTTGTCTGTCTCTCTAGCTGAAACTCTTGTCTAGCAAGCATTTAGGGGTTAGCGGCTAAAATGTTAAGAAACGTGTGCGGTTGCCCTAACAGTGCTATCGATGTAAGCAATGTAATCGCCAAAAAGCTGCCATGATTATCATTAACATGAGCAAAAGCGTAAGCTAAGAATATCGGGAGCCAGATGCGTAGAAATCGCACGTCTAGACCTAACTGAGAGGGGCGGGGCATAATAGCCTTCCTCGACTTTACCAAACTAGATACATAACTATTAACGTTAATCCCCAAAATATTAATCATTAATTTGTCTTAATTCAAGTCTCTATAATTAGCGATCCTATACCTATGTCACAACCCACGATTGAATCAATCTTGCAAGAAAAGCGCGTATTTAAGCCATCTGCCGAATTTTCGCAAGCCGCTCATATTAAAAACTTAGAAGAATATCATCAAATTTACGATCGCGCTAAAGCCGATCCTGCGGCCTTCTGGGCAGACCTTGCTAATACAGAATTACATTGGTTTGAGAAATGGCACACCGTCCTTGATTGGCAACCGCCATCGGTAAAATGGTTTGATGGTGGCAAAATCAACATTTCTTATAACTGCCTCGATCGCCATTTAACTACTTGGCGCAAAAACAAGGCGGCGTTAATTTGGGAAGGTGAAAATGGCGACTCGCGCACCCTCACCTATGCCCAATTGCATCGCGAAGTTTGTCAGTTTGCTAATGCTCTGAAACAATTAGGAGTCAAAAAAGGCGATCGCGTTGGCATTTATATGCCGATGATTCCTGAAGCGGCGATCGCGATGCTCGCCTGTGCGCGAATCGGTGCGGTGCATGGAGTCGTGTTTGGCGGATTTAGTGCCGAAGCTTTACGCGATCGCCTTGTCGATTCGGAAGCAAAACTGGTGATCACTGCCGATGGTGGTTGGCGCAAAGATGCGATCGTGCCATTAAAAGAACAAGTCGATAAGGCGCTAGAACATGGAGCCGTTCCATCGGTTACAGATGTATTAGTGGTGAAACGAACAGGACAGACAGTTCGCATGAGCGCAGGTCGGGATCATTGGTGGCACGACTTACAGCAAGGCGTTTCCGCAAAATGTGATGCCGAACCAATGGATAGCGAAGATATGCTCTTCGTTCTCTATACCTCTGGCAGCACTGGCAAACCGAAAGGAGTCGTACATACTACGGCTGGTTATAACCTCTATAGCCATATCACCACCAAATGGATTTTTGACATCAAAGATACCGATGTCTACTGGTGTACGGCTGATGTAGGTTGGATTACAGGACATAGCTATATTGTCTATGGTCCACTATCCAATGGTGCAACTACATTGATGTATGAAGGAGCGCCACGCCCTTCTAATCTTGGCTGTTTTTGGGATGTAATTGAGAAGTATCAGGTCACTGTCTTTTATACTGCGCCTACAGCAATCCGTTCCTTTATCAAAATGGGAGAACATCATCCCAATACCCGTGATTTAACTTCGCTGCGTTTGTTGGGAACCGTCGGCGAACCAATTAATCCTGAAGCTTGGATGTGGTATAAACGGGTAATTGGTGGCGATCGCTGTCCGATTGTCGATACATGGTGGCAAACAGAGACAGGTGGAATCATGATTACCTCTCTGCCTGGAGCAGTACCAACCAAACCAGGCTCAGCAACACTTCCATTCCCAGGCATTATCCCTGATATCGTCGATCTTGATGGCAATCCTGCCCATGAGAATGAAGGTGGTTATCTAATCGTGCGTCATCCTTGGCCAGGAATGATGCGAACGGTTTACGGCGATCCTGAAAGATTCCGTAAAAGCTATTGGGAACATATTCCACCTAAAGATGGCAACTATGTCTATTTTGCAGGAGATGGCGCTCGCAAAGATGAAGATGGATATTATTGGGTAATGGGTCGCGTTGATGATGTGATTAATGTCGCTGGTCATCGTTTGGGAACAATGGAAATCGAGTCGGCGCTAGTTTCACACCCTGCGGTAGCAGAAGCGGCGGTAGTCGGTAAGCCAGATGATTTGAAGGGTGAAGATATCTTTGCTTTTGTGATTCTCGAAGGCGATCGCCAACCTAGTGAAGAACTTGCGAAGGAGTTGAAGAAGCACGTTGTCGCTGAAATTGGCGCGATCGCCAGACCGAGTGAAATTCGATTCACTGAGGCGTTACCAAAAACGCGATCGGGTAAAATTATGCGGCGATTATTGCGATCGCTTGCCTCTGGACAAGAAATCACCAGCGATACTTCTACATTAGAAGATCGTTCGATTTTGGATAAATTGCGTGAAGGTGCATAAAGTAAAACAGATCTCTATACCAATATATAATATATACTGGTATAGAGATCTGAGGAATGCGATATGCAAAAAAACACGAGCGTAACTCTAGGCAATCACTTTGAAACATTTATCAACAAGCAAATCACTGAAGGACGCTTTGCTTCGGCTAGTGAAGCCATTCGTGCAGGATTAAGGCTGTTGGAAGAACATGAACTCAAGTTACAGGCTTTAAGACAGGAATTGCAGAACGGTGAAGATAGCGGTTTTGCGGACTATTCTCTACAGGGATTATTGCAAGAGCTTGATGCGGAAACTGCCATATAATGACAACTTTTCGGCTTACTACTCTTGTTTTTATATAGCCGATTGAGTACAAACCAAACCCATATTTATTATAAAAGCCTCCGCTTCGCGGAGGCTTTTATAATAAATATGGGGTTGATCGGGATGTGTCGTAAATCCTTTTTACAGATTACAAAAAAATCGTGGATCTGGGAGTTTAGACCAATGTTTTGTCTTTGTTAGCTTTCACTTTCTTGATTAGGCTCTTGCCGAGCCACAGACCACCAAGAGCGGATAAGCCGAGAGTGGGAGAAAACTCGAAAGGCACAGCAGTCGCCCCAAGAGTGACATTTCCAACTCCAGTAATGGAGTTGTTAAAAGATCCAAATTGTGAATCATCAAACCCAGTAGTAACAAAAAAGTAGTTTGTACCCGTAGTTAAGTTTATCCCACCGAAGCCTGATCTGCTATTAGTTATAACGTCATCATTACCTATGATCACATTAGCAAGCGGTGTGTTAGGGTTGAAGCTGTTGCTGTATAAAAATGTGAAGTTATCCCAGGTAGTAGTAGTAGTACTTAGAAAATCATAAAGGCCAGCAGTGTCTACAGTAAATTGCGTGGAAACATATGATGTATTAGTACCACTGAGAGAGTTCGGAGGAGTGCCTTCATTTGGACGATCCCAAATTGGCTCACCAGCGGTGGTACCTGTAAATGATATAGCTTGAGCTGAAGAAGACGCAACAACAGCACTAATCAATACTACAGAAGTTGCTAAAAGCGTTTTTAGTATGAACAAATTTTTTCCGTACAGTTAGAATGCTTAAAACTATATAATCAGCCAAGTAAGATTGTCAAGTGCTTACAATATTAAGCTAGGGCAACCGCACACGTTTCTTAACATTTTAGCCGCTAACCCCTAAATGCTTGCTAGACAAGAGTTTCAGCTAGAGAGACAGACAAGAGAAAACAAGCCATTTAAAATTCTTGATCAAGATTTTACAAAGATATTTTC
>JBDNJN010000217.1:0-22455 GCA_041687725.1 Pseudanabaena sp.
ACAGCACATTGACGATAAACAGGAGGCAGAGATTGCCATAATTTCTCGGCTGACGCGCCAGAGCGATCGCCAATAAAACAACCAACAATTTCGCGAGTCTCAATATCAAGAGCTAGCCATACCCATTGTTTATTACCCTAGACTCAGAATGACAGGTTGGGTAAGATGGCATTATCTCTGTCACTATTTAACTCCTTAACAACTTTTATATTATTTTCCCTCATCCTTTCCTTTTTAGGACTACCAATAATTTTATATAACTTTTATGACTAAAAAACAGTGGCGATCGCTTGCCAATATATTTCTAATTTGTGTAATTTGTCTTGGCATAACTTTCACAAATACCTTTGCTCCCAATGTGTCAGCAGCAGTCGAACCCACTTCAAACCAGATCGTTGATCGCTTCGAGATCATCAAAACTAAAATGGCAAAACTCAGATTTTGCAATAACGAAAGCTGCTTCTATCGCAACGTCACTAGCAAAGTCGTGCCGCCCACAAATACCAATCCGCACTACACAGCCGAAATATCGGCGGCAGTGGAGCGTCCATCCTCAAGCCCAGATTTGGCAGATTATCATTTTGTTTATGTGAATGATATCTGGCAGCTAACCAAGGGCGAAGAGTTTACCGATGTCGCAGATTATGTATTTATCGGCGATCGCTATGAGATTTACAGCGTTCACAATAGTCATACCCTGCGCGGCAGTTTAGACAAAGCCAAAGAAGATGGTGGTATTAAATCAGGATATTTACCACTTTATTACGAAATCCTAGATCATGGAGCTGAGCGAGTTACCACAATTTCTGCTCAAACGAACCAATAAAATTTTAAAAAGGGTTGCTTCGCAACCCTTTTTAAAATTTTACTGGCTCTAGTTTGAGCGCAAAGCGCTGTAAAGCAAATATCAGCGATCGCTAATTTTGTTAAATACTTCTAAAGTCTGACGACTAAACTCGCGCAAGTTTTCGACTCCATCTTCCATCGGGATCGTCTCGCCGAAAAATTGCCAATTATCCACTGTTGAAAATCGCCAACGTTCGCCCTTATAGTCATGTCCGCTTGCCTCAATCCCGATCGCCCGCAAATTTGCATCGACAGGATCTTCGTATAGTCGAATCTGAAAAAGAATACTGCGAACCTTGAGCCGCCAACTCACCCCCGGAAAATGAAAACTGACATCAATCGAGTCAGGATCGAGCAATTTGCGCGTATCCAAATTATTTAGCCAAGGTTTTAAGTCAGAGCGTGCAGCAGGATAGGTAGCCTTAAACAAATTGACAACAGTAGCGATTTTTGTTGCTACTTCGACATTTCTCGCTTGTTCAGCAGCATTCACGGGCTATACCCTCATAATAAAACCGACAAAACAAAGCTTTATTCTAGCTATCACCAAGTACATCAGGATATAAAACCAGAAGAGTATATGCGGCGCTCCGCGCCGCATATACTCTTCTGGTTTTGGTTTGTCTTAATATACAAGTGGCGACAGCTATAGCTTTTAATAATCATAAATCGAATTAACTAGCGATCGCTGTAACAATTGCTATAAATGAAAACTTAACGCCTGACTGGGGCTAAATCAGGAGTATCAGCAAAGCTTGATAAAACCGTTGGATCGATACTTAAGCGATCGAGCAACTTCGCAAATTCCTTGCAGCATTCAGCCGCACTTTGCGAGATTTGCTCTTGTGAAAACTTGATAATAATCCAACCTGAATCCACTAAAAACCGATCTGCTAAATCATTTTGCATTAGAGTTGCCGCACTCTCTGAAGGCGCACTAATCTCGATCGCAATATGAGCATTCAGCGCAGGATCGATATAGGTGAGAGCAGGAAGCCAATTGTAATTAATGCTGGGGATGGATAACTTTGTGCCTTGATATATAGTTCCCGATACATACTGCTGAAGCGTAATCCCGAAATCGGAAATAAAGTCTGCGATAGCATTACTGCTCTTGGTTAAGGCGATCGCCTGTTCATTAACAGTTAACTTTGCAAAAAACTTCTTAAATTGCTGATGGCGAAACTCAAGGATACGCTCTGGAGCATGGGCGATCGCCAATTTTTGCTGATACTGAACCTCTTCACGGGAATAATCTTCTAGCTTTGCAAAATAGTACTGCAAACTACCTTCATATTCTTGATATCGTCTTTGGTAAGACAAAAATTGAGATCGAGTTCGCAAAATAATTGCCCCCATTCCCACAATCAGCAAGATTATTCCTAATTCCTTAGCAAAAATAGTTACTATTGCCACCACGACAATTAAACCGAAACTCAAGGCGATCGCTTCTTGGATATTAATCGGTGTGGGCTGACTATAAGCAATGCTTGGCAACATGACATCAAACTTAGGTGCAACAGGCTTAGACTGAGCAATGCGTTGCACTTCTGGAGGAATAAGCGTAATGGGGAACTGACGCATCGATATGTAATATTTAAAGCTTTAGGGGATTTGCAATCTGCATAGAGCTAGGGTGTACACACAACTAAGGTGATTTCTAAAATCTTATCAATGACCCCTCCCTAGCCCTCCCCTTGCAAAGGGGAGGGAACAAGATTTCTGGTTTTCCCCCTTTGCAAGGGGGAATTAAAGGGGGTTTTGAGCCTTGTGTGTATACCTTAGGCTCATAGATAAAGGCAACGCATCGCGCCGACTCTCTCTGTTAGTAATTTTTTAATACTAGGCAGCGAGCAGCTCGATTAACTCTTCGGGTTGTGACCAGTAGGCGATGTGAGATAGGTCTTCAAGGATACTCATGTTGTCAGGAGTCCAGACATCTACTGTGTCATCGAACAATGAAATAAATCTTAGAGGTTCAATGCCAGTTTTAAGATGGTTTAGGTCATACCAAGATGCGAGAACGTTGTTAACGCGACTGTTTGCGCTAGCGCGACTACCTGTACTTAAAACGTAGATGAGTGAACTGCGTTTTGGGTGTCTAGCGTGAAAGTCTACTTTTCGCGATCGCCCAGATCGACCAATATACTTTTCACCTTGATCGAAGGGGATTTTGTGAGTTTCGAGGAGTTCGGAGACTTCGCTTTGAATCGATTCAAAAGCTCTGGTTTTTTGGGTAAACCAAATATCAGAAACTCGCAAAGCTGCCTGAGCAATTCGTGTTATATCTGCGGCAAGGCTAGTGTTAACTGATGTTCGGGTTAGTAACATTCCGCGATAAAGCTCAATATCATGAGTTTGGCAAATATCTTGAAGGATTGCTTCTTGTCTGTTGGATCGGTACTGCGATGTTGTTTGCATTTTTAGCCAACGCAGGGTTTCACCAAAATCTGTAAGGGTATAGGTGTCTTGACGTTCCTTGAGGAAAATATCTATATAGTCGCCATCGGGATATAGGTATGGCGTGCGAATTCGCACAGCATCGTTGACTAGCGAGCATTCATATAGCTCGCTCATCTGGTTCATCTGGTTGTTTATTTTTTCACAGATGTTAGTCATTACAGGAATAGGTCTAGTTGTAAATGTGGGGGCTGATGTAAGCGCCCATTATGAATGATTTTAGACTCTAAACAAAATTGTTGCCAAACTGATACAGGATCTGTAACTAAAGCAGTGATATCTGAGGGTACATAGGCGAATTTGTCACGATATCCATACCGCCATCGATGTTTATGTTTTTCGCCAACTCTTTCGCCATCTGGGTTTTTGTGATCGCTACCCATGTCTAGGGCGTATATTCTGCCAGCAGCTTTGTGGATGATGACGTAACCTAATTTTTCTGACAGTTGGTTGTAGCTGCCTCTGGCAATGATGGGATAGCCACTATCTGAAATAATTTGGCAATGAAACTCAACAAAGGGTGAATGATCTTCGTCTTCGCGCCATAAGATATCACCTTCGATCCGCTTGGTTTTGTCAGCAATAATTTCCTCAAATTCATCTTGAGTTAGCATTTGGAGTGGGGAATGGGACAGAGTATTACAAAATTAGCATTGGTGGAGGTAAGAGTGCATCTTTTAGGCTTTTTCTAAGCCTGGAATCGAGCGATATAGCTGCACATACTTATCAGCAGAGGCTTGCCAACTATAGTCACCATTCATGCCACGTTCTTGCAACAAGCGCCAAGCATCAGTATAGCGATAACTTTCCCATGCCCTCACCATGCAAGTGTACATATCTAGTGGCTCGTAGCGATCGAAGCTAAAGCCTGTACCTATCTGACCAGTAGGATCATAGAACGACACAGTATCAACTAATCCGCCAGTACGACGCACAATCGGTACGCAACCATAGCGCATCGAAACTAGTTGACTGATTCCACATGGTTCAAACCGACTTGGCATCAAAAATGCATCGGAACCTGCATAAACACGATGGGACAGCGCCGAGTTAAATAAAATTTGCGCCGACATGCGACCGGGGTAACGTGCCGCAATTTGCCATAGTTGCGATTCATAATAGCGATCGCCTGTCCCTAAAACCACAAACTGAGCATCGGTATAGGCTAGGAAACGTTCGAGGGTTTGTAGCAGCAAATCAATGCCCTTCTGCTCGACCAATCGGCTTACCATACCGATCAAGAAAGTTGCAGGGTTAACGGCTAAGCCCAACTCTTTTTGCAAGGCAAGCTTATTTGCCATGCGATCGTCAAGACTATCAACAGAATATTTTTGTACCAACGCAGAATCAGTGGCAGGATTTTCTATCTCTGTATCGATGCCATTTAAAATGCCCCAAGGCTTCAGGAGTGATAATAATCCCTCCAATCCTTCGCCATAGGTGGGCGTACAAATTTGCTGGGCGTAGGTGGGCGACACCGTATTAACGCGATCGGCATACTTAATCCCTGCTGCCATCGCGTTATGGGCCTCCATATACCAAGGAGTCCAAGTGATTTTTTCTAAAAACCAGCGCCAAGGTCCTTGATAAGCCAGATTATGAATCGTGAATACCGTGCCAATGTCAGAAACTTGGTGCATCCACACAGGAATCAGGCCTGTATGCCAATCATGGCAGTGAATGACATTCGGTTTCCAATAGTTCCATGAAAATTCGGCAACGGCATTGGCAAACATCGTGAACCGCCAATCTTCATCTTCACCACCATAAATGCGGGCGGGAATAAACGATCCATGCCCCATTAAGTACAACGGGACATCCGTGCCAGGTAATACGGTCTCAAAAATATCAAATTCCTGAAACATGGCATAGCCTTTCCAGATCCATGTCGGATTTTCTTTCAATTTGTCTGGAATCACGCCGTAGTAAGGCATGATGATCCGCACATCATGTCCCATCTTTTTAAGGATCGGAGGCAATGCGCCCACTACATCTGCCATGCCGCCAACTTTGGCTAGAGGAGCAGCCTCAGCCGCCGCAAATAAAATTTTCATTCGTCGATCGCTACTCGTATTTTCAGAACATCTAATTATTTTCAAGCCTAGCGCGATCGCTACAGCAGCAAATTTTGGTTAAGTATCTGAGTTTGTTGATTCATTCTCATTATTGTCATTGGGAAGATCTAAGCAATAACCCGCACCATACACCGTCTTAATATATTTGGGATGACGTGGATCAGGTTCAAGCTTGGTACGTAAGTGGCGAACATGCACGCGGATGGTTTCGATATCATCATCTGGCTCATAGCCCCAAACTTCTTTAAGGATTTCGCTAGGAAATACAGTCTGACCATGACGTTGCAGGAGACAATGCAACAACTCAAATTCTAAATGAGTTAACTTGACTGTTTTATCAAACCAAATTGCCTCAAAGCGCTCAGGTACAAGCGTTAACGAACCAAAAATTAATATTTCGCCATGCTTAGCAGTATCAATAGTGTGATTGGTGCGACGCAGCAAAGCTCGAACTCGCGCTAGCATCTCGTCAAGCTCAAACGGCTTAGTCAAATAATCATCAGCACCTGCATTAAAGCCTTCAACCTTATCTTGAGTCTGCCCCATCGCCGTGAGCATCATCACAGGAATTTCTTTAGTTCGCTCATCACGGCGCAACCTTTGACAAACCGTAAACCCATCAACCCTTGGCAGCATCAAATCAAGGATGATCATATCTGGCAGAAACTGAATGGCAAGAGCTTGTCCTTTAATGCCATCACTCGCGTGAATAACTTTATATCCAGCATGTTCAAGGTTCAGGGTGACCATTTCAGAGATTATGGGATCGTCATCGATGAGGAGTAGACTAGGCATCATTGATCAAAATTCTGTTTATACGATTGGATTATGATTTGTTAGATAATATATATCATGGCGATACATGCAGAGTAGGGATATCACAGCGCGTTACCTTTACCCAATGGTATTTATGGCGATCTCTAAAAATAAAAACAAATAAAAATAAATAAATAAATAAAAATAAATTCTGGCTAAAGGATTAGTAGGTAGGGCGTGTAAGGTGTTAGCAGCTATTGATCCCATGCTGATCGATAAAACTATTCAAGTCTGCCTTCAACTCTTACAACATTCTCATACAATATATGAAGATATGTAAAAATTGATTTAAAACTGGTTTATTCGCATGAGCCTTCCAACTACTTCTGTCATCGAACTTTTTGCACCAGTCAAAGATGACTTGCGTACACTCACGGATAATTTGAAGCAGTTGGTTGGGGCAAGACATCCAATTTTGTACGCTGCGGCTGAGCATTTATTTGAAGCTAAGGGCAAAAGTATGCGCCCTGCTTTAGTTTTGCTAGTTTCACGCGCCACTATGAGCGATCGCGATATCACCTCACGCCATCGCCGCCTTGCCGAGATCACCGAAATGATCCATACAGCGAGTTTGGTGCATGACGATGTGATCGACTCAGCAGATATCCGACGCGGGATGCCGACCGTAAATAATAGTTTTGGCAATCGGATTGCGGTACTGGCTGGAGACTTTTTGTTTGCCCAAGCATCTTGGTATTTAGCAAACTTAGATAATCTCGAAGTCGTTAAGCTTTTGTCAAAGGTGATCACCGATTTTGCTGAAGGAGAAATTCGTCAGAGCTTGACTGCTTTTGACAATGATTTGACCTTGGAAGACTATCTTGAAAAGAGTTTTTATAAAACCGCCTCACTAATGGCGGGTAGTGCGAAGGCGGCGGGAGTGCTTAGCGGGGTCAGTCAAGTACAGGCTGAGCAGCTATTTAATTTCGGTAAACATTTTGGCATCGCGTTTCAAGTTGTCGATGACATTCTTGATTTCACCAGTTCAACTGAGACCTTGGGTAAACCTGCTGGCTCTGACCTGAAGCAAGGTAATCTGACTGCGCCCGTATTATTTGCCCTAGAGGAATATCCACAGTTAGGCGGTTTGATTGAGCGTGAGTTTAGTGAAGATGGCGATCTGGAAAAAGCGCTTGAGCTTGTCCATAGCAGTGAAGGAATTACGCGATCGCGTGAACTTGCAAAAAGCCATATCGCGTCAGCAATGACTGCACTTGAGTGGTTGCCATCTTCTGCGCCAAAACAATCTCTGGTTGGCTTAACTAACTACGTTTTAGATCGCTTGTACTAAACTTGAAATATCCTTAGCATCGCCATGAGGTGTCGAGATGAGCGTTGTCCTAATAGAAAAAGCATCTGAAAATCTATCTAAGAATCCATCTCAAAACCTAATTGAGCAAAATCTCGATGCTTGGACAAAAGCTTCTTGGGATGATTTTATTCAAATCGCCGATAATCCTGACTATGCCAAATTCAAATTCTATTACTACAACGGAGAAGCAAGAGTTGAACCTATGTCTACTGGCTCGGATCATTCTAATGATCATGCCCTAGTCATAATGGCAGTAGGTATATACTTTTCTGTTAAAGGTTTGGCAATTAATAGTAAAGATAACTGTTCCTATCGCAAGGTTGGCAGTAAAGAAGTCCAACCTGATATTTCATATTACGTTGGCGATCGCGCTCAGTCAATTCCTTGGGGTACTGGCGTTGTTGATCTTGATATTTATTCTGCTCCAGACTTAGCGATCGAGATTGCGAATAGCTCTTGGGCGGATGATGTTGGCAAAAAACGCTTAATGTATGAGGATTTGGGCATTAAGGAATATTGGGTAATTGATGTTAAGAATGCTGAAATTTTAGCCTTTGCGATTACTGATGTAGAAGGAGGTAAAGGTAGTTATCGGATTACGCGATCGCAAGTCATCACAGGTTTAGAACTTTCACTTTTAGAAGACGCATTGCGATTATCGCGAAAAAATGATCATGGTCATGTAACTTCATGGTTATTGACACAGTTTCAGCAGAAGGAAAGCTAGATATTTAAATGCTAAAAAGCTTACGTCTAGAAAATTTTAAAAGCTTTAAAAATGCTGAGCTTTCACTTGGAGCGTTAACAGTTTTAGTGGGAACTAATGCTTCAGGTAAGAGCAATATTCGTGATGCTTTTCGTTTTTTGCATGGTATTTCGCGAGGCTATAGTATTGCCGAAATTATTGGCGAAAAGTATGGTGAAGGTGGTGTGCTTCAGTGGCGAGGTATACGCGGCGGTATGAAGGAGATAACTTATTGCAATGCCTATTCATTTTCCATTTCCATCTCTTTTTTCGTATTTGATGAAGATATAAAATATGACATGGACTATAGCATC
The DNA here is from genome assembly GCA_041687725.1 of Pseudanabaena sp. GTDB lineage: Bacteria > Cyanobacteriota > Cyanobacteriia > Pseudanabaenales > Pseudanabaenaceae > Pseudanabaena. Next base: position 8,569 of record JBDNJN010000217.1, read on the forward strand.
ACAGTCCATTTAACAAATCCAGTCCCTCTTGTCACCTCAGAAAGCTTAAAATGTCAACAAATACCATATCCAATCTTTGAATCTAATTTTGCAGGCTATTCGTCTCCTTACCCTAATCACAACGAAGTTCGTTTCTGCGACTATTGGGAAAGTTACATAGTAGATGTCAACTCCTTAACACAATTAGTATTCGATTATCTTGCAAACTACGTTTCTATACTTTCTCAGGTTGCTCAAGGATTTCAACCAAAAGGAGCAAATGTTAGAGAAAACTTTTTTAATTCTACGGCAAGAAGATTTTGTAAACTTGCGCTAAATGCCATAAGCGATATGAGATTTCTGGATCTCAGTCCAGATTTAATGAGATTACCGACTTTTGCGGGGCAAAATGTTTTAGGCGATCGCGGTGAGAATCTATCATCAGTCATGCAAGATATTTGTCGCGACGAAAATCGTAAGGCGATTTTATTGGATTGGCTGCAAGCCTTAACGCCGATGGACGCGCAAGATTTTGACTTTCCAGAAGACTTTACAGGGAAAGTTTTACTAAGACTGATTGAGGCGAGTGGACAAAAAACAACAGCTTATAGTGCATCCGATGGAACTTTACGATTTTTAGGATTGCTAGCGGCGCTATTGGGTGAGAAGCGATCGCGCTTTTACTTTTTTGAAGAACCAGAAAATGGCATCCATCCCAATCGCTTGAGCTTACTACTGCAACTAATGGAGCAAGAAGTTGCAAATAGCTCAATGCAAATCGTGATCACCACCCATTCACCGCTTTTGTTAAACTTTCTAAGCCCTGCCAGTCTCGAATATGCCTCTTTGATGTATCGAATAGGCGATCGCGCCGAGTCACGCATCACCAAAATAATGGATATTCCCAACGCTAGAGAACTTGCTGCTAGTGATGGATTATCTAGCTTACTTGATTCAGGTTGGCTAGAAGATGCGATGTACTTTCTCGAAGATGAAGAGGTGCAGAACGCATGAATATTCTGATTATTTTGGAAGATTTTGTCAATGATGAGAGTATGGTGCTACCGATTGTAAAAGCGATGATGATAGCGATCGGTAAGCCAAAAGCAAGAGTCACAGTTTGTAAAAATCCACGGCTTCGAGGTCATGCTGAAGCGCTGAGATGGGAAAAGATTCAAGAAATTTTAGAAAGATATGGAGGTATGACCGATTTGTTCTTGGTGTGCATAGATCGCGATGGTAATAAAGATCGACGTGCAAAGCTTGATGGACTTGAAAAGAAAGCACAGGAGTTTTTAGCAGAGAAGTACCAAAGCCCAAAAAAATTCTTGGGCGAAAATGCTTGGCAAGAATTAGAAGTATGGGTTTTAGCAGGATGTAATGATCTTCCCAAAAGCTGGAATTGGTCAGAAATTCGGGCTGAGAGCAAATCTAAAAAAGGGTATTTCGTCCAATTTGCAGAACAGCGATCGCTATTAACAGCACGTTGTCAGGGCAGAGGAATTCTTGCAGAAGAGGCTGCAAAACGTTACGATCGCATTCGCCAGCGTTGCCCTGAAGACATTCAACAATTGGAGAAAAATATTAGAGAATGGTGCGATCGGATTGGCTAAAATCGCTCGAAAAGCACTTAGAATGAATAATAATGAGAGGAATATTGATTAATGAATGAAATCATGTTTATCATCGAAGATGCCGATGAAGGTGGTTATATCGCCCGTGCTTTAAACTCGTCTATTTATACGGAAGCCGATTCTTTGGATGAGCTATATCCAATGATTCGCGATGCAGTCCGATGTCACTATGACGAAGCGATTTTACCCAGAATAATTCGCTTACACTTTATTCGTGAAGAAGTTATTGCTGTATGAGAATGCCTCGCGATCTTTCAGGAACAGAGTTAGCAAAATTGCTGAATAAATTTGGCTATACAATCATTCGCCAAACTGGTAGTCATTTGCGCTTAACGACTCAACAAAACGGCGAACATAGTTTGACAGTACCTGCTCATAATTCTTTACGAGTCGGCACACTGTCAGCAATTTTAGTGGATATTGCCAACCATTTTGGCTTAACTAAAGAAGAATTAATGCAAAGCTTATTTAATTATTAAGTCAAGTAAAGTGCTGAATAAAACACATCAGAAAATCATAGTAATCGGAGCGGGAATTGGTGGCTTAACCACAGCCGCACTTTTGGCTAAGCGTGGTTATGAAGTAATTGTGTACGATCTTGCCGCGATCGCAGGTGGTTGTGCTTCTACTTTTAAACGGCGCGGATTTATTTTTGATGTCGGTGCGACACAGGTGGCGGGATTAGAATCTGGCGGCATTCACGATCGCATTTTTCGCGAGTTAGAAATAGAACTTCCCGAAGCCACATATTGCGATCCCGCTTGTGCAGTATTCTTGCCCAATGAGAACGAACCGATCAATGTCTGGCGCGATCGCCTTAAATGGAAAGCAGAACGCCAAAAACAATTTCCTAATAGCGAACCATTCTGGCAATTTCTGGAAGATTTATTTTGGCGAAGTTGGCGCTTTCAGTCACGCGATCCGATTTTGCCGCCGCGCAATGTTTGGGATGCGTGGCAATTAGTCAAAGCTTTACGAATCGATACTTTAGCAACAGTGCCTTATACTTTCTCGACTGTGGGTGATGCTTTGCGCGGTTTTGGATTAGCAAAGGATCTACGATTACGCACTTTCCTTGATTTGCAATTGAAACTTTATTCACAAGTGAATGCGGAAGAGACGGCTTTGCTCTATGCTGCGACGGCTCTGGCGGTTTCTCAATCACCTTTGGGATTATTTCATCTCAAGGGGAGTATGCAAGTTTTAAGCGATCGCCTAATTGCGAGTATTAAACGTGATGGCGGAAAAATTTTAATGCAACATCAGGTTACGGAAATCAAGGAAAAAAGGGGCGTAAAAGTTACAAATTTGCGATCGCAGGAAGTCTTTTGGGATGAAGCGGATCATGTCGTGGCAAATGTGACCGTAAATAATTTTGTGCAGCTTTTAGGCGATGAAGCACCAAAAGGATATTCCAAACGTGTAGCGAATCTCAAACCTGCTTCTGTCGCTTTTGTTGTTTATTTGGCAGTAGATCGCGCTGCGATTCCAGAGAATTGTCCACCGCATTTACAGTTTTTGGAATCTGGGGACAAACCACATTCTCTATTTGTGTCGGTGAGTAAAGAAGGCGATGGACGCGCTCCAGAGGGTAAGGCAACAATTATTGCTTCTGAGTTTACGGATGCGTTCGTTTGGTATGGCGGTGAGGATTATCAAGTTCTCAAAAAACAATTTACAGAACGGGCGATCGCGCAATTAAGTGAATATTTCGATCTCAATGAGCAAACAATTATTCATGTTGAAGCTGCCACGCCACAAACTTTTGCCAGATATACAGGACGCGATCGCGGCATTGTTGGCGGAGTAGGAATGCGCGTTTCCACCTTTGCCCCTTTTGGTTTTGCCAACCGCACTCCACTTAAAAATATTTGGCTAGTCGGTGACTCAACACATCCTGGGGAAGGAACCGCAGGGGTTAGCTATTCTGCGTTAACCGTGGTAAGACAGATTGAGCAAAGCCATTCATAAACCCCAAAAGCTGTAGCGCAAGCTGCGCGTGCGCTACAGCTTAAGGATTTTAGGTGGCAGAAATCGCAAATTCACCACGACACTTTACGCCGCCATCAGCGATCGCGAGTTCATGAAGTGTAAATTCATCGCCGAGTTTGTGTAACAGCATTTCTAATAAAGCGCGAATCTCATCATCGCTATGGACTGCGGGAGGAGTATCTGAAGCGATCGCTTCTAAGAAAACTGGAGACTTCAGGCAACTTTGCAAATCTTCGGGCGCGAGATCCACATCCATCATGACAATGATCGGATCGAGCAGACGTAATGCTTCACCTTTAAGGATTTGAGCAATATTTAGATGGATCGCTTCAGCACATAGGTCAATATTGGTGACGGCTAGCCCTTGATATTTTGCCCCCGCACCGATCACATTCGCCTTAGGAATATCGCCGCTTAAAATTTGCCAGCTTTTGCCAGCGATCGCAATTTCGATAGAGTCGATATGCTCGACCTGCGATCGTAACCATAGTTTAATGATAGGAATTAATACAGAACTAACCACAGACATGAATTGCGCCTTTTTGGGGGTAAGTCTTTTTGGGGTGAACCTTTTTGAGGTGATGGTGGTCAAAACTAATAAGTTGATAACCATCGACATTGCCTCAATAAGTATAAATTCTCATGGCTTTAGAAATATTGGCGCGAAGTGTCAATATTTCTGACCCCTAAAATGGATGTTGATAGTAGATGTTCCAAGCGGTAACTAAAAATATCGAAGAACCTAAGCTGATTGATCCCGATCTCCAGATCGTGCAAGCTTGCTTGCAAGGCGATCCTCATGGTTTTAAAAAACTATATCAACGTCACCATCATAAAGTGCGCTCAACGCTATATCAGCTATGTGGGTGCGATGGTTTAGATGATTTAGTACAGGATGTGTTTTTACGAGCATGGAAAGGATTACCTAAATTTCGGCAATCTTCGCAGTTTTCGACGTGGCTCTATCGTATTGCTTTTAATGTGGCAAGCGATCGCCGCAAAGCGCTCGCCAAGATGCGATCGCGTAATATTAGCGTTGAAGACGATCAACTTGAAAATCTTGCTGACGATGCGGCGATCGCCCATGCAAGTGATTCGCAGCCGCGCCTGACCCAAATGCATTATCAAGACTTAATGCAGCGCGGTTTAGCCAAGCTGAGTGAAGATCATCGCGCCGTATTGGTACTGCACGATCTTGAGGAATTACCCCAAAAAGATATCGCGGAAATTTTATCTATTCCTGTCGGCACTGTGAAATCGCGATTATTTCATGCTCGTAGTGCCATCAGAAAGTTTTTGGAAGCGCAAGGAATTGAATTATGAAAAACAAATATTCTCAAGATTTTTCAGAAAACTTTAGCGAAGATCCTAACGATAATTCCCTAGTTGCCTTTCTGAAGCAAAATAAGCCGATCGCCCCATCCCCTGCGCCCAACTTTGAGCAGCAGCTATTTGCAGAAATTAGCAAATATCCTCAGCGATCGCCAAAACCTTCATATTTACGGCGTTGGCTACCTTGGGCTTTATTGATCCCCGCCGCGATCGCGACAGGTATTGGCTTCAATTGGGCAACTAATCGCTCGCAGTATCAGATTGCCAATATTAGCGAAGCTGATCGAGCCGCGATCGAGCAGTCATTGATCAACAGTTGGGATGCGACTGATGCCACAGTTTCTCAGTCCACAAGCGCCATAAGTTCTACGGATACACAACTTTTGATAGAGTTGTCCCCCCTTGAATACGAATAATTTTGACTAGTCATTGAGAAATATATGTTCAAATCTACACTTAAATTTATTTCCAAATCTAAAATATTTCGCTATTCTGCGATCGCTGCCGCAGTGGTGGTAACCAGTGGCATTTTTTTGAGCAGTAGTAATGTTTTAGAATCTCAAACGCAATCTCAATTTCAGGTAAAACCCGAAATGCAATCGCAATTGCCAAATTCGGAAAACCGCTCTAATCGCCCAGATCGTTCTGAAAATGCGGATATGCCTTCAGGTAAGATGCTAAAGCAATTAAATTTATCGACCGAGCAATTACAAAAACTTAAAACAATTCGCGATCGCGATCTTGCTCGTATTCGCGAGCTTACGCAACAATCTCGGCAAGCAAATAAGGAACTGCGAGATTTACTAGCTGGAACTGAAAACAGTGATGTGATTCGTACCAAACACACTCAATCGCTAGCCCTTCAGCAAGAATTACGCAGCAAACATTTCGAGAGGATGTTGGCAATGCGCGAAATTTTGACTCCGCAACAGCGATCGCGGCTCAATGAAGTCATGCAAAAAAATCGCCCGAATCGCAATGACATGAGAGACGGTATTAAAGAAAATATCAAAAATCGGATGGAAAAGCGGATGGAAAAGTTACGCGATCGCGCAACTTTATAGAATCCAACAAAAAAGGCATCGCGACGCGATGCTTTTTTTGCCATGAGTGTAAATACTTAACGCGAAGAATTGATTAAATCTCCTCACCAAACCTAGAACTTCTCTTAAAATAGATTGTAAATATCAAAAATACTTTTGTTCAGTTTTATTAAGATTCAGAAAGAAACCTATAAACTTGCATGACTGACTCTATATATTCTTCCAAATCAGCACAAGTGACTGAAAACCTGACCAGTAATAATTCTGAAAGCACAAATCGATTACTAGAGCCAGTTGTCCTGATTCGACGCTTTGCTTTTGGAATTGCGATCGCGACTTGGATGGTGATGGCGATCGGTAGTGCCACTCGTGTGATGAATGCTGGCTTGGCTTGCCCCGATTGGCCCCTGTGCTATGGGACAATATTGCCCGCCGAGCAGATGAACCTCCAAGTATTTTTAGAATGGTTTCATCGTCTAGTTGCCGCGACCACTGGCTTTGCTACGATTGCCTTATGTGGGACAAGCTGGTATTTCCGAAAATCTTTGCCAAAATGGTTACCTTGGGCAACTTCGGGATCATTATCTCTAGTAGTTTGTCAAGGAATTTTGGGCGGATTGACAGTGACACAGTTACTCAGATTTGATATCGTCACCGCTCACTTGGGAACGGGGTTGTTATTTTTCTCTAGTTTGTTAGCGATCGCTACAGCTTTAAGCAACGATCAACTTAATAATGGTGAAATGCTTCGCTCTTTACCCAAAATTGCTTGGCTTGGATTATCAGCAGCAATTCTAGTTTACTTGCAAAGTATTCTTGGTGCGTTAGTCGCCTCACAATGGGCTTTGCATCAATGCTTTGCCACACAGGATATGTGCATCGTTTTAAATGCTCACTTGTTAGGGGTGATTCCTGCAACTATTGCGAGTATTGCGGTGGTCGTGACCGCATGGCTAAATAGAGCGATCGCCCCAATATTGCGCCGCGTTGCTTCGATCGCAGGTTTGTTAGTCATTGCTCAAGTGGCGATCGGCTATGGCACTTATAAACTGCATTTACAAGTCGAACCACTCACGATCGCGCACCAAGCTACAGGTTCGGCATTGCTAGGAACGCTCGTTTGCTTTGCTGTGTTAGCATTTAGATCCACGCATCAAGCAGAAAGTCAAGAACAAAATCAAAATCCAGCGCAACCTGCGGTTCACTGAACGTAAGAACAACGTAAGAATTACGAAATATTTTAGGAATTAAGCGGAATGCAACAATCAGCGATCCCAGAAACTATTCTTACCAAAGCTGACCAATCAATTTCATCAACTCGCAACTGGCGCGATGTTATTAAAGATTACACAGCGCTAACCAAGCCTCGGATTATTGTTTTATTGCTAATCACCACCGCAGGGGCGATGTGGATTGCTTCTGAAGGACAAGTTGATCCATTTTTAATGTTCATTACAGTTTTGGGTGGAGCGATCGCGGCGGCTTCAGCCAATGCGATTAACTGTCTGTATGATCGCGATATTGATGCGAAAATGGAGCGCACCAGTTGGCGACCACTGCCATCAGGTAGAATTCAGCCCCGCGATGCGCTAATTTTTGCGATCGCCTTAGCAATCATTTCCTTCACGATGCTCACCGTATACGCCAATCTCCTTGCCGCCTGCCTCGCTATGTCGGGGATCGCTACCTATGTCGGCGTTTACACGATTTGGCTAAAACGTACCAGCACCCAAAATATTGTCATCGGTGGAGCCGCAGGAGCGATCCCGCCCCTAGTTGGGTGGGCGGCTGTGACTGGCGAACTGAGTTGGTCGGCATGGGTATTATTTGCCATTATTTTTGTCTGGACTCCGCCGCATTTCTGGGCTTTAGCCCTAATGATTCGTGATGAATATGCCAAAGTGGGCATACCAATGCTTCCTGTCGTGAAAGGTGCTGAGGTGACAGCTAATCAGATTTTGCTATACACACTTTTATTAGTGCCTGTATCGCTATTGCTGGTTTATCCTTGCAATGTGATGGGTTTAGTTTATGCAGTGTCAGCCGTTGGACTTGGTGCAGCTTTCATTTATAAGGCAACACAGTTATTAAAAGCACCAAGCGATCGCACGGTAGCGCGATCGGTATTCAAATATTCAATTCTCTATTTAGCCTTACTTTGCATCGCGATGGGAGTTGATAGTTTGCCGATCGCCCATATTTCTAGCGAACAGGCGATCGCCTTTCTACAAATGCCAAATAGCATATAAACAAATAAAAGCCTCGCATTGCGAGGCTTTTATTTGTTCATTAGTGATTAAACTTTTGCTGGTTCTCGCACAGACTGGAGAAACTGGATTAATTCTTGGATAACTGGAGCTTTGCGAAGAGTTTCAAGATTTTCGTTGACTAATTGCTCGATTAGTTGAGATTGACTGTGATAGCACTCAGATTGAGCAAGTAATTTCTCCAAAGTTTTACGCGGTTGGAAAGTAGCCCAAATCATCGTCTCTTGTGTAATTTCTTGAACTAGTAATCGCGAAAGTAACAAACTATCCTGAAAGAAAATAGTCTCCATTTCAGGCGTAGCAAGTATTACTTTAACTAGAGTATTAATAGATACACTTTCAACAGTTTCCTGAATACTGGTACGGCGTTCTTTTACTAGGTCTGGATCTACCAAATCTGCATCCAAAACAAGAACTACTGGTACTTGTCTGCGAACAATTAGCGAACGAGCAAGGGACTCAGCAGCATACAAGCCACCAGCAGGAACTACTTCAATATTTTGCAGTAATTCTTTGGGCAGGATTACCTTAAGTAACTGGACATCGAAATCGCCTTCGCAAACAATGTAAGCAATCATGACGGAATTCCTCTCTCTGTAACGTTGTAATCAGTTAGTGCAAATTCTATGCAAAATTGAAATTTAAGGATTAATAACTCACAGATCACTTCTTGCTCTAAAGCATATTTTATTTCTTCTCCGCTCCATAAAAGAATTGTTTGAGGTAGACAGAAACATGAAAGATTACGTGCGGGTATAGTAAAACCTGTGCGACTAAACACTGATCCAATTGTACTTGCAGGGCGACGTAAAAGTTGATTACGAAGTTTAGCAATAGGGGCAAAATCGACATTCACTTTATCTTGAAAGTCTTTACTCTCAACTAAGCAAGACAGTCCATCGTAATGAACAACACCATCAATTTGCTCAACTTCTTGCTCAAAAAATTTTACGCTGTAGGGGTATCTAACTTTTGCGCCGTCAAGTTGAAATGCTCGTAACACCAAGTATTCAAAAGCTTTACCTGCATCCCATAGTGGAGTGTCGCGAGACTCAATTTGCTTCCATAAGTTTCTCAATCCATCCCAGTTTAAAGATGTAATCATTTCTTCATATTCTTTTGCAGAAGTCAATTTTTATACTCCAGATACTTGAACTGCCAATGAAAGCTAATTTCTAGGGCTTTAAGCTGACTGGACAATTGGGCTTTTCGGCACTTTCTACAGGGACAGGGTCGGGCGGTAAAAGCGCCACGATATGCGGAACAGGACGCGGCTCGTAAGCCATGACTGACTTACCGCGATAGGCAAGCGCTGCACTTGCGCCAGAGTCGAGCATCACGACATCCTGCAATCCTGCTTTTGCCAAAATTTTACCTAAACCGACAGAATCGATCATTTCCATCGTTACGCCGATAACGGGTCTACCAGAGCGATCAATACCCCAAAATGCGCGATCGCGACTAGCATCAAATCCGTAAAGCTTACCAAAGGCTTCGGCGGCTTGTGGTTTGCCGTCGCGGACTAGCCAACCTGCGCCAACAAAGGCATCGGTGACATCAGCTAATTCCGACCTTACGGCTTCTACGGAAGTATGCTTAGCCGCGTTAAAGGGAATGAATTTAATTGTGGTCGGACTGATCAAAACTAGAGGACGACCATTGAGAAGGGGATTTTCGCCTTTATTACCAGTATTGAATCTCCCTGAATAGCTGGAAAATTGACTCATTACGGGCCCAATCATCGTATTGCCATCAATGCGTTCGAGAGAGAAAAAGCCGCCATCAACTGCCGCGATCGCATTGGGAGTCACTGCCAAAATCTCGGCAACTTGAGCGCGTTTATCGGCATGGGCGGTGACTGCACGACCACCATATACAAGTGTGAGTGGCAATCCATCAACCGTGACTTTTTTCTTCTCAACTGGAGTCGTAAAATTAATCGAGCCATTGCTGACCGTTGGCAAAAGTGAAATTTGACTTGCAGAAGTTCCGCTTGATGCTAGCTCAATCGCCTCACTAAAGCGCGACTGACCAAAGCGCATAATCGTGATCAAGTCTTCTGACTCATTAGCCGATCGCTCTTGGCGTGGATCGAGGCTCATTGATAAAGCTGCTTTATAACCAGCTTTTTGGATTGTTCCTCTAGCGCGATCGGTGAAGTCGCCTTCGGGATAAGTAAAGTAATCGATAGGAATTTGGAGTTCTTTTTCGAGAACCTTTTTAGATTCTGTAACTTCTTTCTCAATTTCTGAATCACTCAAATCCTTGAAATTTATGTGATTGACTGTGTGGGAAGCAATGGTAATCAGCCCACTTTTTTGCATTTCCCGAAGTTGATCCCATGTGGCTTTGGGCTTCTTCCCTCCCGTCCCCACAAAGCGGGTATGTACAGACCATACCGCAGGATAGTTGTATTTTTTTAACAATGGGAATGCATATTTATATTGACCAGCATAGTTATCGTCAAAGGTTAGCAATACAGGCTTTTCGGGTAATTGAGAACCTGTACGCAGATGATTGACCATTCTATCCATGGTGATCGGCGTGTATCCACCTTCTTGGAGCATCTGAAAATGTTTTTCGAGATCTTCGGGCGTGACATCCCAATCAACATCTTTGACTGCCGTGATGTCGTGATACATGATGATCGGAATTTTGGCGGTGCGGGCGCGATCGCTAATTTGCGGAAACGGCGCGGGGGTAAAACTTGCGATCAGATCGGCGTTAAGGCTACCGCTCAAACTTGATAGCGTTGGTAATGGGTCATTGGCGATCGCATTGATCGATCTGACTTGATAAAGTGAAGCCGTCACCGAATCTAGAGCATTGTATTGACAAAAAGATGGTGAGCCATTGGTGACAGGACTAGCAGAGTTTAAATTTGCTTCACTCGCCACTGAGTCCGCAGAAGGTGGACGATAGCTCACAAATCTTGAGGCGAACGCCGCACCCATACCAGTTCCGAGGGCAGCTAATCCCAGCACGATCCAAATCGTGTTCATGCTGCTGCTCTTCTTACCGTTGCCCCTGCTCATAAAGATTTATAAATTTTTTGATGTTACTAGCGCCTATTTAACCAGAGAGCCATCATCTAAACAAGCCCCCTAATCTGTCAAGCCCATCCTGCCAATCGGTAAACAAGTAATCCAACATACTCTTTGATGGCGTTAGTCGTATCTCTGAGTGCATCGACATTGGGTAGTAGATCCAGCACAAATGCCCAGCCTTTGCTATTTTCATTCTGCACAGATAAAAAGTCGGTCGGCGCGGCGATACTCTCAAATCCAACCTTGCGAAAAATTGCCATCGATCGCGGCATATGTAGGGCAGAGGTGACTAGCAATATTTTATTAACCCCTCTTTTATTCAAGATTTGCCAAGTATTCACAGCATTATCGCGGGTATTAAAAGACTGCGATTCTTGGATAATTGCACTATTTGGTACGCCCAAAGCCGACGCGATCGCTGCCATGTCCTCTGATTCAGGATTTCCGCCCTCACCGAGCCACTCAGCTCTGCCCCCTGTGACGACTAATAATGTCGCTTTGCTTTGCTTATAAAGCCACGAGCCATAGAGAATGCGATCGCCTGCTTCATTGACCTCATACCAAGGACGCGGCGCGATGCGTGGACGAGTACCACCGCCTAAAACCACGATCGCTTCAGCTTGGGGTAACTCACCAATGGGCAAATATTGCCACTCTAGCGATCGCAGTAGCCATTTAGAAAAAATATCATTACTGCTTAACAATAAAATTGCCAAGGCGATTCCCAATAAAACTGAGGCAATTCGACTTTTTTTTTGTGAATTTATATCTTTGCTAGCGTCACTCGCATTTCGCGATCGCTTAGTTCGCGATCGTAAAAGTATGATCGCGATCGCCACTAATAGGCTCGACAATCCCAGTGGATAAAAAAAGAGTGGTAAAAGTTTCGAGAAAAATAGCAACACAAATCAAAAACCTAACTGAATACAAAACTTCACATAAAGATTCATAGATTTACTTAAAAACCTCGTGTTATGAAGCAGGCAATAATTTAACTAATCTAGTTTATGATGATTAGATGATAGGAATATTTAAATTCGGGGCATGAAATAAACCTTAAAAATCAACAATTGTGAAATTGGGGCTAATGACGCTGTGTGCTGATATCGATATGACTCAAAGCCAAAAAACATCTGCGAGGGAACTGCTAAAAAGCCTAGAGTTAGGTAAAGATGGGTGTGTATATGTTGTACGCGATCGCATCCGTTGGTCGTTTTATATTCAGGGCGGGAAATTAGTCTATGCCTCACATTCATTAGATAGCTTTGAAAGACTAGAAAGACATTTACGGGGGCTAAGTCGAGAAGTCCCAGCTCTGAATGACAAACTGCGATCGCAACTTCGGCTGATGTTTGACGATCCATCGCCAGACAATGCCAAGTACAAAGTTACCAGCGAGATGCTCTGCGTCGAATATTTGGCGATTCTCTGGCTAGTTGATGAGAACTATTTGCCCAAACCAATGGCAGGTAAATTGGTGGCTCGTCTGATTCAAGAAGTGGTTGAAATATTTCTTTGCTTGCCAGATGGGGAGCTTAGCGGCACTTATTACGAGCATTTCTTGCAAGAAAATTATTGCGGTTTGTCAATTGATCGGATTTCAGAGGTTTGCACCAAACGTTTACAAACTTGGTACAACCTTGGCCCCACAATTTACTCACCTTACCAATGTCCATATCTAGTCAGCCAAGCAACTGCGGAAAAACTCATGTCCCCTGAGACTGTGCAGCGACTTGGGCGGATTTTGCGTGGTTTTAACTTTTGTCAGTTGGGGACATTACTCGCCAAAGATCCATTAGCGATCGCCAAGCAACTCAGTCCGCTCGTTAGTGACGGAGCGATTTTACTAAGAGATCCCTTGTCGCCTTTCGATATGTTGCCTCGCACCTATTATCTAGCGCCTGAAGAAGAGCAAGAAAACATCGAAAAACTTGCGGAAACTTTTACTGGCGAAGCTACCTCAGGTGAAGATATTTCCAGTATTTCGCATGTTTTTGCACATCAATCAGTCAAAACATGGAAGATCGTTTGTATTGATGATAGCGAGTCGATGCTGAGTATTATTAGCAGCTATTTGGGGCATGAAGATTTTCACGTTACCCTAATTCAAGACTCATTAAAAGCTTTGATGAAGATCAATTCTATTCGTCCTGATTTAATTTTGCTGGACATCGGAATGCCAAATGTGGATGGTTATCAACTTTGTTCTTTAATTCGTAAGTCTTCGAGCTTAAGAGATATTCCGATTGTGATGGTGACAGGTAATAAAGGAATAATTGATCGCGCAAGGGCGCGGATAGCAGGCGCAACCGATTATTTAAGTGACGACTCCCGACGCTGACGCTTAGGCGTACAGCGCGGGCTTCTCAGCAACACCACCAATCGGTTCGGTTACACGCTGAGCTTTAATCACTGTCCGCCCGACAGCAATGTTTTTAATATTGATAGCAGCATTCACATAGTTTAAAATTTGGTGCTTTGAGAAAAAGCCAAGCAGGAAAGCATAGAATTTAGAAGCAAGAAACTGAGGATTAAGCGATGTCTAAGCCAAGTGGAAACCAAAAACGAACAGCAATCATATATTTCGGCGAAA
>JBDNJN010000218.1:0-28118 GCA_041687725.1 Pseudanabaena sp.
AAGTAGCCATTTACACCATCAGTTAAAGCTTTCCATCCTGCTTTATCAGGATAAGTCCAGCCTGAATAATGGCGAATTGACTTGAATTTGGGATAACCGCCTTTGCTAGTAAGGAATGAAAATTAAATAACTTAGGCAAATCATAATCGCTTAGACTAGTGGGCTTTGCATCGTAGCAACCAAATGTATAAGTTATTTAATTTTCATTCCTAAAGAAGCGCTGATATGCAAAATCGACTCGTTTTAAGGTTGCTTGCAAAGCGTGAGAGCCAAGCTCTTTATACTCTGACCATACTTCCTTAAATGCTGGTAAACGGTTCTGTTGGTCAAAATAGTTAACCGACACACCTTCACGCTGATAGCTATCTCTACGATCCGCAAGTGCAGAATTGTAGAGATAGCCATGCAATCTTCGCCACGCATAAAGAGTTTTCTCTTGTGCGCGAGTTGGGTAAAGTCTGAATGTGGTGCGTCGTGTTACCATGCCAAATTATTATACCGAGCAAACCTGTTTTTGGGATGTGCTATCTTCGATGTGCTTCTTGAAACCCTAAAACAGTACATCCAAAGCTAGGATAGTCCTAAAAGCGAAAACCCCGACCGTTCTTAATCCCGCCCTGCTTCGCGAGGACGGGGAATGCATCACGGCATTTGTTCAAATTTGAAATGGCGAAATCTTTAACTACGACTAGAAGCCATATTTTCAAATTTAGTTAGGCGTGGTTCAAATAATAATTTGACAGTACCAACTGGCCCATTCCGATGCTTAGCAATAATGATTTCGGCAACACCGCGATCGGGTGTTTCTGGATTGTAATATTCATCACGATATAGATTGATGACTAAATCCGCATCCTGCTCGATGCTTCCACTTTCTCTCAAGTCAGAAAGCATCGGACGCTTATTGGTTCTGGCTTCTACGCCTCGACTTAATTGGGATAGAGCGATTACAGGGACATTTAATTCACGGGCTAGAGCTTTTAGCGATCGCGTAATTCTCGAAATCTCTTGCACCCGATTATCAGAACCCGAACCTTCCATCAATTGTAAATAATCAATCAAAATTAAACCAAGCACTCCGCCCTTTTCTGATTGCAAACGGCGAGCCTTAGAACGAAGTTCCGTAATCGGTGGATTGGGAGTATCATCAATAAATAGTGGCAATTCCGAAAGTCCACTAATCGCCATCGCCACAGTTCCCCATTCATTTTCGCTAATTTGCCCACTGCGGAGGCGATTACTATCGATGCCCATATCGCTAGAACGAACTTTGGACTGACTGGCTAATAGTCGATAAACTAATTGCTCTTTAGACATTTCTAAACTAAAGATTGCCACAGGCAATCTATGGATTTCTGCCATTTTTCGAGCTATTTCTAAACCGAATGCAGTTTTCCCCATTGACGGACGACCAGCCAAAACAATCAAATCCGATCGCTGCAAGCCATTAGTCATCGCATCAAAATCGTAAAACCCCGTAATTAAACCTGTTGCGGTGGAATTACCAGTACCAAGGGAATTAAAGCGATTTTCTAATTCATAAAAAGTTTTCGTAAGAATATCAGCAGCAGGGGTCAGCCCTTGTTGAGCGCGTGATTGTGTTACTGCAAAAATCTTTTGTTCAGATTGATCGAGGAGTTGCGGTAGTTCGATTTCATTGTTGTAACTAATCTCAACCACCGTTCTGGCAGCTTCGGCAAGTTTGCGCCGCGCATATTTATCGGCAACTAATTGAGCATAAAAGTCGATATTTACAGCGCTGACAGTGCGATCGCATAGTTGGGCAATCTTGGTTTGACCGCCAATTTTTTCGAGCATATCGCGATCGCTTAACCATGTAGTCAAGCTCATCATGTCCGTGGGATTGGACTGGTTGTGCAATAACAAGCAAGCCCGAAAAATCTCTTGATGCGCCGCCACATAAAACATTTCAGGACGCAAAGTGTCCAACACTCGCGAAACTGCCTCTGGATCAATCAAGATTCCGCCTAAGACTGCCTCCTCTGCCTCAATATTTTGGGGTGGTAAGCGATCGCTGATAGATTCAAAGTCTTTGCTCATATAGAGAGATTGCCAGTGCAGTTGAAAACAGGTGGGGCGCACTGCGCCCCATCTATTCTTTTGGTTTTGATGCTAAAGAATAGCTTAATTTAAAATAAGCGTCGCGGCGTTTATTTAATTTAAAGTTTGAATTGGTAATGATATGGGATTTGAAGAAGTATTTGTTTTTGTGGTGGTAGGTTGCGTGGCGAGTTACCGTCAGCGATCGCGCCAAAATAATCAGACGCAAATATTCGTTTTGTGGATTCTGGCGGTTGTCTTGCCAAGCTTAGCGATCGCATGGACAACGCTCAATCGCACAGCTTTACCATTAATTTTTGTAACGGTTGTATTTTTGTTTTGTGTATGGATATATGGCAACTTGCCATCGTTTTCTAATGCAAATATTCAGGTCATAGAGCTTGATACTAACGAAGAAAAACAGCTTAAAGACTGCTTCCCATCAGCTATTTATCAGCTAAAAAATTTAGAATATCACCCTCAAGAAATTTACTGTCGTGGCAAACTGCGATCGCCAAATTCTAAATATGCCTATGACACGATTAGCCAAAATATTCAGAAAATATTTGGCGATCGCTTTGTTTGTCATTTGCAAGAGAGTCCATTAGAAAATTTAGGGACAGGCTTTGGTAGCACTGAGGATATTCAAGAAAACAAGATTAACTATGGCTTTTGTTTAATACGTTCTAGCGATCGCGCCGAATCTCGTAAATATTACCAAAATTGGATCGCCAGTATTATTAGCATCATCTTTACAGCATTCACCGTGCTAGCTGTAGGTGCAAATATTTATCGACTCGAAGATCTGACCTTGATTAACTTACAAAAAGGAATTCCTTACTTTTTAGGTATTGCCAGCATTTTTAGCGCGAAGGCGATCGCCCAATATTACCTCAGTCAAAAATATCAACTACAACTCGCACCGCCACTTTTATTACCATGTCTAGGCGGTTTTGGTTTGCTAAGCAGTTTAAATACCTCTTCTACAACCAAGCAAAACCCCAAAAATCAGCGCCGCATCCTTTTCGATCTAGCCGCGATCCCCATGATTGCAGGTTTAGTAGTATCGATAATTTTGTTGATTTTGGGAAATTGGCTACTAGTCCCCACAAGTCCCGCGATCGCCGATCCCGCGAGCGAAACCTCTCTGTTGATCCCCAATCTAAATACCTTCGACTTCAAAAATTCAATTTTGGCAACGTTCATTCACGCAACTAGCACTTTAGGCAAATCAGGAATTACCTCAGAGACAATCCGAGCTTTTTCACCCCTCACCTTGGCTGGCTGGTCTGGCTTAGCGCTCAGTGCCTTACAACTTATGCCTTTTGACCTGCTTGATGGGGGCAATCTGGCGATCGCGATGTTTGGGCATCGACAAGCCGTAAAAATCGCTCGTATCTCAAGGTTAGTATTATTAGCGATCGCTTTACTTGTCCAACCTTGGCTAAAGATTTACAGCCTCTTATTATTTCTATTACCGATTTCGCGTCCACTTATTTTGAATGAAAGCATCGAAATCGACAGAACCCGCGATCTAATTGGCATAACTTTAATGGCGATCGCCCTACTAATCATTCTCCCCATGCCAAAGTCTTTTGTGTTTTAAGTGAGCATAGTAAAGCCCAAAAAGCTGTGGTGCACGCTGCGCGTGCGCCACAGCTTTTTGAGCTTTGATTTTTATTTTGATTTTATTTTAAATTTCAAAATGCAATTTTAGGATTATTATTAACCTTGGCATGAGGTAGCTACGATTTGTTGCTACTGGTAACATCAGTTGAGTCAACAGTAGAGACATGTTCATCCTGAAACGCCAAGACGTTGAAATCGTCAACGTCCAAAATCCACAGAATAAAGATCAACAAATACCGATTTTGCAATATCAGGGGCAAACATTTCGGTTACTCAACATGTTTGGTGATAATCGCGATGAAGCTCTAGCGCTTTGGCGCGACTTAACTGATAACAAAGGCAAAGCTTGCGTATTACTAGAAGAGCCTCAACGTTTTAGCGTATGGGGACGAGTCAAATTCGACCAACTTCATACAGCACCTGCCAATAGTTCTTCGGCGGGTACACATCTTGTCCAAGGTTGTTTACTGATATTGCAAGCCGTCTATCTTGATATTGAAGATCTTCTTGGCGTTAGGCAAGCAGCTTCTTTTAAGCAAGATTTACTTAGGTTTATGCAACAGGGTAAATTTGCCCAAAGTGAAACAATCGCCGCTCTAGAATCAGTTCTGTCAATCAACCCACTTAATAGTGTGCAAATTCCTAACTGGGATGAAAGCAAATTGCAACTTCTTTTAGGAGAAATACATCGACTAGCATCTTCCTACTTTGGAAACAACAGTTTTGTCGATAGTGCGATCGCGGCTCTAAATGAACTACCCGAATCAGTATCCGTAACTGCTTGGTTGAACAAAATTCCTAAAGGTAAATTCTGGCAGTAATCTCGCTGCATTATTTCTATAGTTCACCTTCAAATTCATAAAGTTATTGCTTTTAGCGCAATACCTGTTGTTTTATCTTTTTAAGTACTGTTTTTTATGATTATAGCCAAGGTTCAAGATACATGAGTAGAGCTAAAACTCCCGCCCCATCAGGGATTTCGACGCAATCTATTGTTTGGGCAGCGATTGGATGGGCAGCCTTAGCCTTAATGTTTTACCTGTTTTTTAACACCCCAACCGATGGACCACATACGATATTAACTACCGCAAAAGATAGCTGTGAAAACTTGGCAAAATCTTTTGGGCTTGTGCCAGACATAATGGTAAGACCAAACTGGTATCGTTTTGGAACATATATTTTCCAAACTGTGGCGATCGTATTTTCAGGTATTCTTTGTTTGCGTAACTGGCGCAGTCCTAAAATCCTCAGTGGGCGCAATGTATGGCTAGGTTTAGGGCTAGGTATTATTGCTTGGGGCATTGGCAACCTTATTTTTGGATTTCTAGACTTTCAGTCTCAAAGTAAGCTTATCGAAGCAAGTGAACCATTAAAACAAATTGCCAAAATTCCTGAAGCAGCTCGAAAACAATTGTTAGCAAAGGCAACTGCTAGCGTCGATTCGATTGTTCCTCCTTTTCCCTCGATCGCCGATATTTTCTTCACAGCCACCTATGTGTTTTTGTCGTGGGGCATGGCGATGTCGGTGATTGGTCGGAGACTAAATCTTTATCCAAAACAATGGGCGATCGTTGGAGCAGTTGGCTTTGTTGGCATTGGACTTGCAGCTTATGTCAATTTTGGCTTGGGTACTTTTGAGCTAAGCATAGGCAAAATTCTCAATATTATTTATGCTTTAGGAGATATTTGGTTATTGATTGTTGCCACGATTCTGTTACTTGCTTTTTGGGGCGGTAAAGCCGCTCAATCTTGGCGATTACTCGGTAGTGCTGGCATTGCCATGTTCTTTAGTGATTTATGGTTTAACTACAGCAACAACGTTGGTGATATTTGTAGTGGAAAATCTTATCAAAGTGGCTCACCTGCGGAATTCTTTTGGATTCTTGCTTTTTTGCTGTGGGGTATGGCAGCCGCTTTAGAGTTTGATTTATCTTCGCGCCCAACTACTCGTGGTCGTAGAACTTGACAAGAAAAAACCAACCTTATGCTTTTACCATTGAGAGATTAGAGGTGCGGCGCGAAGCGCCGCACCTCTAATTCTTGGGTTTTGATTTCTATTTTCTACTGGGAAACGAGTATGTCGGTTTTTTCTTGTTAATACGCCCCGTTACCTTTGGGGAAAATCACAACCAAAATAGTTTTAAAAATCAAATATAGATCGAGCCAAAAGCTCATGCGCTTAACATAACTGGCATCTATTTGCACACGTCTTGAATAAGGAATGTCATTACGACCTGAGACTTGCCATAGCCCTGCAATACCTGGGCGAACGCTTAGCACTCGATCGATCGCTGAGCCATATTTAATTAATTCAGCCTGAACTAACGGGCGTGGACCAACTACACTCATATCCCCCATCAGCACATTCCAAAATTGGGGTAACTCATCTAAACTCGTTGTTCTTAAGAACTTACCAATTTTAGTAATCCGTGGATCGTGCTTGAGTTTAAAAGATGCTTCGTATTCAGCCCGACTGATTGGACAAGAGTTCAAATGATCTTCAAGCGCCTGATCTGCGCCGTTGATCATGGTTCTAAATTTAATGCAATTAAAGCTAGAGCCATTTAAGCCAACTCTTGGATGAATATACAAGAATGACCCACGAGAACTAATGAAAATTGACAGTGTAATTGCTAAATAAACTGGTAAAAACAAAGTTAAAACAGCCAACGCAAACACGATATCAAAGCCCCTTTTCCCCCAAGTTGCGTAAAGATCTGTTCGATCTATGACCGCATTCTTTGTACGGAGGCTAACCTGACCATTTGCTTTGCTTCTAGTAATCATCAAATCTCTACACCACACCACATAGTTGAACTAATCATACAATGCCTGTCTACTTTTATTGGGGCGACGACGACTATCAGATTTCTCAAGCAGTTAAAAAGCTGATAGATACCCATATCGATCCGATGTGGCGTGATTTTAATTATGCAAAAATCAATGCTACTGGGGATCTTGAGGTAATGAACGGATTAAATCAATCCGTAACCGCACCTTTCGGAATGGGTAGTCGCTTAACTTGGCTAGCTGATACGGCGATCGCCCAACGCTGTGCAGAATCGCTACTTGCCGAGCTAGAAAGAACTTTTAAGAATTTACCTGTAGATTCTTACATTCTCTTCACTTCATCGAATAAACCTGACGGGAGAGCTAAATCTACCAAGTTATTGCAGAAATATGCCCAAGTTTTAGAATTTTCTTTGATCCCTCCTTGGAAAACTGACGCGATCGCCCAACTAGTCAAGCAAGCTGCCATAGAAATCGACTTAAAGTTGTCTGCTGATGGGGTTGATTTGCTGGTTGATGCAATTGGTAATGATACAAGACGATTGACGATGGAATTGCAAAAATTGCAACTATCGCATTATGGAAAAACGAAGCCACTGACTGCCAAAGAAATCGCCCCACTGGTGCAAGCTTCGGCTCACAACAGTTTGCAATTAGCGGGGGCAATTCGCGCCGCCAATACGAGTCAAGCGCTTTTATTAATCGCGGAATTGCTGCGAAATAATGAAGTGGGTTTACGAATTTGTGCAACTTTGGTGGGGCAGTTTCGCACATGGCTGTGGATTAAGCTGATGCAAGAGTCGGGTGAACGTGATGATAAGGCGATCGCCGATGCTGCGGAAATTGGCAATCCTAAGCGCGTATATTTTCTTAAACAAGAAGTGCAGGGGCTAAATAGTCAAAAACTGATGCGATCGCTGAGTATTTTGTTGCGTCTCGAAGCAGATCTCAAGCATGGTAAAGATGAAACCGCGACCCTACAAACCGCTATTATCGAGTTATGTCAAGCAATGACCAAATAAATAAAAATGTCCGATCATTCCGCCACAGTTACCGTTGATCTCGATAATGACTCCCAGCCAAATCGCAGTTATGACATTGCGATCGCATCTCATAGTCTCAAAAATTTAGGCGAAAAATTATTAGAAATTGGCTTAGGCAAAAAAAGTAAAAAAATCCTAATCGTTTCTAATCCAGTCATTTACAAGCATTATGGCGAAACTGTCGCCACATCTCTGGGCAATGCGGGTTTTGATGTTGCTCATCTGATTTTGCCAGCAGGTGAAAGATTTAAAACTGCTAACTCACTGCAAAAAATCTATGACGCAGCGCTCGCACATCGTTTAGAACGATCATCGGCAATCATCGCGCTCGGCGGCGGTGTGATTGGCGATATGTCGGGCTATGCGGCAGCAACTTGGTTGCGCGGGATCGATCTCGTCCAAGTACCGACCACACTTTTAGCGATGGTGGACTCAGCGATCGGTGGCAAGACGGGGATCAATCATCCACAAGGAAAAAATTTGATCGGCGCATTCTATCAGCCCCGCTTAGTTTGGATCGATCCTGAAGTATTAAAGACTTTGCCAGCCCGTGAGTTTCGCTCGGCAATGGCAGAGGTGATCAAGTACGGCGTAATTTGGGATCGCGAGTTATTTGATTTATTAGCTCAATGCGATCGCCTCGATCAGTTGCGCTATGTTTCATCGGAACTATTGCAAACTATCCTATATCGCTGCGCCAAAGCTAAAGCTGAGGTTGTTTCCAAAGATGAGAAAGAAGGAAATCTTCGCGCTATTCTCAACTATGGACATACTGTTGGTCATGCGCTCGAGTCAGTTACCAACTATCGCCTTTATAATCATGGTGAAGCCGTTGGCTTGGGTATGGTGATTGCAGGTGCGATCGCCGTTGATCTAGGGCTATGGTCGGCAACCGATCAAGCCCAACAGGTTGCCTTGATTGCAAAAACTCGATTACCGCAAACTTTGCCGAATGATCTGGATTTAGAGGCAACTATTGAGTCTCTATCTACCGATAAAAAAGTCGAAGCTGGTCAAGTTCGGTTTATTTTGCCGACGGCGATCGGATCGGTAACTCTCAGCGATCGGGTAACCTCAGAGATAGTTAACCAAAATTTACGAAAAATGTGCGCCTAAGGCTTGACACTTGAAGTGGTAGTTCGTACTATACTTAAACCTTTGTGTCAAGTAAAAAATCTGCTAAGCTTAGATATACCAATTAACTGATATATCTAGAGCGTTAAGCAAATACACATATTTGTAAACTACTAGTAATTTAAACCAATACCCCAAGAGTCTAGACAACAGAGATTTCATGACTAAAAAGCCAATTAAAGACCTTCCCCAAATCAACGAACGCATCAGATATCCAAAAATTCGAGTCATTGATATGGAGGGGGAGCAACTCGGCATCCTAACCCCCAAAGAAGCCTTGAAAATGGCTGAAGAAAAAGATCTAGATCTTGTATTAGTCAGTGATAAAGCTGATCCACCTGTCTGTCGGATTATGGATCATGGCAAATTCAAGTTTGAGCAAGAAAAGAAGGCAAGAGAAGCTCGCAAGAAACAACATACTTCTGATGTCAAAGAAGTAAAGATGCGTTACAAGATTGAGGAACATGACTACCAAGTACGAATCAACCATGCTGAACGCTTCTTGAAAGAAGGCGATAAAGTCAAGGCAACGGTAATGTTTCGCGGTCGTGAAATTCAACACGTCGATCTTGCCGAAGTCTTACTTAATCGGATGGCTAAGGATCTTGAGCCTGTTGCCGAAATCCAGCAATATCCCAAACGTGAAGGTCGAAATATCACTATGTTGATTGCTCCTAAAAAATAAAACCCAATAAAACCAAATAAAAAGCCTCGCATTGCGAGGCTTTTTATTTGGCAGCTTTCGTTGAGCATCAAATGCTTATCTTCACACTAATCTGGCAAGAATAGACCTACTAAAAGTAGCAATATTTACAGACTTTAATGTTGGGATCGCCAAAATGTGAATAACAACTGGTAGCTCATGCCAATGTCGAATATTCTGGTTAACATAACAGGAGGAGACCATGTCTAATATCCCAACTGGCGGTCAAATGCTTTGGAAACTTGAAGATGGCGAACGTATCTTGCATTTACGCCACAATGCCGCCGAACAATGGCGACACTACGAAGAATTTCCTGAATATGCGATCCAAGACCCTTCAGGATTTTCCAAAGGTATTACAACGTTTGTCACCTTACTCAAGAAAGATTGGGTTGCGATTAAGTCCTAACATTACAAAAAGCGGTGCTTTGCACCGCTTTATTAAAGCTTCTCGCAGTCTTTAGTGACATCCTCCCGACGCTCAACCGAGTACAGTTAGAGCGCGGGCTTCCCGAAGAAAGCTCTTTTACAGGAGACTCGTACTTTGAGCTTTACGTCCGAAGATACAGCTAAATGGTGACTTCGGGAATATCTTCATTGCGAAATAAAACGTTAGGTAACATATCGCCGCGATCGCATCGATCGCGAAATTCACAATATTTACAATCACGACTTTCAGGGGGTAACTTGGGATATTCCTGAGCTTGGGCGATCGCTGTCAAAATTTGGAATAGATTTTTTTCAGTGCGATCGTGAGCTATCTGCGAATACTCAATAATTACCGATTCGGCAGTGTTGGCAAACCAATAGGTCATCGATAATTGCTCAGGTTTATATTCAGTAGTTTTGGCTAATAAATATAGATAAAGGCGAGTTTGCCAATTGTTTTTTAACTTATCAGATGCGATCGCCACTTGATGAGTTTTCCAATCAAGGATTTGCGCTTGGCGATCGCCCAAAATCAAAAAATCATAGATTGCAGTTAAGACAAAATGCCCTTGAGCGTGATTACCATTCTGGCTATGATGCAGATCTTCCTCTGTATTTATTTCTAGCGTGCGCCGATGTTCGCAAAGGCGATCGCCATCGATCATCACTGGGGGGTGATTTTCAAAAGCGGCTAGCCATAACTGCAATTTCTCATCACTACCTGCTAGTGCCGACACATCCAGTCCAAGCTCTTTTTGTTGCATTAGCAAGTGAAAATTTGCCCCCAACAGCAAATTTTTTTTACCGTCCAAATCAGCTTCAGGTAAACTTAGCTCTTCTAAAAAACTATATTGATACTTGCGCCGACAAGTTTCCCAAATATTGAGATGCCCTTGCGAAATTGAAGTAATTGTGGAAATAGCTGTCATTACAGATTTACGTTCTTGTAGTACCATATCGTCAAACGATCGCCATCCCCCATGGATGCACCCAAATGAATTCACCAGTGAATGCGACCGTCATTCCCAAATCTAATTCTTCAATGCGCCGATTTTTAAAAATCGTCAACCTGCGTCCAGACGAAGCTGAACGCACACTTTTGATGTTTTTATTTTACGGTGCAACATCGATCGGCGCAGTATGGCTTGAGTATTCTAGCTCCACTTTATTTCTCGAAGCCTACACAGCCGAAAAACTGACTTGGGTATATATTGCCACCGCCTTCGTAGTGACTACTTTTGGGGTGTTTTATTCATGGTTACAAAAACTATTTCCTTTGCGCTGGGTCATGTTGGGGATCTCCTGTCTACTTGCCTTACCACTGCCCTTTGTCTGGATGGGACTAGCGAATAAAGGCACATTTCTCTATGTGGCAGCCGTATTTGTGGCGCGTCTATGGGTTGAGGGCATTTATGTACTCAGTAATATTAATAATGATATTGCCGCCAACCAGTTATTTAATATTCGTGAAATTAAACGTGCATTTCCCCTAATTAGTACAGGGATCATTGTTGCCGAAATTGTGGGTGGTTTTTCCTATCCATTTTTGGTGGCTTGGGGTGGTGGAGCCGCGAATATGACGATCGCCACTTTTGTAATGTTATTTATCGGTTCGTGTGTACTTTTTTATCTAACTACTCGCTATCGACAAGCATTTCCCAACTCTGTCTATAACAGTGAAGAGGATGCAGAGATATCTGCTCGTGCTTTAAAGGGCAAAATCCGTAAATATGTCTGGCTTTTATTTGGTTTCTTTATTGCGGCTCAAGTTTTGTTTTTTATGATCGAGTTTCAGTATCAAAGTCAACTCGAAATTCATCTAAAAACTGAAGAAGCGATCGGTAACTTTTTGGGGATATTTGGCGGAATTATGGGGGTTTTTAAGCTTGCTTTGCAGCTTTTTGGCTCTAGTCGACTTATTGAGCGAATAGGTGTTTTTTTCGCAGTGATGATACCACCCATAGGCATCATCATCACAGGCACTCTAGCGGGGTTTGCTCCGTTTGGTGTATTGATTGGTTTTGTAGTTCTGAAATTCTTTGATGAACTATTTCGGTTTACGATTGTGGCAGCAACTGCCCCCACACTCTTTCAAGCAGTACCAGATTTGTTACGCAGTCAGATTCAATCTTTTGTGAGAGGCATCGCCGATCCTTTGGCAACAGGTGGGGCAGGGATTTTGATTTGGGTTGTTAGTGAAATCTTCAAAAAAAGCGGTATTGATTCGGCGATTTTTTCCCATTGGTTTGCGGGAGTTATTGTGGTTGTGGCAATCATCTGGGTAATAATTATTTGGCTGCTGCGACGAGGATATCTGGAGCTTTTAATCCAGAGTGTAGAACGTGGGCAACTGAGTTTATTAACTGTAGATCCTCGCGAAATGCGGCGAGCCGTATCTGAGTCGATGGCAAGAGCAGAAACTCAGATTGAGCAATCAGTCTGTATTGACCTATTGACGCAGATTGCACCTCAGGCTGTGGGTGAGTCACTTGCACCATTGCTATCACAGATGACTCCAGACTTACAGGCGCAGAGCCTCGAAGCTATGCTCGAAAATCCTGAGCCAAAGTATTTACCATACATTCAAGAAGTGATGCAATCACCGAATGCCTCGCCGCAGGTACAAGCTTTATGTTTGCGTTATGTGCTGCTTGCTGACGAAAAAAATCGCGATATTGATAGTTTACGGAAATACCTCGGACCAGAGCAAAATCCGATTATTCGTGGTACTGCTGTCGCTTTAATGATGCGACTGGGGGCTTCTTCACAGGTAGCCGAGGCGACGAATACTTTACGGCATATGATTACAAGTCCATCACAGCCCGAACGAGTACTCGGCTGTAGGGCGCTGGCGGAAGCTGCTTTTATGCAGTCTTTACGTTTCTATGTGCCGCAATTATTGCAAGATCCTTCGATTGAGGTGCGTTGTGCATTACTCAGGGCGATCGCCGCTACCCGTGCTAGTGAATATTTCCCATCGATTATTCGTGGTTTGCATTACAAAGCTACGCGCAAAGCCGCCCATCAAGCCTTAATAAATCTTGGTGATGACGCGATCCCCTCCTTACTCGAACTATCTTTTAACGATCATAGTCCTGACAATGTTCGCATCCAAGCGTGGGATATTTTAGGAGAAATTGGATCGGAAACTTCAATTTCTGTACTTGCCAACAACTTGCCTAAGTCTTGGGGTAAACATCGGCGACAAATACTGCGTACCCTGATTCGGATTCCTCAAGAACAAGGTATTGAAGCGATTCTTGAACTGATGGGGCGTAGTGGTATTGAAAAAATGGTCATTCAAGAGCTTGGGGTGATGACTGAGGCTTGGGCAGGAGTTGTGGATTTTTCTGTAGATCAGCTCTCGACCACGGAAGCTGGGCTGTTGATAGACTCTTTGCAAAATGAAGCAATCAATAGCTTAGAGCGAATTTTACTGATGATGAAATTGCTTTATTCAGCATCAGCAATTCAGGCTGCTTCTTTTAATATTCTGTCTGACTCCAAGAGCAGCCTTGCTCGTGGTGTAGAAATTTTAGATAACACAGTTGACTTGAGTGTTAAGCAAATTCTCTTGTCTGTAGTTGACAATCGCTCGATCGCAGATAAGTTAAGCGTGCTTGCGACCATTCATCCTTACCAGCCTATGCCCCCAGTCAAGCGTTTACAACAACTTGTTGATCTGCGCTACTGTCTATCAGATTGGACATTAGCTTGCTGTTTTCATGTGGCGCGTACTCAGGGTTGGAGTTTAACGGTGGATGCAATGTTGAAATGTCTAGAACATCCAACAGGTTTCGTCAGGGAGTCGGTGATCTCTTATTTGCAAGTAGCTTCGCCGCGATCGCTGATCAGGATTTTGCCGCGCTTATTAAAGGATCGCGATTCTTTAGTACTTGCTCAAGTGCGAGCTATTTTCTATTATTTTCAAAACAATAGAGAAAAACCTCTAAATCTAAGTGATAATTTGCAAGAAACTAAAGATAACAATACTGAGACAAAAGCCAAAATGGGCGGTAAACCAAAAGGGTATACGGGGGCTTAAGGAATGTTAACCAGTATTGAGAGATTGTTACTAGTTCGCGGAGTTCCGATTTTTAAGGAGCTGCGAGATGAATTTTTGGTACGCCTTGCTTCGATCATGAATGAGGTTTCCTATCCATCGGATAAGATGATTTTCGCGCAAGGTCAAGAAGGACGATCGCTGTATATTGTTGTCGCAGGTCGGGTGCGCGTGCATTTGGAGGATAGGGATCTGGCAATTTTAGATAAGGGTAGTTGTTTTGGTGAAATGTCGCTGTTTGATGCTGAGCCGCGATCAGCTTCGGTGACGGCGATTTCTGGCTGCGATTGCCTAATCTTGACACAACAACAACTTTATGAGGCGATCGATGAAACTCCCGATATTGCCGTAAATATTATTCGCCTACTATCGCGCCGTATCCGTAGCCAAAACTTACAACTCAAGGAGTTAGAAGCCTCTAAGCAATCCTAAACCTAGAAATTGATTAGGTTAATGAATGAGCGGCAGAATCAGAATAATAAAGTAATAGACCAACGGGGCTGTAAATACATAGCTATCGGCGCGATCGAGAATGCCACCATGACCAGGCATAATTTGTCCCGAATCCTTAACCCCCGCATCACGCTTCATCATCGATTCAGTCAAGTCGCCCAATAAGCCTGCGATCCCAATTAATAAACCTAACATTGCACCAGATAGCCACCATTGCGCCCACCCCAGACTAAAAGCCCAGATAATCGCCGTCGCACAGCAGCAAAGCAACCCTGCGATCGCTCCTTCCACAGTTTTCTTAGGACTAATATCTGATAAGCGCGTGCGCCCAAATACTTTGCCAAATATATATGCGCCTACATCAGAAGCCCAAATACAGCAGAATGCCATCACGACATAAATGCAGCCATAGGAAACGGGAAAAGTAATTCGTAACCATGAAATATTGTCGGTATGGCGTAACTGATTAAAGAAATCAAATTGCTGAAGGCGATCGCTTACTTCAAAGATCGTACCATCACCGATTCCTCTAATTCTCACCCAAAAACTAGGTAAATAACCACCGTAAAACAGCCCTAAGATTGAAGCTGAAATATCGGAAATTGTGGCAATTCTTGGTTGAAATAGTAAGTAGAAGCAAATAAAAGTACCCGCGATCGGGATTACTGCATCAGCGAGATCTACTCTCAATTGCGAAACAATTAGCAATGCTAAACTGACAGAAATCGTGATTTTACTGGCAGGAACGATGTCCTTGGCTCTCACGAGGGCGAAATATTCCTGTTCGCCAAAAATTACCAGCAGCGCAAAGGCTGCGGTGAATGCCCAACCACCAACGGCGATCGCCGCTAGTACGAGCGGAATGACCAATAAAGCACTAATAATGCGAGTCCAATGCATGAAAATAGAACAACTGAAAAAAAGGATATGACTAAAACCTACTATGCCATCTTAGGGGTCACTCCTTGGGCAAATGAAATTGATATTCGCCGCGCCTATCGCGATCTTAGCAAGCTTTATCATCCTGATACCACGCAGTTACCCCAAGATGATGCTGTGGAAATTTTTCGACAAATTAACGAAGCTTACGCCACCCTCAGTAATGCTGATCGCCGCAATGCTTACGATCGCCGCATTCAGTTTTCTCGCTTTCAGTACAAAACCTATGACAATGGTGTAAAGTCCCAAGTACCAAAGAATCTTCAGACCATTGACGATGACGGTTTACCGAGCGAACGTCCTTTATCGGGTGGTGAACTATTTGCACTGTTGTTAATTGGTGCTACGCTAGTTGCTTGCTTGGTTTTAGTTGTCTTGGTTGCTTGGCTACGAGGCGATCGCCTTTTTCCCGAAGCGATCGCGCCATTATCAATTTCTGCTCTTAACTACTTCACACAAAACTCTTTATAGTCAATTATGGCGCTTCCAGCCCCCACAACTCCACTCTACAATCATCCCCTCCCAGCACTCGAAGCATGGTTAAATGAGCAGGGATGCGATCAAGATCAGTCAAATCCAAATGTATGGCGGGTGACGCGATCGTCATGGCAAGCCGAAATTATTATGGGTATTGAAGATATTCGAGTTCGCTATATTCAGGATATATACGGCAGCAAAGAAATTCAACGTGCCTTCCCTTACTCGCTTAGCCGTCAAGATGTCGAAGATGCAATTTTTACAGGTCCCTAGGTAAACAATTAGCAATATCCCCAAAATTTGTTAATATGTGATTAGATGAGACACAAATGATGAAGCTACACATAAATCATTTTGCAGTCCTTATACAAGTTTTTCACTTAATTTGATGTTTTTATTTCGGAGGTTGATTGAGTAAGAAATATAACGTTGCCATTCTCGGAGCAACAGGCGCAGTCGGTACAGAGCTTCTGGCTTTGCTAGAAGAAAGAAAGTTTCCTTTAGGAAAACTTAAGCTTTTAGCTTCAGAGCGATCGGCAGGCAAGATGATTAAGTTTTGTGGCGAAGATTTAATCATTGAAGCAGTCGATGAATCATCTTTTGATGGTGTAGATATTGTCCTTGCTTCCGCAGGTGGTAGCATTTCCAAGAAATGGTTACCGATCGCTACTAAAGCAGGAGCCGTGTCAATCGACAACTCTAGCGCTTTTCGGATGCATCCCGATGTGCCATTGGTTGTGCCAGAAGTCAATCCTGAAGCCGTCGCTCAGCATAAAGGTATAGTCGCGAATCCCAACTGCACGACAATTTTGATGGCTGTAGCAATATATCCATTGCATCAAGTGCAACCAATCCAACGCATTGTCGCCGCTACTTATCAATCAGCAAGTGGCGCAGGGGCGATGGCGATGGAAGAAGTGAAATTGCAAGCTCAAGCAATCCTCAATGGCGAACCTGCTGTAGCTAAAATTTTGCCCTATCCTTTAGCTTTTAATCTTTTCCCACATAATTCGCCGATGACGGATAATTCCTATTGCGAAGAAGAGATGAAGATGGTGAATGAGACGCGCAAAATATTTGGCGATCAAAATATTCGGATTACGGCGACTTGTGTACGGGTTCCCGTATTGCGAGCGCATTCGGAAGCACTTAATCTAGAGTTTGACCAGCCTTTTAGTCCAGATAAAGCTAGAGAGATTCTGGCTGCGGCGGCAGGTGTAAAGTTGGTAGAAGACTTTAGCAAAAATTATTTCCCGATGCCCGTTGAGGCCAGTGGCAAAGATGAAGTGCTAGTAGGTAGGATTCGTCAGGACATTTCTCATCCCAACGGTTTGGAATTATGGCTGTGTGGCGATCAAATTCGTAAAGGAGCGGCGCTGAATGCAGTTCAGATTGCCGAATTACTGATTGCTAAGGCTCTTATCTAAAAGTTTATAAACTTTTAACAAGTTTCTATTTATGAGTATGTATTGAGTATGTATGAGTGAAATTGATTTCGGACGTTTACTAACAGCAATGATTACTCCCTTTGACATAGAGGAGAATGTCGATTATGCGAAAGCAGAACAGCTTGCTATTCATTTGGTTGAAACTGGAACCGATACGATCGTGGTGTGCGGTACAACAGGCGAATCGCCAACTCTGAGTTGGGATGAGGAGTATAAATTGTTTTCGGTGCTGAAGAATGCGATCGCTGGCAAAGCGAAAATCATGGCAGGAACGGGATCTAACTCCACTTCTGAGGCGATCGAAGCTACTCGAAAAGCCGCAAATCTTGGATTAGATGGTACACTGCAAGTAACACCGTATTACAACAAGCCTCCGCAAGAAGGTTTATACAAACATTTTCGAGCGATCGCTGAAGCTGCACCAGATCTTCCGATCCTTCTCTATAATGTTCCTAGTCGCACAGGTTGCAAACTCGAACCTGAAACCGTCGCCAAGTTAGCCGAAATTCCTAGCATTATCGGAATTAAAGAAGCGACAGGTGATTTAGATCAAGCTAGCCAAATTCGCGCCCTCACACCAGCCGATTTTGCGATCTATTCAGGTGACGACTCCCTCACATTGCCCTTAATGGCGGTGGGTGCAAAGGGCGTTGTCAGCGTGGCTTCACATCTAGTTGGCAAACAACTGCAAGCGATGATGCAATCTTTTGCCACAGGCAAAGTGCAAGAAGCATTGCAAATTCATATTCAGCTTTTCCCTTTGTTTAAGGCTTTATTTTTAACTAGCAATCCAATTCCTCTAAAATCAGCTTTGCGCTTATTGGGATTAGATACGGGTGTAGTGCGATCGCCCCTAGTTGCAGGTAATGCCGAACTCGAAGCCAAGCTTAAGGTTGTGTTAAGAGAAGTGGGAATTCTTACCTAGTTATTCCTTCAAGTTCTTTAAAGCATTCATATCTAGAGACATATTAGAGAGTCTGCATCAAGATTTTGACTGAGAGTTTTATCACTTCTGGCAATCATGGCTTGTGGGGGGAGATTATACCTTTCTGGCAGCTTTCTAATCGTTCCGTCTAATGTATTTATCCAAATACTTGCATATAGATATAGACACCAAGTTTTCCACCACACAATTGAATTGAATCATTTTCACTATTCAATTATCCTTTTTCCTTTTTCCTTTACAAAAGAGATAACTTATGACCACAGCTAATGCTCCCGCTCTCAAAATTATTGCCCTCGGCGGACTTCATGAAATTGGTAAAAACACATGGGTGTTTGAATACGAAGATGAGATAATGCTCCTCGATGGCGGCTTGTCTTTCCCTGACAACATGATGCCAGGTGTAAACGTGGTATTGCCTGATATGACTTACCTGCGCGAAAACAAGCACAAGATCAAGGGCATGATTGTCACTCACGGACATGAAGATCATATCGGCGCAATTTCCTTCCACTTGAAACAGTTTGAAATTCCTGTTATCTATGGTCCTCGCTTGGCAATGGCACTGCTCGAAGACAAACTTCGTGAAGCAGGCGTACTCAATCGCACTGAACTCCGCCGGGTTATGCCTCGCGATGTTGTCCGTGTCGGTACAAGCTTCTTTGTCGAATTTATTCGTAATACTCACTCGATCGCCGACAGCTTCTCGATCGCGATTAATACCCCTGCTGGCGTAGTCATCCACTCTGGCGACTTCAAAATTGACCATACTCCTGTAGACGGAGAGTTCTTTGATCTGCATCGCTTGGCTGAGCATGGCGAAAAAGGTGTATTGGCTTTGATTAGCGATTCCACCAATGCCGAACTCCCAGGTGTTACCCCTTCCGAACGGGCAGTATATCCCAATCTCCAAAAGTACATCATGATGGCAACGGGGCGAGTAATTATTACTACCTTCGCGTCTTCAGTCCATCGTGTGAATATGATTTTGGACATTGCTGATAAGCAAGGTCGGGTAGTCGGTGTAGTCGGGCGATCAATGTTGAATGTCATTGCCCATGCTCGTAATCTTGGTTACATCAAATGTCGCGACGATCTCTTCCAACCTTTGCAAAATCTGCGCCATTATCGTGACGATCAAATTCTGATCTTGACTACAGGTTCTCAAGGTGAGCCAATGTCGGCATTGACTCGTATGTCAAATTGCAGTCACAGGCAGATCGAAATTCGTCAAGGTGACACCGTTATCTTCTCCGCTAATCCTATTCCTGGAAATACAATCCCTGTAGTTCGCACAATTGATAGATTGATGGCTCTTGGGGCAAATGTAATCTACGGAAAAGATAAAGGCATTCATGTTTCAGGACATGGCTCTCAAGAAGATCATAAAATGATGTTGGCGCTGGTACGTCCGAAGTTCTTCTTCCCTGCTCACGGTGAATTGAGAATGCTAAGACAGCACGCGAAGATGGCGGAAGCAATGGGCATTCCTAGCGAGAATATCGTCATTGCTGAAAATGGTGATGTGGTTGCAGTTTGCCAAGACTACATGAAGATTGTAGACAAGGTTCCTTCTGGAGTAGAACTCGTTGATTCTTCTCGCGATGGCATGGTCAAGGGTGACGTATTGCGCGATCGCCAACAAATTTCGGGCGATGGCATCTTCACGATCGCTGTATCAGTTGGCTTCGATGGTCAGCTTTCCACGACTCCTGACATTCAATTAAGCGGTGTCGTCTTGCCGATGGAACGCTCACAGATCATTGCGGCAGTTGCTAAGGCGATCGATAACTCCTTAGCGAATTGCTGGGGTAACTTTGCGCGTAACGTTGGTTCTCTCGAAGTTGATTGGATTGGTCTGCGTGGTCAACTTGAAAGTGACCTCACCCGTGTTTTGCGCCAACAGATGCAAAGCAAGCCAATGATCGTCTTCCTACTGCAAACGCCTCCAAATTCCACTCAATCTGCTCCTGCGCCTGCTGCAAAGCCTAATGCTTTGGGTGTGACCTTAAAATCAGGTAGTGGCAAGGTGATTCCAAAAATTGAAAATAGAAGTAATGGCAATGGTACGGCAGTAGTAACTACTAGTGAAGTGGCTACTGCTGGTGCAGCTACTGCTAGTGCTGGTAGACGCAAGCGTACTGCGGCAGCAGTATAAGCAAAGTAGAGTTAACCGCGCTTTGCGCGGTTAACTCTACAGAAAAGCAAGTCATTATTGAGGAAGCTGTAGAAACGCGCTATATTTATCATGTCTAATCATCGCGTGCCTCAAGCTCATGTCTGAACTCATCTGGTCTTATGTCACCCCCGGTATTCCTGACGAATTATTCGATCGCTTACCGGGAATACCCATGAGTAAATGTGAGACTCGACTACTGATTATCGGGCAGTTGCGACTCAAAACAGATTCAGTGCTATGGGATATTGGTGCTGGTACAGGCACAATTCCGATTGAGACTGGTTTGCTATGCCCTAAGGGTAAAATTGTAGCGATCGAGCGTGATGAAGATGTTGCGGGTTTAATTGCTAAAAATTGTCAAAAATTTGGCGTGAATAATGTTGAAATTAAGATCGGTAGTGCGCCAGAATGTCTCACTGGTTTGACTACAGATCCCGATCGCATTTGTATTGAAGGTGGGCGATCAGTATCGGAAATTCTCGAATATTGTTGGGGACGTTTGCAAATGAGTGGTAGGGCGATCGCCACTACTAACAGTCTTGAAGGTTTATATGCAATTTCTGAAAGTTTTGCTAAGTTACAAGCGCGAAATGTAGAGGTTGTGCAATCATCGGTTAACCGCC
Organism: Pseudanabaena sp.; assembly: GCA_041687725.1. GTDB lineage: Bacteria > Cyanobacteriota > Cyanobacteriia > Pseudanabaenales > Pseudanabaenaceae > Pseudanabaena. Next base: position 20,915 of record JBDNJN010000218.1, read on the forward strand.
TAGAGACTCGCGGTAATCGTCAAGTATTCGCGGCTGTCAGTCCGATGTTTATTATTAGCGGTGAAAAGCTTTAAGCTAACTCTCAATCGTAACTTCTACTTTATATAAATCAGAAGCGATCGCAGAGGTTGGAGAAACTACGCGATCGCCACACATCGATCGCAACTTATCAACAAACATCGAAGACTCGGCAAGTAAAGTCATATTATCGTAAGCAGACCGATAGGCTTCAGAATATTCAAGATTTGTATTTGTCGGATAGACCTTCGTAGGTGCGGTCGTTCCCGAAAGTATATTTGTGCGACTAGGATATCTTTGAGATTTAGGTTCAGATGTTGGAGAAGCTTGAGAAACCTTTATAGAGCCAAGCATTGAGCGACGCGGAAATGGAAGTGGTGAAGTTGATTCTTCTGTAGTCGTAAATGGAGGGATCTCAGTAACGGAGGTTGCACGATTAGAAGCACGAGGGGGCGTGTAGTAAATCCGATCTTCATAGATGACTGCAACATCACCGCAAACCAACCTCTCAAATTCATGATTATAGCGACAGTTTGGCTCACCCTTGCGTTCCCATAGGTGCAAAATTTGATTAACCGAAACTGCTTTATATCGTCCTTGAAATAGCGATTCGATTACAGCTTGGCGCACCCATTCAGGCTTGAAAATTTCCCATGCACGAGTCAAATCCCTGATGGTATAACCACCAAGGTCAAAACTGTAATGCTGTAGGAGGGCGATCGCAATATCCATTTAGGGCGACTTTAGCTCAAAATATGTATCAGTATTCTACATTTAAAAGCGATAAATGTGAAGATCTTAACTGAAAAAACAGGCTAGCCAAGGATGACTAGCCTGTTAATTTGCATAGTTAACTCGCAAGATTATGCCTCTTACTGCAAGACGAGCTTTACGTTCGCATTGCTTAGACCAGGACGCTTTACCTCAGTCAGAGCCTTGTTCACGGCATACTTTTGATTGATCGAATTGATCAGATCAGTCTGGTTATGCTTTTTAGCGACACCCCAGAGATCGGCGATCAAATCGAAGGAACCGTCAGCATTGCGCGACCAACCTAGATCGTAGTCACCTTCTAGAGTTGCCACGATGTCGGCACGAATGCTTTGGCTGTTGTAGCCACGAACATCAGCTTCAGCCTTGACAGTGATACCTAGATCGCGCAAAGACGACTTAAGTACTTCGGCATCAGTAATTTTTGTGCGAAGAGTGCTGAAATGAGACATAATGGTCTTGCTCCTGTGAATAATTGTGAACTCGATTCGTGAACTCAATTGTTAACTCGAACATGAAACATAAGAGTTCGGTGGTTCTGACTCCTATGTTAGCTGCTAGCCTAAAGACTTTTTAATAAGATATCTTTAGAATCTAGCCTTAACTCTGCTGCCTGCAAAAACAGCAGAATAAGCTTTTTAAAACTCCATACGCTGATATTCAGCGACAGAAGTAGCGGCGGGTCTAGCCCGCATCCTTGCCCAGTCACGCAAAGCAGCAACCTGCTCAGTCATCGTGCGTGAGAGGGGAGTTGTTGATTTCACAGCCGAAATGATATCTAGCTGTGTAAACTCCCGATCTTGAGCAAAAGCTTCATACATGGCGGCGATTACCGCCTGTTCGATTTCCGCCCCCGAAAAACCATCACTTACTTTTGACAGTTGTTCAAAATCGAATCTTTCTAATTTTTCAACATCTGGACGACGCTTGCACAGATGGATTTTAAAAATATCTCTGCGCTCTTCACCATTCGGTAAATCTACAAAGAAAAGCTCATCAAAGCGCCCCTTGCGGAGAAATTCCCCTGGTAACTTCTCGATACGGTTAGCAGTTGCCATCACGAATACAGGTGATTTTTTCTCCTGCATCCATGTAAGAAATGTTCCAAAAATCCGCGACGATGTGCCACCATCGGAATCTGCCGAACCTGCTCCACCTGCAAAGGCTTTATCAAGTTCATCGATAAATAAGATCATCGGTGAAATAGACTCGGCAACTTTAAGGGCATTTCGCAAATTCGCTTCTGACTTGCCAACAGTTGAGCCATCATAGACACGCCCCATATCAAGGCGAATCAAGGGTAATGACCAGAGCCGAGCGGTCGTTTTGGCGATTAGGGACTTCCCGCAACCAGGGACACCGAGAATTAGCATTCCCTTCGGCTGTGGTAATCCATAATTTCTCGCTCGCTGAGTGAAAGCATTCGATCGCTGTTGCAACCAATGTTTTAGTTCTTCGAGTCCCCCTACGTCATCGATGTCTTCTTCATCCTCCATATATTCGAGGATGCCATTACGACGAATCAGTTGCTGCTTTTCTGACAGGACAATATCAACTTCTGCTTCGGTTAACTTGCCATTAGTGACTTGAGCTTTGCGGTATACTTTTTCAGCTTCATCTTGAGTTAAGCCTAAAGTCGCTCTCACTAGTTTTTCGCGAGTTTCGGCAGATACTTTACTAGTGCGAACCAGTGCGAGTTGCTGATCAAGAACTTCCTCGATCGCTTTCATATCTGGCAGAGGAAAATCGAGTACGACGATCTCTTTTTCTAACTCAACAGGAATTACCTGAATCGGCGACATCAAGATAATCGTTTTCTGAGTACCCTTGAAATTAGCAACTGCGTCACGCAAGCAACGAACAGTTCCTGCAAGATCTAAGAAAGGGTGTAAATCCTTAAAAACATAAATAGCGGGATCTTTCTGGTCGGCACGCATGATCCATGAGAGAGCGGCTTCCGCAGACAAGGTATTGTGTTGCGCTGCCCCTGAGGGTTGTCCATACTCGACAATTCCCTGAGTCATAGTCCATGTAAACATGCGACGGACTGGCTTGATTTGAGAAATGTTAGCGATCGCCCGTTCTGCTCTTTCTTCCTCTGGGGTATTGAGGTAGATCAAGGGATATTGGGCCTGAATTAAAATGCTAAGTTGTTCTTGCATATTGTAATACCGAGGTTTGCGCCTCTGTCCTCACCTTGTCTACAGAAAAAATATTTGGGAAATCAGATGAGATTTAACCGATTGAGACTAACTTCTCTTCATCTGGGCTGTCAGCTTTGCCAACAGTAACAGGTAAAGACTGGGTTCGGTGTCCCCCGATTGCTAGCAGTTCACCATCTCTGATTACAACAGTTTGAGAGCAGCTCGGACAGTTGTAGGTTTGATGGGTATGTCCAACACCAGAAGATTCAACAATATCAGCGTGGGCTAAGTAAAAGCTGATAGATTTCTCTGCCAAGTCTGACATGGAATCACCATCAATAGCAGAGCGAATCTTAAGCTGTTGATGTAGTCGTTCGGGGAGATAAAAAGTTACCTTTTGCTTGTCTTGCATATTGATTGCGAAGGGCGAATACCCTTGTATGAAATTAAAGTTACAGGTAGAATCTTATCCTGTCAAGGAGTCATGCCACTATGACAGCAATATCTTAATATTTCTTTACATATTTCTAAACCAAGAAATCGGTGGTGGGCCGCATTGAGGTTTTAAGTAACCCAGATAATTTTTTGAAAGTGCCGCTTCGCGGCACTTTCAAAAAATTATCTGGGTTTTATGACAGAGCGAGGTGCTGTAATACTCTTAATAAGCTTATTTTGGGGAACATAATCAAGATTTACCTAGTCATAATTCCCAAATGGATTTCAAATAATTAATTTAAAAATTACGTTCAAAACCACATTACAGTCAGGTAAGTATGGACATTTATAAAAGTTGTCAATTGAATATGCTCAAGTTAGGTTGGGGAACCTTAGCAAGTATTACGGTAACTTTAGCGATCGCTGCGCCTAGTTTCGCTGAAAGTGCGATTTCGCTAGGACGAAGTTTTCGCCCTGATCCTGCAACCTTGACTGGAATTGCAAGGGGTAGTACTAGTCTTGCGAGTCTTGCGGGAATTCCCGATAATTGCCGTGGTTTTGCTGACGCTCAACCAAATCACACGATTAATTTGACCGATACTTTTCCTGTCATGGACTTATTGGTTTATACCAGCAATATCAACGATGACCTAACTATGTTGATTAAGGGCCCAAATGGTATTGTCATTTGTGCTGATGATGAGTCAGGTGGACGCAATCCCCAAGCTACTGGTCGCTTGCCTAAAGGTTCTTACCAAGTTTGGGTTGGTTCTAAAAGTGTTGGTCAACCTTTTGGTTATACGTTGTCTTTGAGTGAAATACGCCAAAAATGAAATTATTGAAACTACCGATCGCTTTACTAGGATTTACTCTAGTACCAATGCTCTTATCTTTGGCTCCCACAATGAGTCAAGAAGTACTAGAGCCGCTCTCGCCTAGATTTACGCCCGATCCCCAAGTTTATTCTGGTAACACAGGTGGCGATAAGCCTTTACAGTCCATTGACACTGGCAAGGCAAATGGACAATGTCAAGGCTTGGCTGAACAAACTGCAAACCATTTGTTAGTAGTGCAGAAAGACTTCGGATTTTTGAGTCTAAAGGTGTCGGGCGATCGCGATTTGTCGTTATTGGTTAAAGGTCCCGATGGTATTTATTGCCGCAATGGTAAAACTGCGGAATTATCAGGCACTTGGGTAGGCGGTAAATATGAAATTTGGGTAGGTACGGCTAATGGCGATCGCGTGTCCTATCAATTATCAATTAGTGAAACTAACCAATAAAACCCATAAAAAAGAGAGGAGCGCCTAGCGCTCCTCTTTTTTTTATGGGTTTTCGATAAAAGCGCCGCTTTTACCTTATTTAGAAATAGTCCAGTAAGGGAGTTGTTGATTTGGTTCGATTTTGACTCCTCCGACACCTTTTTGAGCGAAGGCATATTCTTTATTTTGCCAGAGTGGAATAAATGGTACGTCTTGAGCCAAAATTTCTTGAATGTTTTGCAGTATTTGCGATCGCTTAACACTATCGCTCTCTTTTCGCTGCTTGGCAATCAAATCATTCATGATTGGGTTGTTATAAAATGAGCCTTGAAATTGACTACTGCCCTTTATGCAGCGATCGCCTTCCGCTTCTTCGCATTCTAAAAATGGTTTGATGTAGTTATCAGGATCAAGAATATCGGGAACCCAATCGAGTAAGTAAGCGGGATATACTCCTTTATCTAGAAACGCATAACCGACTGTATTTTCGACACGCTCAGTTTTAATTTGCAAAATCTTACCGACGTTCTTTTGAATTGATGCACGCAAAGTACTGGCAATTAGGTCGCCGTTACCGCCATATTTTGGGGAATACCAGATTGAAATTTGAGCAGGTTTATCGTCAGAATATCCTGCTTCTTCCAGTAATTGCCGCGCTAGTTTGCCATTTCCATCACCATATTTCTGCTCGAATACAGGCTTAGATTCGGCAAAGGTACTGGGAATCAGGCTGTATAGTGGCGCACGCTGATTGAAAAATATGCGTGATGCTAAAAGAGGGCGATCAATTGCGGCGGCGAGGGCTTGGCGCACGCGCACATCATTAAGTGGTGCTTGTTGAGTATTTAGCACCATATATAGGATGGTCGCGCCTTGTCCTGAGGCGATCGTCCAGCCATTTTGTTTGGCATTAGTTTCCACGCTTTTGACCTGAGTTGGCGTGAGCGTCTGAAAAGCAACGTCAACCGCCCCTGTTTTAAATGCATTGAGCAAGTTGGAATTAGATGAGAAAAACTGAATATCAATGCCTCTATTGGCAGGCTTTCTGCCCCAATAGTCAGGAAATGTATCGAGACGTAAGTAGCTACCTTCGACAAACTGTGTAACTTGGTAAGGACCAGTTCCAACTAACTTATCTGGCAAAAACAGAAGCTTACCTGTCTTTTCGTCTTTAATGTGTTTGTAAACCTGCGGTGAGATCGCGGCGGCTCCTGTAAAGGCTAAAAATTTTGGGAAAAACTGCAAAGGTTGTTTGAGCTTAAAAACTAGTTCAGCTTCGTTTGTGACAGAAATCGCTTCGATTACATCGGTCAAGATGTATGATGGTGCGCCTTTAGAGTTCATGAAGCGTTCTAAGGCAAATTTCATCGTGTAGGCATTAAAGTTGGTGCGATCGTGAAATTTGATCCCTGTTCGCACTGGTACTGTATAAATTAAGCCATCTTCGCTAACTTTTGGCATAGCTGAGGCAAGTTGCGGCACGATCTCGTTGGAGCCTTCTTTGTAGGTATAAAGGCGTTCGAGTGTGTTGTAGAAAACATTGCTAATAAAAAATTCATTAGCATCCGCAGGATCAAGGGTGCGAATCTTACTGGTCGTACCTATAACTATACGCTCATCGGTGCGATCGCTTATCCCCAGCCGATTACTGTTACTAATGATTTTGCCATTGGTACAGGAAAATAGAGCGGTTATTGTAATTAAGGCGATCGCAAACCAAGCCAAAAAGCGACGCAGCAAATATCTCATAAAACCTCACGATACGTGGGAAACTCAGTCGCTTCAGCGCTGAGAGGGAAGCGAACGAGGGAATTTATTCCTTTTAGTTTTTTTAATTGATTCATATAATTATCATTTTAGGACGGCTTTATGTTAGAATTGTGAAACTAGGAGCGACAACCAAGCTTTTAGCAAACAAAATAACTTTTAAAAACCGCAGGGCTTGCGGGGTTAGTCTGTGGAGCGAACATAAGACCTGATAGAGATTCCTCTAAAGGGCTGTTGCTATGAAGCAGAAAATCTAAGAAGTGATTCTTGGAATCTCATTGGCTTCAGCCTTGAGAGCATGTCAATGATCTGTTTAGCCGAAAACATAACTGGATTTCTTACAGAATAATACGACAGATTGAAAGCTCAGTGTCTTCAGACCTGAGATGAAAATCGGACGAGCGAATTTATTCGCTTTAGTCTTTTTAGATCCCCATAAACAATAAAGTTACGCTATAGTATAGAGAATAAGATTTAATTAATCCATGTTAGTTCTCGAAGCAAAGCTAAAAGGTAAAACAGAGCAGTACAACCTCATTGATGAGGCCCTTCGTACTGCTCTGTTTGTGCGTAATAGCTGTATTCGGTACTGGATGGACGGAGAAAAGCTTAACAAATATGACCTATCTGCATACTGCGCTGTGCTTGCCAAAAGTTTTGAATGGGCTAAAAAGCTTAATTCGCAAGCAAGGCAAGCTAGCTCAGAACGTGCATGGTCTGCGATTAGCCGATTCTTTGATAACTGCAAAAAAAAGGTATCAGGGAAAACTTGTGCTGAGCGAAGCCGAAGTAAAGGATTCCCAAAATT
>JBDNJN010000219.1:0-15973 GCA_041687725.1 Pseudanabaena sp.
TGTTCGCTGACTTTGATCTCTATTGTTTTCGGGGCTGACATCTCTTTTTCCTCCTACTCACTCTCCCTCTATTATCGCCTGTTTTTTCCTGCTTCTCTTCTAATCTTTACGTTTCGTTACTTCAGCCAGCGTGTACTAGGGTGTCTCCTTTTTCTCTTTTAGCACCCCCCTCATCAAAAAGCTCTTGTGCTGTTTTATTGGAAACAGTGTTTTTTGGTGATGGAGTTTGACTTGGAGATGGACTACTAGTTGGTTTCACCGTGATTGATGACGCGGGACTAGTAGAGATAGTAGATGCAGGGGTTGGAGTGACAGATGGTTGTTGATTTTGCAAAAGATATACTGCACTAGTACCTACAAATAGTGCAGAAAATACAATTGATAAAGTTTTATTCGATATTTTTTGAGGAACTATTTGTTGTCCTTCAATTTTTGATCCAACAAACGAGTCGGAACCTGAGGCATTTTTTCTTACTGCTTCAAGATCTTGTTGCCTTTTTAAATCAGCTTGCCTTCTTTGTTCATCGCCTAGTTGACGGTTGCGTTCCTGTTCCTGCCTTTGTCGTGTTAACTCTAGATGAGACTCTCGTTGTCTATGTTGCTCTAACTCTTCCTGTCTCTGCCATTCTGCTTCAAGATCTTGTTGCCTTTTTAACTCAGCTTGCCTTCCTTGCTCATCATCTAATTGACGCTTACGTTCCAGTTCCTGCCTTTGTCGTGTTAACTCTAAATTAGCCTCTCGTTGTCTTTGTTGCTCTAAATCTGCCTGTCTTTGCCGTTCTACTTCTAGTTCATTTTGCCTTTGCATTGTTTCCAAAGGAGCAATCATCTGATTTTGAATCGAGCTAATATCTTCATCTCTCAAACCCAAAACCTCTTGCAAATCCTGAAGCTGTCCGCGCATCCTCTCGGTTAAAGGAAACTGTTGCTGGACTGCTCTCTCTAGAGATCTTTGATAGCGTTCTAAATTTCGCAAACGCTGACGATATGGCTCAACGACTTCATTTTCTATAGCAGTTGCTACCTCGACAGATAGCCGCCAACGCTCTCGCCGCACATCTAAAATCTCTCGTCCCACAAAAGAAATTTCGCCATTATCAACATATTTTTCCACCAAACGGCGATACTCTAACTTCGTATCAACTTTTGCCTTAGAGAGAACAATCTTGATCCCCTGCCTGACCCCATAAATTTCTGGCTTCATCGCTGGCTTAGCAGCTTGGACTTGCCTCTTGGCATACTCATGCAACTCATCCGCCGAAATATAACCATCGCCATCCCCTTCCGCCGCCCCTGACTCGATCCCTTGTACGATGTAGTTCGTATAAAGCGACAGTTCCCCCTCCTTATCTTCATAGGATTTTTGCGTCGATGTCGAAGAAGTCAGCACCACACTCCCTTGCACCTCAAGCTGTGGTTTCAGATCCACATCTACACTTTTTGACTGCCAACCCTCCGCAAATGCCCCACTATAGCAACAGTCCAAAATCAGAACATGTTGTCTCTCATGGTGATGATCGCCCATGATATTTTGGATAAAACTAGCAGAAACAGAATTTGCTTTGAAAGTGTCCTTGCTAGTGCGTCGCGTCGCCAGATACAGGCGATCTCTATCGTCAGTAATGCCATGCCCCGAAAAATAGAGCAACCCCAAATCGCCCTTTTGACAACTTTGAAATAATAAAGCGATCGCTGTTTGCATCGCCTCTAAGTCAGGATCGATCAGCGTCTTCACATCATCAAAAGCCCCAAGCTCTGGATTTTGCAATATCCGCAACATCGCCGCTACATCCTTAGGCGCAGCCGCAAGTGGAGGCAAACCCGCCTCATATTGACTGACACCAATTAACAGAGCTTTTTTTGCCATTACACAGCATCCCCACCCAAAAGCGCTTTAAATTCTGCCACGGCTTGCTTTGCTTGCAAAACTGCCTTTTCACCCGTCGCTTTGATAGTTACTTCGCGATCGCCAACCTTGACATGCACCTCAATCGGCTTTTCTGCAAACTTCTCACCCACAAAACTAAAAAAACTAACGACTTTGCCAAACTTAATCTCAGCCGTCAACGCCCCAACCACCTTATCCAAAACACTTTTGCTACCAGCTTCAGCATTGAGATCTTCAGTCCGCTCGACCGTCTCCGCATCACCCTGCTCGCGTAACTGTTTCAGCAATTTCTTAGCAAACTCTTGTCGCTCGTAGTCATCCATACTTGGATCGTCTAAAACAAAAGTAACTTCAACTAAAGACTCACTCGCCATAAAACGTCCAAGAATTATTTCTAAAAATAACTATAAGCTAAAAATGCTTGAGAAATCAATCTCTAATCGTTTCAGGATACGATGCGATCGCCTTGTCAGTGCCATTAATGCGATCACGCCAGATTTTGAATGTATTTTAGTAATTACGCATGTGCCACAAATAAAGTAAGCATTCAACGCATTAATCGAAGAATTTTTATCATATTTCTCACTGTTAAAATCAATCTTATGCTTTTAAATTAATAGTCTAGTACTAATTTATTATTTACTTGACTAGTTAATTAAATATAGGTGATAGTTATCTGTAAAAATAAATAAGTTGTATATCTCAGTAAAAAAGATTTGACTATTAGTACAATTATCTTAGATACTGACGTATAGATATCAAATATTAAATTATTAAAAAACAAATGGCAAAAGTAAAACAACCAGTTCAACTCTCTGGAGAGGCTCTGTTGCAGAAAGTTAAAGAACTAGAGCATCTGTCAAAAGAAGAAAAAGCTAAAGCTTGTGGATATTCAACCATTACCAAAAACAATCAAGCTCGCGTCAACTTGATGAAGTTTTATAATGCTTTAATGGCAGCTGATGGGATTGAGCTTGAAGCTAAAGGTAGCGGTAAAGGTGGACGCAGTGCAAGTTATCGTGTCAGTGTTCAAAATAATGGCAACCTACTAATTGGTTCAGCCTATACACAACTCATGGGTTTAGAAGCGGGTGATGAGTTAGAAATTCGCCTCGGACGCAAACATATTCATCTACGTCAAATTGGAGCGGAAGAAGAAGAATAAGCAACAAAAAATCTAAAGTACTTTCTATTGTTTTTGAATTTCCATTTAAGAGCGATCGCTACTAGAAAGCCTTAACAACAAAGGACTGTGTAAAGCGTAATCCTTTGTTGTTAAGGATCGCAAACGAAATAAATTATACATTTTAAAAGCCAAATATGATTCGGTGGGCTTTGCCCACCGAATCATATTTGGCTTTTATTTAATTAGCGATGCTAAGGTAAAATTTTTCCACTTTCTACTTGAAAAATTCGAGCAGAGTTTAACCACTTAGCGTCAAATGAACCAAGATGGGTCGTTGTAATTATTGTTTGAACGCGATCGGCGATCGCATTTAACAGATGATCTTGACGTTGGAGATCGAGTTCGGCTAAAACATCGTCTAATAACAATAGTGGCGGCTCTCCAATTACTGATTCTAGTAAATCCAACTCTGCTAGTTTTAGCGCTAATACTAAAGTTCTTTGCTGTCCTTGAGAGCCATATTCCCTCGCAGGAGTTTGATTAATTGTTAGCAAAACCTCATCTCGGTGGGGACCAACTAAACTCGTTCCTTGGTGCTGTTCAATAATTGCCTTCTGCGAAATCGCCTCAAAAAAAGCTTGATGAATATTTTCGAGCGTATCTGTTGGTGTGAATTTAAACTTAGGGACATAAGTAATTTCTAAATATTCACTACCGCCGCTAATCGATTGATGCCAAGCACGCGCGATCGGCGTTAATCTCTCCAATAAACGCGATCGCCTTCTAATTAGCCGCGTTCCCGTCGTCACCAATTGAGCATCCCAAAGTGCCATCTGTTGCGGCTCATATTGAATTTTTCCCTGCTTAATCGACTTTAATAAAGCATTACGTTGTCGCAAAACTTGGTTATATTGCTGCAAAAGATTGATATAAATCGGCTCTAGTTGAATCAAAACTGTATCCAGCCAATCGCGCCGACTCTCTGGACTGCCTCGTACCAAATCCAAATCCAAGCTCGAAAACATCACGGCATTCAGATTTCCCAAAAAATCTAAATGTCTCGCCTGATTAACTCCATTTACCTGCAAAGTGCGTTTGCCACTCGCTCGCATCCGCATCATTAATTCTACGGGATAGCTATCAAGCGATCGCGATCGCTGACAGATGGCCCTAATCTCGCCGATCGCTTCACCACTTTGTACCAAGTCGCGATCTTTACTCACACGGTGCGATCGTAAAGTTGCCAGTAGTAGGACTGCCTCAAGCAAGTTAGATTTACCTTGAGCATTATTGCCCACGATCACGGTTTTGGGCGCTGTGAAGGTAACTTCTTGATCGATGTAGTTGCGAAACTGCTTGATGTGGAGAGATTTAAGGTACATTCAAAATAATCGTGAAGTTGAAAGCAAGAGCGATAAGCCTAGCAAAACTAGAATCGAACTGCCAATGTTATTCCAAAACTGATGATGACTGGTGAGAGAAGCACGTTGTTGGGGACGATCCTCCATAATTGGTTGCAATGTCGATAGATCGATAATGGGGAACTTGCCACGCCGAAACCAACCTGTCGCAATCACCGAGCGATCGCATAGCATTTCCAGATTTCTAATTGTATTTGAAGGATCGATAATCCATTGACGAAAATTGGGAATGTAGTTCAGAAAAGCTAAACCACCTTGATCTTCGATCCGCATGGCATAACCAAGATAGAATTCATCAGTGCCATAACCAAGCATCTCCCCAGCGATCTGCACAGGAGCGCCTTGCACATAACTAGCATAGGGATCGATCAACAGACTAACCAAGTCGGTATCAGCAACACGACGAAAATCAGGATAGCGTAAACTTCCTTGCAGCATAAATCCTAAGCCCAAGCCAATCATCGACAGACTCAGTAATAGCCATCGGTTAAACAATTGCGAGAACAATATGGCAATAATTATGGCGATCGCCACACCGAGAACTGGAGAGACTTGGATTAATAAATCACGCCAAAAGTTTCGGTATAAAAGCTTTTTATTGAGCTTTTTCTCTTCCTTCAAAAGTTCTGCAAAATCATATTCCGTTAACAGCCCCAATTGTTTAGAATATCCCGCTAAAAACTGCAAACGCTTTCCAACTAAGGGATGAGTGGAATGTATTTCTAGCCAACGCCGCCAAGGATTAAATAGTTCCCATAGAAATACACGATAGGGATTTTGATCAGTTTGTCCAGTATGAGCAATTTCCATCGCTAAGCCGATCGCCGTCATTGTTTGGCGATCGCAAATTCCTAGCGCTCTTGTCGATTCTAAAAGGCGATTGGTAGGCATGGCGGGCTGATTGTAGGGCAACATTTGCCGCGCCATTTTTGGTAAGGCTCTCGCGAGGGCGTTGGGGTTTCCTGTAATTTCTGAAGCAAAGCGATCGCTGACGATCGTACTGGCATGGGAGAGCCAAACCAGTAAATAATTGCTAAGAGCATAAAGAACATTGGCAAAGGTTGCGGCGATTTGCCAAATTTGCTTCGCGCTTTTGGCTTGATAACTGCGACGGCTCAGTAACACATAGATAAAATAGAGAACTTGCACAGGCGCAGAAACAAAGGTCAAAACCGCAAAGCTTTTATTCCGAATTCGTCCCAATTGATAGGCATAGACCGCCGCAATTTCATCATCGTCTAAGCATTCAAATAATCCGCGACTGACCACAATTCGCGCCGAGTTAGAGATGACACCATAGGTAAAAGCAACGGGTGCATCGTCTTCAATCCAGCCCAATCGCGGCACAAAAATATTGTACTTTTCACAAAAGTTTTCAATGATTTCCACAGATTCAGGACTCTTAATATCCAAATCTGCCAAGGTAATCCATTGAATACGGTGATACTGCTTTTGGGTAATATCAATTATCCAAGGCGACATGAAGAATAGCAAAGTGCTAAACACAGCCGTGACGATCGCAGTTGTTTTTAACCAAGCTTCTGAAAAGAAGTCCGTAAAAATCCGTGAAATCCCATAGCCAATTAAAAATTGCAAACCAATAATTGCCAAAATCGTTAGTACGATCGCCGCGATCAGAAAGTATGTATAGCGAGAGGGAAGGGCGAGAGTAACGTCTTTTTTACGATAGCGACGAGCATCAGACTTGATCACTGAGGCGACATCTTCATTCCGCCTGATGCGATCGTCGGTTGGCGCATCAAGCAGCGCCCGAAGTGTAATTAAGGATTTTTGCGCCCATTTTTGCAACTGTGGGTCAGAAGATATTTCTAATTGTTCGCAAATAGCGATCGCTTTATCAGCACGTCCAGTTTTTTTGTATGCCGAAACTAGCCAAATTTGCGCTTGCACATAGTCTTTAGAGGTTTTATCCCCACGCTCTCGGCTATATTCAGTCAAAATGGCGATCGCTTCAGTGTAACGCTTTCGCAACAAAGCTTCTTTACCAGCTTTCAGTGACATCGTTTCGCCTCAATCTCGCAACGTTCAAACCTATTTTGACACTTACTTGAATGAGTTGCGTAGCCAAGTCGCTATAATTTAGAGCGAAAATCATTTAATCAAAAGTACAAGTATGAAATTTGCTGGAACTTGGCACATCAACAAAATGGAACTCTGGGTTGAGGACTTTTTTAATATGGAAATGCAAGCTTATGTCACTGTAGATCAAATTGGTGGTGGCGATTTTCACTTCGGTTTGGTATCAGGACAAATCGATGGCGAAATTGTTAAAAACAAAGCAGGTGAAAGATTTGAATTCACTTGGGATGGCAACGATGAATGTGATGACGCTTCTGGTAGTGGTTGGTTACAGTTGAAAGATGATCATTCTCTAGAAGGCAACATAAAATTTCATAGAGGCGACAGTTCGCTTTTCTGGGCAGCACGCGCATAAATCCATGAGTGAATTGCGAGTAACCAAGCCACAAAAGTTTTGCTGATAGTGCTACAAAGCAACACCCTCAACAAAATTTTTAAGTTTTATTCAGCGCAAAGCGCCGTAAAGCTTACTACTGAGCAGGAGTCAAAACAAATGGAGCGTTAGTTCGACTGAGGAGTTTGAGGTGCAGGAACGGCAGTTTGCGGCTGCGTCGTATCTACAGCACCAACGACAGGAGCGCCTACAGGACGTAAGACTTCAACTCCATTTTGTTGCAATACTACGATCGGCGGCTCAGCATTAGTATCAATTCGTTTAACTAATACTCTACCGTTAGAGATCATTTGACCGACCTTAACATAGCGAGAAGTTGGCTCTTCAAAGGCTTGGATAATCGCAAATATCGTACCTGAAATTTCAACAGTGCCTGTAACTTTTGTGCCTTCGGCAGCTTTAATGTCAGGAGGAGGAGGAGGAGGTAGTAAAATTTTTGCAATGGTAGATGTTCTGACGATTACCGCAGGTCTCAGGTTAGGTAGCTCCTTAGGCTTTGCCAATAGAGTTTCTAAATTTGGAACTGGATTAATGATCGAACTGGTAAAAGGATCGCGAGATTGTTTGAAGCCAACACCCATTTTTTTCTCTAACTCCTGAACCCTTGCTTGTTTATCAGTGATAGAAATAAGTTCCTGTGTTTTCTGCCCAGCAATAAATGGAGCATTAAAGGTTGGTGCAGCAGTAGTTGCTACCGCCTTTGGCTGAGTAGCAGTGGGTGCAGAACCAGCCAGAGTTGGCAAGGGCTGACCTGACTCGGCGAGCGTTCTCATTGCTTCGCAATCTGTCCCAGACGCAAATTTAGCTATTTTGACAATGCCTTGTCTAGTTTCTCTTGTCGTACTGATCGTACATTCGGTTGGTGTACCCTCACCGCAAGCACCAAGGATTGAAGTAACGCTAAGAATCACGCCAGCTAGGTAGTAGATACGCATAAAAAGTTCCTCTGCTGCTTACTTGGTTTTCGGTACAGCGTCATCCGTTTTTTTGTCGATTTTGACTGCAAGATAGTAAAGCATTATGGGTTTTTTGGCAATATAATTTTTCATAAAAAACCAAGAAAAAAAGAAAGTATAATTCGCACTGCACTTTTTTCTTTGCTTTATGTTACCCGCTATATAGCCGTCGCCAGTCTTGTTAGGACATAAAAGAGATGGTGGCGGCGCTCCGCGCCGCCACCATCTCTTGGGTTTTGATTTGTTTTGATACAAGTGGCGACAGCTATAGTAGATATTGACACCGTGACGACTCCCGACGCTGATGCTACGCATACAGCACGGGCTTCTCAGCAACACCACCTATTGGTTCGGTTACACGCTGAGCTTTAATCACTGTCCGCCCGACAGCAATACCAAGACCACGATGGTTGTCGCCCCTTGGCTCAGACATGCCAGATTCCCTCCGTAGAGGTTTCACATATCCAAGATTAATTATATCATAAAACCTATGCCCTGTATGGCTTTTTCGCAATTAAAGCAAAGATAATTGTCCATTTTCGGGGTATCGAACCCCTCAATGGACTCGCTTACATCCCGCCGCTCACCCTGTAAACGAGTAGAGCGCGGGGCTTTCGCTCAGTAGCTAAATTGGAGGAGAAATTTGTGGAAATTAGATCTGAAGTTTATCAAGGTCAGTTTGGCGAGTTTACGATTACTGAAAGAGATCGCCTTGGCGTGATTGTCTACCGCACTGCTTTGGCGATCGCGGCTCTATGTTTTAGCGTGGGAGCACTGTTAGTCTTGTTGCAGCCTAATAATCCTGAAATTTTAAATTGGTTAACTTGGCTATATATCGGATTTTCGGTCAGTTTAGGTGTAGCCCTTTGGACAATTCATATTTATCTAGAATTATTGCATCGAGTTTTGCAGGCTTTTTGGGCGATCGGGGCAATTTCTACGGTGGGTATAGCTTTATATTTTCCCGAACCTTTGGCGATCGCTATTTACGATCATGCGATCGCCTTAATTGGTATTGGCTTCAGTTTTGCCGCACTTACAGGGATTTTCTTTAAGGAAACTTTTTGTTTTAATCGCTTTGAAACTAAGTTTTTAGTACCATTGTTGCCTGTGTTAATTCTTGGACATTTAGTAAATATTTTGCCGATCGCGATCGAGCGTGGATTATTAGGCGCTTGGGCAGTTTTGTTTATGATCTTCGCAATTCGTAAAGTAACCCAAGCAATTCCTCCTGATATTGGTGACAAATCGGTGTTTGATTATCTTAAAGCTCAAAAAGAACTAAAATTAAATTAAATTAAATTAAGTTTAGTCAGCAAATCAATTAATTATTATTTCTTATGACTATGAATTTACCTGTAAGTTTGCAACCAAAGAGACTTGGTAAGTCTTTACAAACTTCGCAAACCCATTTGCAAAGCTTTCTCTCTGAATATGAAGGTAAAGCTGCCCAAACTCGCGCTCAACTCGCGCACGTCGAAGCACTAATAGCACTACTAGGAAGTCTCCCCACAGAAAATCCTATATCTAAAGGTAAAAAGAAAAAAGTTGTAGCTGTTACTTCTGTTGCTAACAATTCTGTAATTCCTGAAACTATCAAAGACCACGGATCTAAAGAATGTGTGATTATTTCTGCGGTTGTAGAATGGGATGCTGAAGTAGAAGCTTATTCTGCCACCTGTGCAGAATTAAATTTTGTATCTTCTTGTGGTGATAGCCATGAGGAGGCAATATCTAATCTTAAAGATGCCATTGCACTAATGTTAGAACCCCTTCCAGAATATTTACTGGTCAAAAAGCCCAGTTCTGAAATAGTTGAATTGGCTGCATAAATTCTTATGTCATCCAAATCACCGCGATTAACTGCAAGTCAAGTAATTAAAAAACTTAAATCCACAGGCTTTTTAGAGGTTTCTCAAAATGGTTCTCACCTCAAGTTATTTAACCCCGAAACTCGTCGAACTGTGATCGTCCCTGTGCATAGCAGCAAGATGATTCCAATAGGGACATTGAAAGCGATCGAAAAACAAGCAGATATTAATTTTTCGTAAGTATTTATAATGAATTTACAATGAATAAAGCTTTTACTTTTCAGGCTGATGAATGGACGGAGGCGATCGCCATAGTCCAAAAACGCTACGATCGCGAATATCGGAATGAAGCCTTTGATTTACCCGCAGAGGTGGAATCAATGCCACTGTTTCGTGAATGGGTAAGTCATACTTTATCTAGCAAAATTGCTTCGCCTTTTTGGGAATTGGCGCAATTTCAAAAAAAACAGCGTTGTTTAGATATTGGCTGTGGGGTCAGTTTTTTGATTTATCCTTGGCGCGACTGGGATGTGTTTTTTTATGGACAGGAAATTAGTTTTGTCGCCAAGGAAGCGCTGAATTCACGTGGTTCGCAGCTTAATTCCAAATTGTTTAAGGGCGTGCAGCTTGGTGCGGCACATGGTTTAAATTATGAAAACGGATTTTTTGATCGCGTAATTGCCACAGGCTTTAGTTGTTATTACCCTTTGGAATATTGGAAATTGGTTTTGCGTGAGGCAAAGCGCGTTTTAAAACCAAATGGGGTATTGATTTTTGATGCGATCGCCCCTGATTTAGAACTTTCAGAAAATTGGGCAATTTTAGAAACTTATTTAGGCTCAGAGGTATTTCTCACGCCCCTTAGCGAAATTACGGAATTAGTGCAGTCGATGAGCGGCAAAATTACAGCCAAAAAAGATGGGTTGCTATTTTGTATGTATCGCGTTCAGTGGTAGCTTGTTGAGAGTGGCGCAAAGCCATATTTTTAACAAATATTTGGTGTTTATTTATGTCTGAAAATTCTCAAACAACAGGTGCAGATGCAATTGATGTGGCGATCGCCTCAGGGATCGACTTCGATGGCACACCAATTGATCCGAAAAAACTCGATCTCTATAGCAGTGTTATGGCTCTTGAAGCGGGTCGCCAGCGTAGTGGCGTAACTAATACCATGCGATCGCGCATTGTCCGTATTGGCGCAAAGCATATCCCTAAAGACGAACTCAATCAAAAATTATTAGATGCAGGCTTTGCCCCACTCAAAGACAAAGATATTGCCTATTTTTATAACAAATAATTAAAAATCTCGCCCTTGTACCTCTTCTTTCCAAGGAGAGGGGAGATATCTACAGCCTTTTGGCGTATATCAACCCAACTTTGGGAATACTTTCTAAATACGCAACCTTGCAAACAAAATGGTTAAGTATTGGCAAAATATATCTAAACTCTTAGTCGCCGCTTTACTGATAGCTGCATTTGGTGGTTGGATTAGTGTAATTCATACTGTAATTGGTGTTGATGCGGCGATCGCCCAAACTCGCAATGTTCGCTATCGAGATATCTTGCGTTTAAAGCGATCGGGACAACGTTGGATCGAGATTAATCGCCGTAGTCAGCTTCTTACGGCATGGCAAGGTAATAAAGCGCTGTACACAATTTTAGTATCGACTGGAAAAAGTGATACGCCTACACCAGCAGGTATTTTTCAAATTCAGACTAAATATCCTACCGCAAGGATGCAAGGTGAAGACTATAACGTTTCCGATGTGCCTAATGTCATGTACTACAGTGGCAACTACGCCATTCATGGGGCATATTGGCATCGTAGCTTTGGAATTCCGATCAGTCAGGGCTGTACAAATGTTGCGCCAGATCATGCGGCATGGCTATATAGATGGGCTTCTGTAGGAACGACTGTAGTAGTGCGTTAGCAAAATGCTGTACTTCTTATCCCATTTTGCTAAATAAAACTTAACGGGCTAGAAATAGACAGAGGCGATCGCCTCACAGTAACCTAGAGACTGTATCTGTAATCATTTTATTTTTCACATTACAGTCTTTAGGAATAAGGATAAAACTATGGCAGTTGCACGTGGTTCTAAGGTTCGTGTTTTGCGTAAAGAGTCCTACTGGTATCGCGAAGTCGGTACTGTAGCTTCTGTTGATAAGAGCGGCATCATCTACCCAGTGATCGTTCGTTTCGACAGCGTAAACTACTCCAACATCGCAACCAATAACTTTGCGATCGATGAAGTTGAAGAAGTCGCCTAGATTTTTCTAACTCAAAAAAAGGTAAAATCTCTGCTACGCAGAGATTTTACCTTTTTTTATTGCAAATGCCCGAATTACCAGAAGTCGAGACAGTTCGCATCGGTTTAAATCAAAATACGCTGGGTTGGCAGATTGAAGGCGGTGAAGTATTGCTGCCTCGCACGATCGCCTACCCTGATCTTCCAGAAGCTTTTTTAGCGGCTGTAATTGGGTCCGAGTTTACAGAGTGGCAGAGACGGGGAAAATATTTAATTGCCCAGCTTTCAAACAAGCAAACACAAAATAATCAATTAGGTGTGCATCTGCGGATGACGGGAAGTTTGCTCTGGTGCGATCGCGATGAGCCTGTGGGCAAACATACTCGCGTGCGTCTATTTGTAAATAAGTTGGTAAATAAGACTGATAAATCAAAAAAAGTAAAGCCGAAAGAACTAAGATTTGATGATCAGCGAACTTTTGGCAAAATGTGGTTAGTTCCATCTGACCACCCAACAGAATCAATCATTACAGGATTGCAAAAACTAGGTTTAGAACCTTTTGACCCTGAGTTTACGCCAGCACATTTAGCTGCCAAACTTAGCCGTACTGGTCGCCCGATTAAGACTGTGCTGCTAGATCAAGAGACTGTGGCAGGAATTGGGAATATTTATGCAGACGAATCATTATTTCTCGCTAAAATCCATCCTCAAAAATCAGCAAATTCCCTCAATTCTGTACAGGTTAAAGCTCTGCATCAAGGAATTATTCGCTCTCTTAGTGATGGCATTGCTAAAGGCGGAACAACTTTTAGCTCTTTTCAAAATATTGCAGGAATTAAAGGAAACTACATCGATACGGCTTGGGTATTTCGGCGGACTGGTCAACCCTGTAATGTCTGTGGCACAGTCATTTCACGGATTAAACTCGGTGGGCGATCGACACATTTTTGTACTCAATGTCAAAGTGCGTAAGCAAAAAGCTATGGCACACGCTGCGCGTGTGCCATAGCTTTTTGGGGTTTAAAAAATCCCTGCGGATTCATATAGTCGGCGGATGAGGGCGAGGATTTTGCGATCGTAGAGAGGATCGATCGCCCAGCGTCCCGTTAATTGTTGTAAGAGTGGGGCGATCCCTCTAGCAACTAAATGGAATCGCGGCGCAACTATGGGCTTAAATAGCGGCGCGATGCTAGCGTAGGCTTTGAGATGTTGAATATGCGCTCTCACCCCTGTACGCTGATCGGCAAAACTTGCGCCTGATATGTTTGTTTTGGAATTTGCGATCGCCCCTAAACTCGCAAAATTATTTTGTTCAGGTTCAATGCTCCCTCCAAAACGTAAAAAGCCTGTTTCAACACACATTTGACAAAAAGCAATATCGTGATTTACGCCTTCACTCTCAGACTCTTCACGATATAAATGCGGTAAGTCGCCATAGTTAGTCAGAGCCGTTTCATTATTATTTTTAAGAAACATTAATAGCTGTACTTCTGAAGCGTTACCAAGCCCCATAATCTGATCAATTTGTCCGATGAAAATCTTAAAAATAGTTTTGATATAAAGTGTGCGCGTAGTGCTGTCCCAAGAAATAGAAGTATTTAGTTCGCGTAAGGCGATCGCCTGCACATAAACAATACTTTGATAGCGAAGACGGCATGAAAGTGGAATTTGGCTAAGATCGAAACCGAGGCGATCGACTAAATCCGCAGGTACAAATACATTACCTGATACAAGAATCCCTTTTTCTTCATAACTTTGACCATTGAGATTGATATTAATCTCTGGATAAGTCGCGGGTTTGATATTTGTTGGGCGATTGGATGGTGAAAAAACAGGAATCGTGGTTGCAGTTTCGTTAATCCATGCTTGCAAGCCATCGGCAATCCCGATCGCATAATCACGCCGCCTTGTTTGCATCAGCAGCCGATCCTGTGAATTATTCGCAAAAGCTAATTCCAATAAAATCGAAGGAATTGCAACTTGGCGACAAAAACTTAAGCTGCCAATGCTGGCGATCGTGTCGGCTTTTGCCCCGCGGCTGATTATTTCGGGAACACGCTTAGTCAAAGCATTAGTAAGTATTTCTGCTTGTCGCTTACGCAACGCATTATTCGTAATGTAATAGGCAGTTGTGCCGCGTAATTCTGGCGTATTCACAATATCTAGTTGAAAAGACAGAGCCACATCTTGAGGCGATGCACTCGCATTAATCCATGCGATCGCTTCATCTAAATTCAAATCATCGCTAGGTATGGCGATCAAAATTCCACGCGATCGCAATTCAGCAATCAGCAAATCGCGAGTTGCGGCTAATTCAGCAGTTGCCACCGTTGCGCCCGATACCTCACGGAGATCGCGAAATGCACCCTCAACAGTACCGTGCCCTGCGGAAATAAATATTTTGCCCATGTCTCTATCTGCTATAAGCAAAAAAGTCTTCGCAAGTCTATCAGCTTTTGTCTGTTTTCGCATAAAGTAAAAACAGACGCACTGCATTCACTTTATGCGGGTTTATTAGGGCGGGAACTCTCGAAAAGCAAAAATCATGAAAAAAAGAGTTAATCTTACCTTTCCCAAGCGAGCAATCAGCATTCCGATCACCTATCGGCTTGCCAAGGATTTTAATATTGCCGCCAATATCATTCGCGCCCAAGTTGCCCCGAACAAAGTTGGCAAGATGGTGCTAGAGCTATCAGGTGATATCGATCAACTCGAAGAAGCGATGGACTGGATGCGATCGCAAGATATCGACGTTTCATTACATGGGCGCGAAATTGCGATCGATGATACTACCTGTGTCGATTGTGGCTTATGTACAGGAGTCTGCCCCACCGAAGCCCTCACCCTCGATCCCAAGACTTTTCAACTCAACTTTTTGCGATCGCGCTGTGTCGTTTGCGAGCAATGTATTACAGCTTGCCCTGTCAACGCTATATCAATTAACTTGTAAGTCAAAACAAAAATAGGCAAAGTTCTAAATACTCAGCTTCTTTTTGACTTGTCAACCTTTATAATGATACAAAAAGTAACAATTTTTTATAACCAATTAAACTTTGAGTCATAACTCATGCATTTTGAGTTTTTTTCGCTAGAAACTATTCAAGAATGGATACAGCAATACGGATACTGGATTATTTTCTTGGGCATTATGCTGGAGAATGCAGGTATCCCATTACCAGGAGAGACGATCACCTTAGTTGGCGGTTTCTTGGCTGGAGATGGTGAATTGCGCTACCCATTGGTTTTGCTCTCTGCTGTCGCAGGAGCGATTTTAGGAGATAGCGCTGGCTATTGGTTAGGACGCTGGGGCGGACTGCCAGCTTTAGAAACAGTCGGTAAATTATTTCGGATGCCCGTCGATGAAATTGCGATCGCCCGTGAGAAATTTCGTGGTAGTGCCGATCGCGCTGTTTTCTTTGGACGCTTCATTGCCATCTTGCGAATTTTCGCAGGGCCAATGGCAGGCTTATCGGGGATGCCCTACTCGCGGTTTCTATTTTTCAATGCCACAGGCGCATTAATTTGGGGAACAGCCACCACAGGCGTTGCTTATTATGCTGGTACTTTAATTCCCCTAGAAACCCTAGTATCTGGAGTTGTCAGGACTAGCTCAATTATTTTAAGCGCTGTGGTGATATGGTTTGCCTCACCACCGACATTTCGTTGGCTCAAGGAAAGATTTATTACTTGGCGTAATCTAAATAAGCCTCAACCCTCCAAGCCTAATGCTCCGAATCTCCAATCCGCCCAAGAATCCACCGTCCCATTAACGATTGTTGAAGATCAGGTCATAGTTAATATCGAAAAAGATTAAACAAAAAAGATTAAATAACTGATGTTACGTGGAAGACCAAAAAACCTCACCCCTAGCCCCTCTCCTTGCAAAGAAGAGCAGGGTGGTTTCATTTTCGGAAAGGGTTAGAGGGTAAAGATTGTAGAAAAAGGCAAGAGATAAATATTGGGAGAGAAAATAAGATTGAACTAAGGAGCAAAGATCAGGAAAAATGGTCTGATTAAAGCAAAAGCAA
>JBDNJN010000220.1:0-20580 GCA_041687725.1 Pseudanabaena sp.
AACTGTTGGCTTTCACCCGAAGAATTTGTTGTTCTCGTTCTGCTATGCTCATGCGACACTGCCTTTAAATCTTGTTCCTCCTTAACTTTAGGCTTATATTTTTCTCTCCTGCTAGTGGCGAAAAATTAAAGACACTAACGTGAACGTAATCGGGCGATATATATTTTAAAATCTCGTGGTATGCCGCATTCTAATCAAGTACGCGAATTTATGTTAAGCGATCAAGGTGTGGAACTATTAGATGTGTACTTAGGAGCGAGTGATTTCTTAATTGGATCGGCTCGAATCGCGCAGGAATCAAATGACAGAATCGAAAAAATTAACCGTTACCAAGAGATTGAGCGCAAAAAACGCCAGCTCGATCAACAGCAAGCGCTTTTGCAAGTTCAGATTACCGCCTTGCAAGTCCAGCTAGTCAATGAACGTGAAGATTTTGAGGCGATCTATCAACAAGATCAACTTTCTCAAAAGACATTAACTGATAGCAAAGAGATGATGTCGGGTTTACGCAATGGTGATGCGATAATTTAATAAAATTAGGACTTACGCACCAGCTACGAAATGTAGGGGCAATTCATGAATTGCCCCTACGAATAATTACTTAGAAAAAGATAATGATTAACTTTCCAGACGAATTAGAGCCAGATGAAGACGATATTTGGGATTTTTACCTTTATATAGCAGGTAAATCAGCTAAATCTACCGCAGCGATCGCAAACTTACAAAAAATATGTGACGAGTATTTGCAAGATCGATATCGAATTGAAGTGATTGATTTAATGCAAAAGCCTGAACTGGCGAGGCAGGCTCAGATTATTGCCGTACCAACTTTGATCAGAAAATTACCGCTACCAGTTAAGCAAATTATTGGGGATCTCTCTAATCAAGAAAAATTGCTAGTTGGGCTTGAGATTAGCATTACTAATCGATCGCACGAACAATCATGAATAAAGCTATTTTTTTAGTCACTCATGGCAGTAGAGATCCGCGTTCTTGGCAATCGTTACAGAATATTGTCACAGTAGCGCGATCGCAAAGCCATCTTCACATTGGCGGCGGATGTTTGGAAGGTCAGGAATTGACTCTATCGCAGCAATTAGAAATATTTGCATCTGAGATGATCCAAGGGGGAATTTCCGAAATTGTGATTCTGCCCTTGTTTTTGCTAGAAGGTGTGCATGTCAGCGAAGATATTCCCGCAGAAGTGGCGATCGCGCAAGGTAAGTTCCAAGAAAAACTAAAGTTTCGCGTTACTGCTCGCTTAGGCACAAATCCGCAGATTCCGAGCTTACTACTGCAACACTTTGAGAAGCATGAGATGGGGATAGAACAATCTGCGCCATCACAATTTGCGCGAATTGTGATGGCGCATGGTAGTCGGCGGGCGGGCGCAAACCAAGTGGTTGAGGACTTAGCAACGCAAAGTCAGGCGATCGCTGCTTATTGGGGAGTTGAGCCAAAAATCGAAACTCAAATTGAGCATTTAATATCGCAGGGTATTAGGGAAATTAGTGTGTTGCCATATTTTTTGACTGAGGGCGGGATTACTGAAGCGATCGCTAAAAAATTAGCAGCATATAGCGATCGGGCTAAAATTCAATTATTACCCGTGCCATTATCAGATCAGCAGATTGTTGATTTAGCGCTGAAATTCATTTAGCCGCGTAGTCTTAGAGCGCTTTGCGCTCAAACTAGAACCAGTAAAATTTTTAAAAGGGTTGCGAAGCAACCCTTTTAAAAATTTTACTGTGGTTCGTTTGATTGGAAATTGCTGTAAGGTGCGGCGCACCTTTTTTTAAAAAATGGTAATAAATTTTGAGCAAGGGTCACAGGATCAACTCCCATTTCAGTTCGCTGACTAGCTAGCCATATCGCTGCTTGAGAATGCCAAACTGTCGCCGCGATCGCCACATCACTCGCCGCCAAGCCTTGCGCTAAAAGACCGCCAATCATCCCTGCTAAAACATCGCCACTGCCACCCCTAGCTAAGGATGGCGTACTTTCTGGATTAATCCATACTTGAACTTCTGTTTTTTGAGAGAAGGCGATCGCTGTTCTTGCACCCTTTAATAAAATTGTCGATTTAGTCAAATTCACAGCAGTTTGTAAAGCTTCTAAGCGTTCAACTTCGCGCAAATCTGGAAACAATCGACAAAATTCTCCCCAATGTGGTGTCAAAATCAGCGCACTATTGCGTTGATTTGATTTTTGGATAATTTGCGCTTTTCCCATAGTGGCTAGAGCATTCAATCCATCAGCATCCAGAACTAGAGGGCGATCGCAATTGAGAATTTGTTCCACAATTGGCACTGCATCTAAGGAAAGTCCACAACCACAGACGATCGCTTGATATTTCTGCAAATCGAGATCGGGTAAGGCGGCGATCGCGCCAGATGTGGTTTCAGGACAGCCAATCACTAAAGCATCAGGAACTTGGGCGAGGATCAGTGATTTGAGGGAATGGGGAACGGCGATCGATAACATACCTATGCCTGTCGCTTTTGCGCCCATTGCGGCTAAAAGTGCCGCGCCGCCATATTTTTGAGAGCCAACAACTAAGAGTAAATGTCCGATTTCGTATTTATGGGCGATCGCCTTACGTTTAATCGGTAAGCGATCGCGCAGTATTGCTTGCGGATTAATTCGCCATAATTGATGCTGATCGCCAAGGATTTGCAGCACAAATTTTTCGGGAATATCAAAACTAATTTTTTCGAGTTTACCGACATAGGGCGTGGCTACTTCTGTCAGTAAGCCACGCTTCCATAACCCTAAACAAAATGTATTTGTAGCACAAATCGCCGTTCCCATCACATCGCCGCGATCGGTGTGGATTCCTGATGGCATATCGATGCTAAGAACTGGGATTTGCCAAGTATTAATCGTGTTAATAGCGATCGCCACATCATCAATCACATCGCGTTCCAATCCAAATCCAAATATGCCATCGACAATCAGATCGCAATCTTGCAACGATTCCAAACTTACAAAGGGAATACCGAGACTTTTGGCATAGCAGCCATGCACTCGCGTTAAAGGTTTGGACTTTGCGAACGGCGTATAGATTTTGACCTGTCGCCCTTGATGATGGAGTTCTCTGGCAACAACTAAAGCATCACCGCCATTATGCCCTGAGCCAACTAATACACTGACACGCGGATATGACTGAGCAGGATAGAGTTCAGTTAATCGCTGGGTAATTCGCAGCGCCACTTTCTCCATCAGCGCCGCAACGGGCATCCCGGCCTGAAAGATCAGATTTTCGATCGCTTGCATTTGTGAAGCAGTGGCGATCGCTTGTGAAGAAAGTGCGACCATTTAAGAATTAGGTGGGACAAATTTCTGAAGACCAGTTGGCAAATTTTGGCGTACCCACTCTCTAATCGGAGAAAACTGCATCGCCGCTAAGCCGCTACCTAAAATTAAGGCAACTAAAATCAACATGATCATAAAAGCACTACTGGTTTGCTTAGGAACTGCAAATTCAGTTTTTGCCGAATCGATATCGCTAGGCTCAAATTCTGACTCTTCTGAAGTTTTTGGAGCTATTGGTATCAGTGCCAGATCACCAGCCGCTTCTTCAGGGTGAATATCCTCAGTATCTGCCTCTTCTTCAACAGTACGAATTGAAGCGGGAATACCATTTTCACTTGCCAAATCTTCATCGAGATCGGCTGGTTTAAATCGGCAGCGCATTAAGGCGACGGTAATATTGTCATGACCATTTAACTCATTAGCGCGATCGATCAGATCCTGACAACTGCGGTCAAGGGGCTTGTTTTCATTCAAAATTGGCAGCAGATAATCATCATAAATCTGCTCAACGCGATCGAAATCACTTAACCCATCTGAACAGAGCAGCAAGAGACAATCTTCATCAATAGAAATCCTCTGCACACGTGGCACAAGCATATCGGAACCGCGTGTGCCTAGCGCTTGAATTAATGCGCCGCCGTCAATACGTTGTGATGAATAGGCATAGAAGTTATAGCCAAGTGTGGTTTCACGAGTTGACACATCATCATCGAGGGTGACTTGCCGCAAATTATCTTTAGTTACGCAATAGAGTCGGCTATCGCCCACATGCACGACATATACTTCATTACTCATCTTGCCGTGAGGTCGTGGCATCACTGCCATGACTAGGGTTGTCCCCATACGTTGCTGGGCTTGGCGCTGCTGTTGGTCATTGATCGCCACAATTTGATTGTTGACGACACGAGCCACCATTTCTAGTTGGGCGATAAACCCTTGAGCCGAGAAGTCGGGATCGTTTTCGGCTTGATGTAATAAAGTTTTTAGTTGCTGCTCAAGGGTCTTGATTGCGAGGGAACTTGCGACTTCGCCGCCTTCATGTCCGCCCAGACCATCACAAACGATCGCCAGACGATCGCGCAAACTATCCGCCTGTTCTGTACGTTTTTGACGCTTCACATCAGGATAGCAAGCATCTTCGTTATGTTCGCGCTGCTGACCGACATCGGTGGCACTTGCCATTCTCACTGTGAGGGGCTGCTCTTGCATCACCTTCAGTGCTATGCGATCAAGATGGGCGATCGCGCTACTAATGTCATAGTCGCCGCGCCCAAGACTATAGAAAAATTCGGCGATCGCGTCGGCAATCTCAGGCTTAGCCAGATCGAGCCATTGCACCCAAATATCTCCTAATTGCGATATATGTACGGCAGCGACATCAGCTTGTAGCTCTAACAAACGCACCCACATCCCATCGACTCGTACTAATCTGGGATCGATCAAGGTACGCGCCATATTCTGCTCGGCAAGGGGTTTCCAGAGGTTGAGGACTTGCCAGAGCAGATTGATTTGACGTAGTGCTGATGCTGAGGCCCATGCTTCGGCCAAAGTCGGACAGAGATTTCCTTGGCGATCGATTGGCACATTCTCCAACAAAAATACTTCAGAGAGATTTAGTTCTTCGCCTAGCAGCAATAAACTGTAAGGACGCGGTAAATGTAAGCTCAAGCGCGATAACTTGAGGTAAGACACGACATAGGTCTGAAACTCAAGGGGTAACTCTGGCAGTGAAAAAGCATCCGTATCAACAACAATTTGGGAGGAGATGACACGGTAGCGATCGGCAACCAGTGAGTCGGGCGGAAATGTATCGGTATCGAGACCGACCGCCCAAAGATATTGCTGTTCAACTGCCGTAGCTTGCTCTTGGTTTTCCATGAATATTAATTTAATCGCTTGCCAAAATTATGTGGTGAATATAGTGAAAAGTGTCGGTGTCTCTAAGGTAGCCTGTAGAAATAAGTTGAACAGGCAAGGGGCTTAAGCCCCTTGTTAAGCTTGAACAGGCAAGGGGCTTAAGCCCCTTGTTAATAAGGCTATTAGATAACTTTTTGAAAGTGACGCGAAGCGGCATTTTCAAAAAGTTATTTGAGTTTTATGGCGCTGTATCCACCTACTAAGTTAGGGGATTTGACCTATTTGTTCAAGAGACATTTGGCTATTGTATCGAACCAGAGTGATGATTTTTGTATGTTTTTATAACATTGGATGTCACACAAACCGATAAAAGTTAGATATAGGTACAGTTTGTTACCAGATTTATTAAGAATTTGGGTATTGTATTAGTTAAGCTTTTGATTTTTGAAATTTAAATTTAGCAGTAAAATCCTAATACTTCTTTTTTTTGATTTATTTTTTTAATTTTTTGATTTATTTTATAAATTTTTATTGAAATTCATTTTTTAGAATTTTTTCAATGTTATCTCACTACCACAACCCATGAAGCATCAACTTACCGATCGCGAACAAAAAGTTCTCTGGGCAACGATTGATCATTATATCCATACGGCGGAACCTGTTGGCTCTAAGGCTTTGGTGTCAGAGTATAACTTTGATATTAGCCCTGCCACGATCCGCAATGTGATGAGTATGCTTGATCGCAGTGGTTTGTTATTTCAACCCCACACATCGGCGGGGCGCGTCCCCTCTGATTCTGGTTATCGAGTCTATGTCGATGAGTTGATCGATCCTGCTAGCGAATTATCCTATAGCACGCATCAATTTCTTGCCAGTAAACGCGATCGCCTTGGCAAGTCCAGCCTTGATGGGGTGATGCGCGATGTGGCGCAGATTTTGGCAACCCTTAGCGGTTGCATTGCTGTGATTACTTCGCCAAATATGCAAACGATGCGAATTAGACATTTGCAATTAGTGATGGTCGATCATGGCAAAGTGATGGCGATCGCGGTTAGTGATACTTATCACACTGCATCGGTGACGATGGATTTGCCTAGCGAAACCAAGCCCGAAATTTTGGAAGGCGAATTAAATATTCTAAATAATTTCTTAAATGAACATTTGCGCGATAAAAATTGGTCAGAACTGAATAGCGCTTTGCAATGGGACGATCTCGATCGCCAGTTTCAGCAATATGCAGTTTTATTGCAGCAGTCTTTGCAGCAACTAATGAAATTATGCGATCGCACGGCCTTGGGGCAAATGTTTATTAGCGGCTTAACCGAGTTATTACGTCAGCCCGAATTTTCTAATTTGCAACAGGTGCAAAATATCGTGCAATTACTCGAAGCCGATCGCGCTTCGTTAATGGCGCTAATTGTCAATCAACCCAGTCCTTCCGCCAATTCTGTCAGCATTAGAATTGGTTCCGAAATCTCAATTGCACCAATTCAAAACTGTACTTTTATTTCTAGCACTTATCTTTGTGATAATAAGCCTGTTGGTACAGTCGGGGTATTAGGACCAACGCGATTGGGTTATACAAGGGCGATCGCTTCTGTACAGGCGGCGGCGCTACATCTGACTGACGCGATCGGTAAATGGTAAATTTTTCCATAAAAACCGAAAAAGCTGTGGCGCAGCGTGCGCCACAGCTTTTTCGGTTTTTATGAAGACGAAAGGCGCTGCAC
The DNA here is from genome assembly GCA_041687725.1 of Pseudanabaena sp. Classification (GTDB taxonomy): domain Bacteria; phylum Cyanobacteriota; class Cyanobacteriia; order Pseudanabaenales; family Pseudanabaenaceae; genus Pseudanabaena. Next base: position 6,903 of record JBDNJN010000220.1, read on the forward strand.
TTGCGAAAGTAACTGAACCAGTTTTTGTACGTCTATTGGTTTGCTGATGTAGTCATTCATACCTGCATCTAGACAAGCTTGGCGATCTTCGGGTCTTGAATTTGCGGTGACGGCGATAATCCAGACTTGACTCATTAATTTTGTGCGAATCTGTCTTGTGGCAGTTAAGCCATCCATTTCTGGCATTTGCACATCCATCAACACTAGATCAAAGGATTGATTTTCTATAGCTTGTAATGCTTCTAATCCATTGTTAGCAATATCGTTAATTTGATATCCCAGCCGTTTCAACATCGAGATCGCCACCATTTGATTAAATGGATTATCTTCGACTAATAAAATTTTTAAAGGGAATTCTTCTGCTATTTTGAGATAGATTGACATTTGCTTTATTCGAGATTTTTGCGGTGACGCGATCGTGGTTCCAATTAGTAACGCGATCGCGAAATGAAATATTGAGCTTTACTCATTTTTGGGTTTCGGCTGTAGCTGAGACTACACGCATAATTTCTGGGATGCTAATCGGTTTACTAATATAATCATTCATCCCCACATCGATACAAGCTTGGCGATCTTCAGGCATTGCATTTGCGGTCATGGCGATAATCCGAACTTGACTCATTAATTTTGTGCGAATTAGTCTTGTGGCGGCTAAGCCATCCATTTCAGGCATTTGCACATCCATGAACACGAGATCGAAGGATTGATTTTCTACGGCTTGTAATGCTTCTAATCCATTGTTAGCAATATCGTTAATTTGATATCCCAGCCGTTTGAACATCGCGATCGCCACCATTTGATTAAATTTATTATCTTCGACTAATAGAATTTTTAAAGGGAATTCTGCTGCTAATTGGGGATAGGTTAACATTTGCTGTGATTTCGATTTTGGCGGTGGTGCGATCGCAATACTAGTTGAAACAGCGATCGCAAAGTAAAATGTTGAACCTTGAGTATCTGATTCTGATTGCCAATTTTTGGGCGCATCACCAGCAACTTGACCGCGACTCTCGCCCCAAATTGTGCCATGCATCAACTCGACTAGACGCTTGCTGATCGTGAGTCCTAAACCAGTGCCGCCATACTTGCGACTTGTAGAACTATCGGCTTGGGTGAAGGGCTGAAATAGCTTGTCAATGCGATCACCTCGAATGCCGATACCTGTATCCGCGATCGCAAATTTTAGTTGATATTTATTTGATTCGGGTAAGGCTTGACCATTTATCGAGATGTTAACCCCTCCTTCGTGGGTAAATTTAATCGCGTTCCCGATTAGATTTAACAAAATTTGCCGTAGACGGTTGCGATCGCCGATCACATTTGTGGGGACATCAGGTGCGATCGTATATTGAAGGGAAATCTGTTTGGTATTAGCTTGATTTTCTAATAATTTACAAACTGCGATCACAACTTCTCTCAAATCAAAATCGTGAGCTTCGATCTCTAACATCCCTGATTCAATTTTCGAGAAGTCTAGAATGTCATTGATTACGGTCAAAAGTGCATCGCCACTTTCTTTAATTGTTTTCACAAAATCCTGTTGCTCTTCGTCAAGACTGGTGGTTTCGAGAAGCTCGGTCATGCCTAGTACACCATTCATCGGTGTGCGGATTTCGTGACTCATATTTGCCAAAAACTCACCCTTGGCTTTAGTCGCGGCTTCGGCAGCTTCCTTGGCTTTGATTAATTCTATTTCGGCTAGTTTGCGATCAGTGATGTCTAAATTTGTACCAACCAGTCGAGCGACCTGCCCTTGACTATTCCATTCGATTTTTGCACGTCCTTCACTGTAATGAATAGAGCCGTCAGGTTGGATAATGCGGTAGTCGATTATGTAACCTTTTCCATTAATTATCGCCTGTTCTACACACTGTTGCAACAATGCTCGATCATCAGGATGGATACTTTGCATATAGTTAGCAAAATTTGGTTCTGGCTGGTTTGGATCTAGCCCAAATATATGGAAAAGTTCTCTTGACCAAGTAATTTTCTCGCTTTGGATATCAAAAGTCCAATTACCAATATGGGCGATCGCCTGAGCTTCAACTAAATCCGACTCACTTTTTTGTAATCGTTCTTCGGCTTGTTTGCGATCGCTAATATCAACATGGATTAGTAATACTCCATATTGATTGGCACAAATAGGCGTAGCACTGACGCTAAACCAACGCAAAGCTCCATCAGCACAAACGATTCCCGTTTCCACATCACAAATAGAGGCTTTACTTCTCAAAGCCCTAACACAAGCATATTCTTCGACTGGCATCATTGAGCCATCAGGACAGATAATCAGAGGGCTAGGTTCATGCTTTGCATATTTTTCTTGCAATAGTTGCGGTTTCCCAAGCCATCCTTCAGTAACAAAATTGCTTTCAATGATTTGTCCTGTTTGATCGGTAATTGAAATGCCAATCGGCGCTGTTTGGAAGAGAACCTTGTACTTTTCCTGTGATTCTTGGAGGGCAATTTCCACAAGCCTAAAGGATTGCTGAACTTGCTCCGCCATCTGATTAAAGGATGTAGCGAGTACATTTATCTCGGCGATCGCATTATTTTCTGGCAAAGTCTCCTGCAAATCTCCATTTGCGATCGCCCTACTAGCCTGACTCAATCGCAAAATTGGAGCCATAATCCAACGAGTTGTAATCACGCCAATTACTATAGCGACAAATAGAGCTAATCCGCACAACAAACCTGTTTGCAATAAATTTGCCTGAATTTCTTGCGTAAAATCTGAGAGAGGTAAAACCACGACCGTTAACCAGTCCAATTCTCCTTTAGGATTAAACGGTACAACCTCTACAAAATATCGATTATTGTTCCACCAGAGTTGTAAACGTTGCGGCTGAGTGATTTGACCTAGCGGAATACTTTGTTGTGCTAAAAGCGCAGCCGTGGCAGCAGTTAAGGAGTTTTGACTTTTAGCTGCTGCTAATCGACGATTCTTTACCGTCACATTATCGGCAAGAATATTACGAGGAGTGTTATCAAATGGTACTTCGCCAGTGGAAGTAGCCAACAATAAGCCATTTCGCTCCATCACAAATACTTGACCATCAGTACCTGTATTTAAGGTACGCAGAAAATCGCCCATTTGAGTTAAATAAACACCAGCAGCCACCACACCCTGAAACTGCTTTGTATCATTGTAAAACGGCAGAGAGTTCACCAGAATTAGCATCGGCTTGTCCTGTCCTTGAACTAAAGTAACAGCCAAATGCCAAATTCCATCAGGAGCATTTTGAGCTTTGCGATACCAAGGGTCGTTAGGTGGATCATTACGGGGATTGTAATTATATTGAGTTTCCTGAAGTACCAGATTTTGCCCATTTTGATCAGCAAGATAACGATAAAAGGCGCGATCGCTTGACAAGCCTTCCAGTTTACGAATAGTTAAACCCTTGACTAGAGGACGACCAATCGCCAAAAAATCACCATTTTCATTGGCAAGCGATACCCCACTGAGTTTAGTGAAGACAGATATTTGTTGGACAAAGTACGACTCTAAACCAGTTAGATCGTTCCCATCTAATCGTTTTTGTCGTAATAATCCCGCGTTAGTCTGAGTAACTATCTTCGGTATGGCAAAGTAACTATCAAGATTTTGCTGTACACGATTGCCAGTTTGTTTCATAAACTGATTGGCTAATCTTTCTACAGTCTGTTGTCCGCTCTGATAAGACAAATAGCCGACTAACCCCACTGTCCCGACAATTAGCGACACAAACGGAACAACTAGCACCAAGCTAAGTGAGATTTTGGGAAACTGCGATCGCATAATGGTCATCGAAAACTAATTGAAACCATTTGTTTAGATTACCCTAAATTTGTTAATAATTAATTAAGAATTCACCATTTTGCATATTTACCAAGTTTGCTCAAAACATCTAAAAACAAAAAAAGTGGCGCAAAGCACCACTTTTTTTGTTTTTAGATGTCATTAAATCGAAGTTACGATTACGAAACCAAGAACACCGATGAAAATGACGAGAGCATAAAATTGCGCTTTACCATTTTCAAAGTACTTCAAGCCTTCGCCAGAAACTACGGTCACAAAACCCGCGAGATTAACAGCCCCATCGACGATTTTGGCATCGACTTCTAGCACTTGACGAGCTAGACGGCGGGAGCCAATCACGAAGACAGAATTGTAAATTTCGTCAATGTACCATTTGTTTTTCGAGAGTTTGTAGAATGGAGCGATCGAATTGGCGATCGCGCTGGGATCGATTTTCTTTTGCAGATACATCAAGATCGCCAGAGAAATTCCAATCAAGCCGATGCCGATGGAGCTACCACCCATTATTAGAAATTCAGGCGTAAATCCTTCGACGGGAACTTCGGTGATCTTTTCCGATGGCGCATGGATAAAGTACTCAAAGTAGTTACCCAATGGTGTACCGACTAAACCGAGCGCCATCGAAGGAATTGCCAATACCATTAGCGGCAAGGTCATCGTAATCGGTGACTCATGGGGCTTGCTAGCATGATGCCCGTGGGAATTATCAACGGATGGCTCTTTACCAACTGAGTTTTCAGCTTTGACGAGGGCAAGTAACTTCTTATCATTACCGCGAAATTCACCTTCAAAAGTGGTGAAGTACATACGGAACATATAGAAAGCGGTGATCCCTGCGGTGAGGAAACCAATTCCCCAAAGTATAGGATTAACTCTGAAAGTGGAAGCGAGAATCTCATCCTTTGACCAGAAACCAGCGAAGGGAGGAATACCGCTAATTGCTAGAGTACCGATGAAGAAGGTGATTGCGGTGATCGGCATATACTTGCGTAAACCGCCCATCACGCGCATATCTTGGGCAACATCGGGATCATGTCCCACGACTTCTTCCATGCCATGAATGACTGAGCCAGAACCGAGGAACATCATCGCTTTGAAATAAGCGTGAGTCATCAGATGGAAGAGTCCAGCGCCATAAGCACCGACCCCCATCGCCATGACCATGTAACCCAATTGCGAAACTGTGGAATAGGCTAAGCCTTTTTTGATGTCATTTTGCGTAATCGCGATACTTGCGCCGAGAAAAGCGGTAAATGCACCTGTCCAAGCGATCATGGTCATTACCGCAGGAATTTCTTCAAATACAGGGAACATCCGCGCAATCAAAAATACACCTGCCGCAACCATTGTCGCTGCGTGGATCAATGCCGAAATCGGTGTGGGTCCTTCCATTGCGTCAGGAAGCCACACATGGAGGGGGAATTGAGCAGACTTGGCGGCGGGTCCCATGAATACGAGGATTGCAAATAATGTGGCAAGCCCTACGCTCAAGGCTCCAGATTCCACTAATTCGCTGAGACGCGCTCCCATTTCCGTGAATTCAAATGTGCCTGTTGCCCAATAAAGTCCGAGCAAACCAAGCAATAGCCCGAAGTCACCAACGCGGTTAGTGACAAATGCTTTTTGGCAAGCATCGGCTGCGCCTTTGCGATCGAACCAAAAACCAATCAGCAAATAGGAACACATTCCCACTAATTCCCAGAAAATATAAACCTGTACCAAGTTGGGGCTAATCACTAAGCCCAACATCGAGGAGGTGAATAAACTCAAGTAGGCATAAAATCTGACATAGCTGGGATCATGCGCCATGTAGCCATCGGTGTAGATTTGCACCAAGAAAGCAACTGTAGTAACAATCACCAGCATCATGGCAGTGAGGTGATCGATCACCAAGCCCATGTTTAGATGAAATGTCCCTGCTTGCGCCCACTCAAAGGTGTAGAGGTAAGGATCATGTCCTTGGATTTGACTCCAAAGAAGGTTACAAGACATCACCATTGCGCCGCCTGTGGCGGATACGCTGAGGACAGACCAAAGCGATCGCAGTTTGTTGGTGGATTTGTTAAAGGTGATCAGTCCTGTGCCGATAATCAGTGCTGCAACGAGAGGCAGCAAGGGAATCAGCCATGCGTATTGATATGCTAAGTCCATAGGTCGCGTTGGAACGCCAATTTTTTGGGTAGAGATCCTTATTAATGTCAGTTTACTACAGCGCGATCGGGTGTGATGTGTTAGACATGAGCATTCTTAACTCATTCGGTATGTTTTTTTAAAATTTTGCCAGCCAACATCGCCGCACCAAAACCGTTATCGATATTCACCACACCGATACCCGTTGCACAAGAATTGAGCATGGTTAGCAATGGCGCAAGTCCATTAAAACTGGCTCCATAACCGATGCTGGTCGGTACTGCCACAATCGGACAATCGGCTAAACCAGCAACCACACTTGCCAAAGCGCCTTCCATTCCTGCAACCACAATAATCACATCGGCATCAGCGATCGCCCCTTGATGACTGAGCAAGCGATGAATTCCTGCGACACCGACATCCCAAAGGCGCTTAACCGTAAATCCACATAACTCTCCTGTAATCGCCGCTTCTTCGGCGATCGGTAAATCGGCAGTACCTGCGGTAATGATTGTGATCGTGCCTTGCTTTTTCATGGTTGATTCGCCAAGGCAACATATTTGGGCGATCGGGAAGTATCGCAAACCACGCAAGGATGGTTGGATTTGCGCGTAAACTGCATCTGAGATCTTGGTTGCCATTACTAATGGATTTTTAGACTCCATAACGCGCATGATCTGCACGATTTGCTCAGGCGTTTTGCCCAGTCCAAAAATCACCTCTGGAAATCCCGTTCGCAAAGTACGATGGTGATCGATTTTCGCAAAATCCCCCACTGACTCATAGTGGAGATATTTTAATTCTTCTAAAGCTTTTTCTGGGCTTAGCTCCCCCTTTGCGACTGTTTCTAACAGTTGCTTTAAGTTGTCATGCATAGATATCAATAAAATGGAACTTCATAAATATTTTGCTACAGCGCTTTGCGCTGCCATAAAACCCAGAGAAATTTTTAAAAGTGCCGCTTTGCGGCACTTTTAAAAATTTCTCTTTCAAAAAAGCTGTAGCGCACGCGCAGCGTGCGCTACAGCTTTTTTAGGTTCTACTTATTGAGAATACGACGCATAGCTTCATTGACATTATCACGGCTGTTGAAGGCAGAAATACGGAAGTAACCTTCACCTGCTGCGCCAAAACCTGACCCAGGAGTACCGACAACATTGTAAACTTGCAAAAGCTTATCAAAGAAATCCCAGCTTGTCAGCCCTTCTGGAGTCTTCACCCATACATAGGGCGCATTCACACCGCCATAGACCGCCAAACCTGCCTCAGTCAATTTCTCGCGAATAATCTTGGCATTCTCTAGATAAAAATCAACTAACGCTTTGATTTGGGCTTGACCTTCTTCAGAATAGACCGCCTCTGCGCCCCGTTGAACAATGTAGGAAACACCATTAAACTTAGTGGATTGACGGCGATTCCAGAGTTTCCATAGTTCCACATCAGAGCCATCTTTGGCTTTACCCATCAAGTTTTTAGGAACAACCGTTAACGCGCAACGAGTCCCTGTAAATCCTGCATTTTTCGAGAAGGAACGGAACTCGATCGCACATTCCCTAGCACCCTCAATTTCATAGATCGAATGGGGAAGACTAGGATCGGTGATAAATGCTTCGTAAGCGGCATCAAAGAAGATAATCGAACCATTGGCACGGGCATAATCTACCCATGCTTGAAGATGTTCCCGCGTCGCAGTTGCGCCTGTGGGGTTATTCGGGAAGCAGAGATAAATCAGATCGACTTTTTGAGTAGGAATCTCGGCGGTGAAATTGTTTTCAGCCGTGACTGGCAAATAAACAAAACCTTCGTATTCACCTTTCTCATTCATATCGCCCGTATGCCCTGCCATCACGTTGGTATCCACATAAACGGGATAAACAGGATCGGTCACGGCAATAATATTGTCATCACCAAAAATGTCGAGAATATTCCCACAGTCACACTTGGAGCCGTCAGAAATAAAAATCTCAGAAGCATCAATATCACAGCCCCGCGCTTGAAAATCATGGACGGCGATTTTTTCTCTTAGCCACCCGTAGCCTTGTTCGGGACCATAGCCTTTAAATGAACTGCGATCGCCCATATCCTCAACAGCTTTGATCATCGCATCGCGACAGGCTTGTGGTAAGGGTTCGGTGACATCGCCAATACCAAGACGAATCACTTTCGCTTCAGGATTTGCTTCAACAAATACATTTACCCTTCTAGCAATTTCGGGAAACAGGTAGCCTGCTTTGAGTTTGAGATAGTTGTCGTTAATGCTAGCCATGATGGATGAGGTAGTCTTTTTTGATTTTTGTATAGTTCTATATTATGCCTGTATCAAGTGGCTAAAGCTATTGCCCAATTTAGTGAATAATATTTGCGGTTTAACTTAACGCTCAGATCTTGGATACAGCTTATTGAGGCTTTAAGGGGTACAGATAAATTTTTGAAAGTGCTGCTTCGCAGCACTTTCAAAAATTTATCTGGATTTTATAAAAGCGCAAAGCGCTGTATCCAAGATCTTCAAGCAATAACAAACCTATGCATGGGAGAAAATTGACATGCTCTCAGGGCTGAAAAATTGCATTGGCCATCAAATTTAACTCAGGAAAGATATCTGATTCAATGCGATCGCCAGACTTAAACAAAAACAACTGATACTCTCCATCAATTAATTTGCAAACAGTTACCGTTGGCTGTTTTGGCTTACCAATATGTCTTACTGCCCCCAAAGCACGATAGTCCACAATCCAATATTCCGCAATTCCCATTGCCTCATATTCTGCTAACTTAACCGCATAATCATCGCGCCAATTGGTACTCACCACCTCAATTACTAAAGGTACAGTTTTTCCATTTTGAATTACTGAAGACTTCTGCCAGAGAGGTTCGTTGACAAGTTCGCGGCGATCGATTACCACCACATCAGGTATAAAGCCTGTCTCTGCCATCTCTGGCTTGAGAAGACACATTCTGCTAATAAGATAATTAGGATACCTATTGCGTTTCTCTAGGGTTAACTCCTCTGACAAAAAACTACAAGCAAATTCATGATCACCTATGGGCATCATCTCTCTGACCGCTCCTCTGTATAGCTCATAGCGCTTACCATCTTGGGGATACCACTCGATAAACTCTTCAAAAGTCATGCGATCGCAATCAACTAACGTTTGCATCATCGCCATAATCTCCTAGTTTTTAAGCTCTGATTGCTCTAACATATTTTACAATATGATTCAACTCCAGACTAAACATCAACACAAGCAAAAACGGGTCTTATTCATCAGTAATGGTCACGGTGAAGACCTGAATGCTTGTGAAGTCTTAAAAGCTTTGCGCCGTAAATATGCTGATGTAGACACGATCGCTTTGCCAATTGTCGGAGATGGGAACGCCTATCGTCGTGCTGATGTGGCGATCGCTACTCCTACAAAAGCATTGCCATCGGGGGGATTTGCTTACATGAGCTTACGGAAGCAGATTGAAGATTTTCAGTCAGGATTAATTAGCTTGACTTGGCAACAAATTCAGGCGGCGCGAACCTGTGGCAAAACCTGTGATTTTGTCTTCGCGACAGGTGATGTCGTGCCTGCGTTTTTTGCTTACCTGACGGGTTTGCCCTATGCCATGTTTTTGGTATCATCATCAGGTTTTTATGAAAATCGCTATGTCCCACGTTGGCTACAAGCGCTGATGATGCGATCGCCTCGTTGCCAACAAATTCTGACTCGCGATGCCTATAGTGCCGAGCTAATTAGACAAAGAGGTTATCAAAATACTAGTTTTGTCGGCTATCCGATTATGGATGTGCTAGAGCCTACGGGTAGAGATTTGAGTTTAATTCCTGATGTACCTGCGATCGCCTTACTTACAGGCAGCCGTTTGCCCGAAGCTGCGGAAAATTTACTATTGCAATTACGCCTATGTGTAGCGATCGCCCAAGAATTTGCGCCCCATCCGATCCAGTTTCGCGCCGCTCTCGTGCCTAGTGTGATGTCTCAATTACCTGAACTTGCGGCTAAATCAGGTTGGCAATATGCCGATGACAAGTTGTACCAACCAGATTTAGACATTAGCGTTCTTTGTTTTAGTGATGCCTTTGCCGACATTTTGCAGCAATGTAATTTGGCGATCGGCATGGCAGGAACTGCGGTCGAGCAAGCGGTCGGACTTGGTAAACCTGTTATTCAAATTATGGGTAATGGCCCCCAATTTTCCTATCGATTTGCGGAAGCTCAGGAAAGATTACTTGGCTTATCAGTGCAAACCATTGGCAAAGAACCTGCTACACCGAAAATTTTGCAAGAAGCGGCTGTGTTTATAAAACGGACTTTAGGCGATCTCGATTATTTGGAACGTTGCAAACAAAATGGGCTAGAACGAGTTGGCGCAAAAGGTGGATCTGAGAGATTAGCTGACGCGATCGCCATGAAATTGTAAATCTACACGAAGCAAGTGTTAATCAAAACTAAGGGAATGGCATACTAGCGATCGCGAACTTATTAGATAACATCATGGAAAATCCTGATTATTCTGAAGGCTTAACTTGGACAGCAGAAGCAAAAATTAAGTATAAAAATATTCCCTACTTTGTGCGATCGCAAGCGCGTCAGAGAATCGAACAGCTAGCACAAGCTTCAGGTAGTGATACGATTACGGCAGAAATTGTCGAAAAAGCAAGGGTTGAGTTTGGACAGTGAATAATGTCATAAAAAGTGCAGCAAACAATAGCGATCGCGGTTATTTGTTGACCGAGCAAGCAAATCCCCATAGCCAAAATTTAGATCAGCTCAGTGCCTTAGAAATTGTCGAACTGTTTAACCGAGAGGATGCTAAGGCGGTTGCGGCGGTTGGGCAAGAAAAAGAAGCGATCGCCGCCGCGATTACGGCTATTGCCAAGGCGATCGCCAATGGTGGGCGATTGTTTTATGTTGGCGCTGGCACAAGCGGACGGCTAGGCGTACTCGATGCGGCTGAATGTCCGCCCACTTTTTGCAGCGATCCTGAATTGATACAGGGCATATTGGCAGGTGGAATGAATGCGATGGTACGCAGTTCTGAAGCTCTCGAAGATCGGGAAGACGATGGCGCAGAGGCGATCGCTGAAAGAAATATCGGCGATCGCGATGTTGTGTTTGGGATTACCGCAGGTGGGACTACGCCCTATGTGCATGGAGCGCTTAAGGAAGCCAAACAACGGGGCGCACAAACAATCTTTTTTTGTTGCGTACCACCCGACCAATTTCCAATTCAATACGACATCGAGATCCGTCCGTTAGTTGGCGCAGAAATCTTGGCGGGATCGACTAGGCTCAAGGCAGGGACAGCGACAAAATTAGTTTTAAATACGGTTTCGACAGGCGTAATGGTGCAACTAGGCAAGGTCTACGGCAATCGGATGATCGATGTCTCGGTGACTAATAGCAAACTTGAAGATCGGGCGATTCGGATTATTCGCGATCTCACATCAATCAGTCGTGAGGATGCTGCCATATTATTAGAGCGATCGGGCAAGCGGGTTAAATTAGCATTGTTAATGCATTGGAAAAGTATAGATGTCGCCGCCGCCGCGCAATTGTTACAGGATGCCCAAGGGCATTTAGGCAAGGCGATCGCCTAATATATTGCGACGGGCGACGGGCGACGGGCAATGGGCTTAAGCCCATTGTTCTTAATAGATTGTAGATATCTGAATTTTCATGGATATCGCCATACATACAGTTAAGATGTGTTAATTCCCAAAATTAAAAACTATGACAGGCGCAGAACTTCGTCAGGCGATCGCCAATAAATGGGACTTTTCCTATGATGTGCAATTACGCAAAACTCAAGGCAAAATTTTCTTGCAAGTAATGTGGCGCTATCAAGAGCAACAATCATTTTCGATGGGTGAAACCGAATTTATTCAACATCTTGACGCGATCGCTTCTTATCTAAGCGATTGGGGCGTAGTCGAGCAAGTTCAAAAATTTATTGAAATTACCAAAGAACGTCCTCGTCTTGGCAAAGCTGTGAGCATTCCCCTACAAATTGGGGAGCGATCGCTAGAGTGGCTCATAGAAAAATAGGTATGACGCTTTGCGCCATAACTACTGTGAGAGATTAGACGTTGCGGCGCGGAGCGCCGCTAATTCTTGGGCTTTAATGTCTATTTTTATACTGGGAAGGGAGTATCTCTGGATGATAATGGGATAAAAATTGACAAAAGTATGATGTATTACTGACTTTCTAGACCAAAGATTGTACGCTTATGGTGAGATAGTATTTTTAACATTATTTTAAGAAATAATTTTCAACGGTATACCGCTAATCATACCTAAGACAAAAAACGTCAGGACGCAAATATGAGTCAAGCAGGAACTAACCCATGGGAGCGCCAATTTGTTAACCTTGGGCGAATCATGCAGTTCTTGCGTGATGAAGATAGTATCGACAACTTATTGACCGCAACACTCGATTATCTTCGAGACAATTTTGATTACAAATTAATCTGGATTGGGCTTTATGATGCAGAAAACCATCGACTTACAGGTAAAGGGGGGACTACACCTGCTGGCGAGATTAAATTTTTAAAAGAAAGATTTGCGCTCAATGCGGGGGATTTACTCGATCAGGTGATATTGCAACGCAAGCCTGTGCCGATCGCCGATCTGCGTCAAGAAAGGCGGAGTGGTGAATGGCAAAAATTAGCGCAAAAATTTGATATTCAAGGCACATTGATTTGGCCGATCTACCATCGCGATCGCAGTTTTGGCGTAGTCATATTAGGCTCAAGCCAGTGGAATGTTAATACGCGCAACGAAGAAAGAGCGAGACTATCTATTGTTCTTGGCACGCTTGGCTCAACCCTTAGTCGCCTTGACGATCAGTGGCATCATCACAATGCCAAGCGACCTGACGAACCCTTACTGGAAATTCTCGCCAAAATCCGTAATATTCCCACACTCAACGATCGCCTTGAAGAGATCGTGCAGGCAACCCATAGCTTTGTGATGCCCGATCACACCAATATTTATTGGTTTGAACGCGCACATCAATATTTTTGGCGACGAATTGCTAATCGGCAAGCGGGCCCTAAAGGTAAACAACAAGCGGTTGATAATACGGCTGGGGTAACGGTACAAAATGCTCCTGGTTTATATCAGGCTCTATCGAAAGATCAGGTGGTGGTGGTGGTTGATGCCAAGTCGATGACCAAAGGCGAAGTTAGCAATCGCGTCATGGAACAATTTGGTGCGGTTTCCATAATTGTCGCCCCCATATTTTTCCAATCAGAACTTTTAGGATTTTTGTCAGTGGAAGGCGATGAGCCGCGTCTTTGGACAGATGACGAGCGAAATTTTGTACGCGGCGCGGCTCAGCTAGCAGCCATTACCGCACCTTTAGAAGAAATGGAAGTGACCCTCGATCGCATCGCTTCCGATCAAATTCTTACCGCAGGGATTGCTAGAGCCATATATTCCGATAACGATTGGCAAAGCGCCCTCGATCAAGCCGCTACACAACTATGTCAGCGACTAGGCGTAGAAAGGTTTTGGGTTTGCACCTATGACAAAGACAATGATACGTTTCGGATTGATTTCCAGTATCATCCCAAAAACCGCCGACCCCTGCCTGCGATTCTAACAGCAGGGTGGTTTCATTTTCGGAAAGGGTTAGAGGGTAAAGATTGTAGAAAAAGGCAAGAGATAAATATTGGGAGAGAAAATAAGATTGAACTAAGGAGCAAAGATCAGGAAAAATGGTCTGATTAAAGCAAAAGCAAAA
>JBDNJN010000221.1:0-3850 GCA_041687725.1 Pseudanabaena sp.
AAAATAGTTATAATCTTGGATAACGCTAGTTATCACAAACGTAAAGACATTACAGAGAATATCAAAAATGAGTTACCAAATATAATTCTAGAATTTCTACCAGCATATAGTCCTGATTTAAACATTATAGAGTTGGTATGGCATTCCTGTAAGGAATATATTGCTCATCGTTTGTTTAAATCTACAGATGAGCTCAAGGAGCTTTTAAATAAATTGTTAAATGAAGGTGAGTTAATAATTAAGTGGAATCGTAAGATTAAAAATAAGGGTAACAACCATCATAATGCAACTTAAATGCACATCAGCTTATCTCTACGATCCGCAAGTGCAGAATTGTAGAGATAGCCATGCAATCTTCGCCACGCATAAAGAGTTTTCTCTTGTGCGCGAGTTGGATAGAGGCGAAAAGTGGTGCGTCGTGTTGCCATGCCAATTATTATATCGAGTAAACCTGTTTTGGGGATGTGCTATCTTCGATGTGCTTCTTGAAACCCTAAAACAGTACATCCAAAGCCAAGATAGTCCTAAAAGCGAAAACCCCGACCGTTCTTAACCCCGCCCTGCTTCGCGAGGACGGGGTTAAGAACGGCATTTGTTCAAACATTTCTCTGGCTTTATGACAGCGCACAGCGCTGTAAACTAACTTTAATTTAACAATTGGGTTGCATTGTGCGCCATATCTGATAAGATGTGATCCGTAACAAATTTGGAGAGATGGCTGAGTGGACGAAAGCGGCAGATTGCTAATCTGTTGTACGGCAGGTAACTCCGTACCGAGGGTTCAAATCCCTCTCTCTCCGTTCACAAGCCTGTTATAGAGTGTCATATGGTTAATAAACCTTCACAAGATGTAATAGGCGAAGCGCCAGAAGTCGATCCGAGTGAGTTCAATGCAACACAGGTTGCCGCGATCGCTGAACGCTTAGAGCGTGATGATTATGCTAGTGCTTTTGAGAGCTTAAATGATTGGCACATCTTGCGATCGCTAGCTTTTAAGGGTTCAGAGCTAGCCGAACCATATCGGCATCTGCTAGACCTAGAAGCATTTGACGAATGTTAGAAAAACAACCATAAAAAAAGCGGCTCTTCGAGCCGCTTTTTTTATGGTTGAGGGTTGGGACTAGGTTTTGCTGGTAAACCATTGGTAAACTTTTCAGTGGCATTTCTACTTTCGTAAATGCAATCAACGATGGGAGCTTTGTCGAGATCGCCCGTAAAGCCAAAGGTATTCATCCTATCTTTACATTGACGAATATCCGCTTCTTTAATTACATTTTTTTGTAACAACACATTCCAGTTATTTGGCAACACGACGCAACCAGGCTCAGGTTCGGCTTGACTGATGAATACATTAAAAGGGTTGAGTGTCACATAGACACGGCTACTCATGACCATTGCCGATGCACCATAGTTATTACAAAAATCGCGGCTAGGGGCGAGGTTATCTAAACGAATCGCATCAACTGTACGCGGCGTGGGATTAAGGGTGGAGAGGGCAATGCCCACGCCAATACCAACTGCGAAAATTGCACCTGCGATCGCCAATTTATTGGTCGTGCCGTTATCTCTTGGTTCAGTCGGTGGATTGTTCAGGGTTGCAGAATATCTACTACGTCGTGCCATAGATGTGATTTAAGGGATTCCTTAGATTAACCGAAAGTGCTGAGATTTTGGGAGATTTGCCAAGCAAACTCTTCAAAAGTTAGATCCTTGCATATTTGCTACGAAGTGCCAAATATGCTCTACACAATCGCGACACCTGCGCGATCAAGAATTTCGGGAATTAGATGTTCAGCTTTGATCGCCATAATATGTACGCCTTGGCAAATTTGTCGCGCTGTTTGGATTTGCTCCGCCGCGATCGCGATCCCTTCTTGTAATGGTGATTTAGCTTTGGCTAAGCGATCAATGATATGTTCAGGGATTTGGACTTGAGGTACAAATTTATTTAGAAATAGTGCATTTTTGGCGGATTTAATCAAAAATATTCCCGCCAAAATTGGCTTGTCCGATTGATTGGCGATTTGGTTGACAAATTTATCGAGGCGATCAAAATCGGTAATTAATTGGCTCTGAAAAAATTGCGCTCCCGCATTAATCTTGCGCTCAAACCGTTTTTGTAAACCAGACCAGCTTGGCGATTGCGGATCGACGGCTGCTCCTGCCAAGAAATCTGTACCTTGATGCGGTAATAGTTTGCCATTGGCATCCAGCCCTTGATTAAGCTTTTGAATTAATTGCAATAAACGTACCGATTCATAATCAAAAACCGATCGCGCATCGGGAGAGTCGCCAACTTTAACAGGATCGCCCGTAAGTGCCAGAATATTTGTGATTCCCAAGGCGGCTGCGCCAAATAAGTCACCTTGCAGCGCAATCCGATTGCGATCGCGACAGGCGATTTGACAAATAGTTTCGATCCCAATTTGCTGCTGAATTAAGACTGAGGCAGCCACGGGACTCATGCTCATCACCGCTCGACTGGAATCGGTGATGTTAACTGCATGAACTCGCCCTTTAAGCGATCGCGTTTGTTCGAGCATATGGCTAGGGTTAGCGCCTTTTGGTGGCGACACCTCAGCCGTGATCAAAAATTCCTTGTCGGCGATCGCCTTGCGAAATTTGGTAAAGGGCTGCTCAAATACTGACTGGGTCGGCTCGATCATGCGAAACAAAACTGTTGAAAGGATTTTAAGTCTGTCTGCATTTTAAACTAAAGCTCTCTTTAGCGATCGCCTAAAGCTCAGTAAATTCGGCGATCGCCAAGTATGTTAAACCCACAAAGCGGATGCGGCGCTTCGCGCCGCATCCGCTTTGTAGGTTTTGGTTTGTCTTATATATCAAGTGGCGACAGCTATAAATTCGGTGATCGCCCAAAAATTCAAAATTTCTGGAAAACTTTGAATACTCAAAATTATGATAGATTAGGATATTGCAAACACTTTAGAGATATTTTCGAGAGATATTTTCGGCAACGAGCAAAAACTCTTCGCTCCTCGAAATGTTGCCCTAAACATCCCCAACAAGTTTATTAATATGGCAGACATTACAACCAAACAAATTCAAGAGCTACGTGCGAGAACTGGCGCAGGTATTAAAGACTGTAAGGCAGCACTCGTTGACTCCAGTGGCGATTTTACTAAAGCAACCGAATACTTAAGACAAAAAGGGCTAGCCTCTGCTGTCAAAAAGGCAAGCCGCCCTGCTACCGAAGGGATCGTCCATAGCTATATCCACTTTGGCAGCCGCATTGGTGTGCTAGTCGAAGTTAACTGCGAAACTGACTTTGTGGCACGTCGCGAAGAACTCAAAGAACTAGCTGACAGCGTAGCCAAGCAAATTGCTGCTTGCCCTAACGTTGAATATGTCAGCGTTGCCGATATTCCTGCCGCTTTTGTGGAAAGCGAAAAGCAAGTCGAAGCGGGTAAAGAGGATCTCGGTAGCAAGCCAGCCGCTATTCGCGACAAGATTGTCCAAGGTCGTATCGAAAAGCGCTTAAAAGAATTGTGCTTGCTCGATCAACCTTTTATCAAAGATCAAAGCATCACCGTTGACGAATTGGTAAAGCTGACTGGTACTAAGCTCAGCGAAAATGTCAAAATTCGTCGCTTTGTGCGCTTTGTCGTTGGTGAAGAAATTGCTTCTGAAGCTCCCGCAGAATAAAATTTTACCCTCACCCCTAGCCTTTTTCCCATTCATGAGAAAAAGGTTAGCTTAACAAGCGGGAAGCCCCGCGCTCTACCCGTTTACAAGGGTGAGCGACGGGATGAAAGCGAGTCCATTGAGGGGTTCGATGCCCCGAAAATGGACAATTATCTTAACTTTAACTACAAAAACTTATGCAGGGTAT
>JBDNJN010000222.1:0-13869 GCA_041687725.1 Pseudanabaena sp.
GAAACTGGTGCAGTGAGTCCAAAAGACGATGACCTGTATCTTCGGACGTAAAGCTCAAAGTACGAGTCTCCTGTAAAAGAGCTTTCTTCGGGAAGCCCGCGCTCTAACTGTACTCAGTTGAGCGTCGGGAGGATGTCACATTATCCCAGCAATTCCCGTTGCAAAACTGAATTTAAGATTTTCTACACAGCAATCCAGATAATTTTTTAAAAGTGCCGCTTCGCGGCACTTTTAAAAAATTATCTGAGTTCTATTATTCCAGTGACCTATGAATGGGGTTCCATCATTTTTTGATTCTCGTGAAAAGCTAGAATGTGAGCCAATTGCCGCAGCTATGTTTGCTAGCAATAGCCCTGAAGAATTATTGAAAATTTTTCTAACTGGTTTGGGAGAGAGCTTAGCCGTTAACCGTGTAGCACTCTATCAATTAACAAATGAATCTGAAGGAAATATCCTAGTAGAAGCAGTTTCTTCTAAAGTCCAGAGCATTAGAAATCAAACATATCCAATTTCTTATTTTGGAATAGATGATTTAAAAAATCATCCTTGCGATCGCGCAATCATTTCTTCAGACATTGCCCAAATAACTTGGAAAAAGACGCAGGTTCAAGCGATGATGTCAGCGCCAATTTTGTTCGATTCGTTAACAGAGTGTAGCAAAATTTGGGGATTAGCATTTGTGCAACAATGCGATCGCGCAAGGGAATGGCAACCCCAAGAAGAGCATTTTTTATTCGAGTTATCTCAAGCTTTAAGCCAATGTTTGCAGTCTTGGGAATTAAGTCTGCGATCGCCAACATTTTCCAGATCATTGCTTGTAAATAAACAGACTATTGAAGAAGCTCGCGATCGAGAAGAATTTATCGCTAAAAGAATAGAGCTACCTGAAGACTTAGAAGTTACATCAGCATCATCAGATCCAAATACAGATAATATCGTGGTGTCAAATAACTTCATTTTATCTGATGATGATCAGAATGAAATATTCGATAGAATCCATTTTAAAGATCGTGAAGCTTCTATCGATCGCGCGATTAATCTTGCTATGCAAAGACTGACTTAAAAAGATGTGGCGCACGCTGCGCGTGTGCCACATCTTTTTTGGAAAATGCAGCACAAAGTGCTGCATCAAATTCTTAATTGCGGGTGACAACTGCCTCAACATGAGCAGTCTGAGTTTTCACATTTGTCACTGCATCAACTTTGCTATCTACAGAAGCGATCGCCCAACGCAATGGTTCGCCATGCTTGGCTAGTTCTTGCTCAACAGTTTTAGCGATCGCTTCTTGATTCTCATTAATCTCAACTTCCGCAGTAATAAAATGTGTAGTCATAATATTTGATTTACTAATTTAATTAATAGAATTGCATAGTATATTTCGATAAAACCAAACCCAAATTTTTGTAAAAGCCCCGCGAAGCGGGGCTTTTACAAAAATTTGGGTTTGGTTGCTGTAATACATAAGGAGAGCGCTGGTCTGCAAATTTGACTTACCAGCGTAGTAAATTAAACTGCTCCATATCGACTGTATCGCGACTTCGATAAATCGATAGCACGATCGCCAACCCAACCGCAGCCTCGGCAGCAGCGATCGAAATGACAAAAATTGTAAAGACTTGACCGCGAATACTGGCTGAATCTAAAAAGTTAGAGAATGCCATTAGATTCAAATTAACGGCATTTAGCATTAATTCTACCGACATCAATACCCGTACAGCATTACGACTGGTGATTAATCCATAGATGCCGATACAGAACAATGCAGCAGCAATAATCAAAAAAGGTTCTAAAGACATATCTATTTACTATTAATTTTAATTACCTAATAATTTTGAATACTGCCGCTAACGGCGGTATTCAAAATTTATTTAGAAGCAACAAGTTGCTCTTTGGGTTTTTCTAATAACTCAAGTGAATCTTCCGCAGGAGCTTGACCAACTTGTACCGCTTCAGGCGCAAGCTCACGACGAGCCAGCACGATCGCCCCAATTAGAGCAACCAACAATAAAATCGATGCCAATTCAAAAGGTAGCAAATAATCGCTAAAGAAATGCATCCCAATCACCACCATTGTTGATGGCAGTTTGGCGATCGCGGGAGTAACCGCCCAATTTGTCGAAGTCACGGTAACGCCTAACAATGCAAATAGTCCCAGACAAACAAAGCCTGTCACTACAGCGCGTAAAGTACCATACTTGACCTCTTGATAGTCTTCACGCTTATTCACCAGCATGATCGCAAACAAGATCAAGATATTCACCGCACCGACATAGATCAAAACCTGCGCCGCCGCCACAAAATCAGCATTGAGCAATAAGTAAAGCCCTGCCACACTAATAAAAGTCGCACCGAGTAAAAATGCCGCGTAAACGATGTTTTCTAAAAGCACAACTCCCATCGCCGAAGCGATGAGCATTGCGGTCAGGACAATTAGGGATACAGTTTGCGAACCATCACCTAGACCAATATTGTTCATTAAAATTTCCTTTATATAGTTTTCAAGCTGAACATTATTTATTCTCAGAAACAGCTTCAGCAATTTCTTCAGGACGCAAACCCGCACGCTTAGCTGTGTGAGGGACTTCATGTCCTTCGGTTACACCTTTAGGCAAATAGGCAAGCTCACGGATCGGCGTAACCATCGGATCTTCAGTGACTTTGGTAGGCATCCGTCCGAGCGCAATGCTATCAAAGTTCAATTCGTGGCGATCAAAGGTTGACAAGTCATATTCTTCGGTCATTGATAGGGCATTAGTGGGGCAGTATTCTACGCAGTTACCACAAAAAATACATACGCCGAAGTCAATGCTGTAACTTTTCAGTTCCTTTTTCTTGATTTCACTGTTAAATGTCCAATCAACTACAGGCAAGTTAATCGGACATACACGCACACAAACTTCACAGGAAATACACTTATCAAACTCAAAATGAATCCTTCCACGAAAACGCTCAGAAGGAATTAGCTTCTCGTAAGGATATTGCACCGTAATCGGACGACGACGCATATGGTCAAAAGTGACCGCCATCCCTTGCCCGATGTACTTAGCAGCTTGAACTGCATCTTTGGTGTATTCACCAACTTTATTAAGAAATTTCAGCATAGTGTTATCACTTTTTTTAAGGAATCTTGTCCCCCTCTCCCCTAGGGAGAGGGGCTAGGGGTGAGGGTCTCTATCCGCCAAATGCAGAAGGAAAAGCCAATTTCAAAGCTGCGGTAATCAGTAGATTAGCAAGTCCAATCGGTAATAAAAACTTCCAGCCAAGATCTAGCAATTGGTCGATCCGCACACGGGGGACTGTCCAACGCAACAGAATCGCAAAGAAGATAAAGGCGTAGGTTTTGACTAGGGTTGCAGTCAGACCGATAAATGCGGCGAGAATTTGCCACCAAGCAGTATTCGCTTCAATGCCTAAAGCATCGCTAACTCGGTCAATCGGGAAAGGCAATTCCCATCCGCCGAGATAAAGAATCGAAGCGAGTAAACCTGCTAGCAGCAAGTTGGCGTAAGAACCACCATAGAAAAAGGCAAATCTAATTCCCGAATATTCGGTTTGATAGCCTGCAACAATTTCTTCTTCTGCCTCTGGCAAGTCAAAGGGTAGTCGCTCACATTCAGCAAGAGCGGAAATAATGAAGATTACAAACCCGATCGGTTGCCGCCAAATATTCCAAGAGAGAATTCCGTATTCTGCTTGCTGATTGACAATATCAACAGTACTGAGTCCATTGCTCATCAAGGCTACGGCAAGTATCGCCAAAGCAAGGGGTATTTCGTAGCTGATCGACTGGGCGGCGGCGCGTAAACCACCAATGAGCGCGTATTTGTTATTAGATGAATAACCAGCCATCAGCAAGCCGATTGGGGCAATGCTGGAAATGGCAATTACAAAAAATACGCCAGTACCTAAGTCAGAGATGATCATGTTCTGACCAAAGGGAATGACCAGATAGCACAAAAATATCGAGACAAATACGAGCGCAGGTCCGATCGTATACAGCAAAGGATCGGCTTTGGCGGGGATTGTACCTTGCTTGATGACGAGTTTGGCTACGTCGGCGATCGGGATCAATAGTCCAAATGGTCCCGCATATTCAGGTCCAATCCGTTGTTGGGCGGCTGCCGATATTTTGCGCTCTAGCCAAGTACAGGCGAGTGCGCCCACGGTTACGCCTAAAACCATTACTAGCATCGGCAACAACATCCAGATTACCTTGGCAACGTCCGTAGGTAATCCCAGTCCTGACAGGACTTCAATTAGCGATCTCTGTAAATCTATTCCACCGTACATTAGCGATCGACCTCACCCATAATAATGTCCACACTTCCTAAGATTGCCATGATATCGGCGAGCTTCATGCCGCGCACAAGTTCGGGCAAAATTTGTAAATTGATAAATCCAGGTGGACGAATCTTGAAACGCCAAGGGAAGACGCTATCTTCACCAATGATATATACGCCCAGTTCACCTTTTGGGGCTTCGATGCGAACATAATGTTCTCCCGATGCGACCTTAAAAGTGGGTGACGGTTTTTTGCTAATGAACTGATAGTCCATTGAAGTCCATTCGCTCTTGGGCCCTGCGAGAACTCTTTGCGCTTCGAGGTTTTCAAAAGAGCCACCAGGAATTTGCTTGAGGCATTGCAAAATCATTTTTGCGGACTCGCGCATTTCTCGCACACGCACAAGATAACGAGCTAAGCAGTCGCCGCCATTGTCCCATTGCACATCCCAGTCGAGTTCATCGTAAAGCTCATAATGATCGACTTTACGCAGATCGAGTTTTACGCCTGAGCCGCGCAACATTGGTCCCGATAAGCCCCAATTGATCGCTTCATCGCGAGTTATCGTGCCTAAGCCTTCTACCCGTTTGCGAAAGATGGGGTTATTGGTAATTAATTTTTCGTATTCGTCAATGACAGGGGTGAAGTAATTGCAAAAGTCTTCGCATTTCTCGATCCAGCCGTAGGGTAGGTCGGCAGCAACGCCCCCGATCCGAAAATAGTTGTGCATCATCCGCATCCCTGTTGCTGCCTCGAACAGGTCATAGATCATTTCCCGTTCGCGAAAGACGTAGAAAAATGGGGTTTGTGCGCCAATGTCTGCAACAAATGTGCCGAGCCACAGTAAGTGAGATGCGATGCGGCTAAGTTCTAGCATGATCATGCGAATATAGCTGGCGCGTCTCGGTACTGGCACGTTGGCTAATTTTTCGGGTGCATTGACGGTGATTGCCTCGGTGAACATGGTCGCGAGGTAATCCCATCGGGTCACGTAGGGCAAATATTGGATAATCGTGCGATTTTCGGCGATTTTTTCCATGGAGCGATGCAAGTAGCCTAGGACTGGCTCGCAATCAACTACGTTTTCGCCGTCTAGTGTGACGATAAGTCTGAGAACGCCGTGCATGGAGGGGTGGTGAGGCCCCATATTTATGACCATGCGTTCGGCTTTGGTTTCAATCATCACCATGATTTGCGATCGCCTCTTTACTCTGTAATTTCTCTGTGAAAGGTTGCTTTGGTTATTTTAAGTCACAGCTTGGGCTATTGCTTCAGCAATTGACTTTATTGGTTACGGTTTTTAAGTAAATATACCTTGATGCCTCTAAGTATATCGTCATGTTGGGGCTTGAATATATGTCGCAATTTAGCTAAATACTGTTTTTTGCGATCGGTTATATTATTGATACTATAGATTTTTTGCTATTCTTTAGTATTCAGATTAATCTATACCTTTTTTAAAAAGCTAAACATCCCACCACCATTGGGATCTATCCTACCCCTGTCAAGGTAGGATTTAGTGAAATTATAATGAATGCAAGCAGGATTCTAGTGTAATTCAAGTCAAAAGCTGAGAACAATAGATTAAGAGAGAATAGAAAATAATTAGTGCAATTGTTGAAAAAGTAACATTAACCAGCAGGTCGCTATTGGCATTAAATGGCGCAAGGTTATCGTTTACTGATAGGTACGTGCCATTATTCCAACCGAAGATTATGGCTTGGTTTACGCCTAGCATTTGATTACCCGCAACATTAGGATTTGCATCGGCGTAGGCAGCGATCGCGTCGGCACTCAAGGTGGAATTTGAGAATATGCCAGCATTAAATAGAGCCGTTGGCATGGATTTGAGGGCAATGCGATCGCCTTCTGTCGGATTGAAGTCGGTAATGCGATCGCCTCATCTCTTAATTTTTTGTCCTGTACTAAGCCTAAATTTACTAAAATCAGTGACTGTTTTTTACACGGGCTAAACAACAGTGAGATTGGCTTTGATAATTATGTCGTTGTAGTCGAAGTCGCCTCCCTTTGACAAATCTTCAAATCCAAATACATTATTTGCCAATAAGCGAATGTGATCGACTCCATCGGAATTAGCACCAAGGTAAGCGAAATAAACGGCTGGGTCGTTAGATTTATCGGTATCTAGCAGTTGATTGGGAGAACCATTAACAACGATGAATGGGGCGAAAATAGAGCCTCCTTGAAATACACCGCTTAGTGTCGCAGTAGCTTGATTTGCGGCTTGTAAGTCGATACCTGCAACGCGATTTCTAATGGCGGCTTCTGCATAGCCTGAATCGCTTGGTTTGATGGATGCTCCTGTTAATGAATCTGTGATTGTGCCTTGTGAGTCGCTGATTTTATAAAAGCCCACAAAGTTGTTAAAGGCTGCTTCTCTATTGACAGTAAAGCTGGCTTGGACGGTTTTGGTTGAATCGACACTACTCAAATCAAGGACTTCTCCTTGTTGTTGATCTTGGAGATTTGAGCCTAATGGTAATGAGTCTTCTGTTGATTTAATTGTTACCACTAAATCTTTGAAGTCGGTGCTGTTGCCAGTGCCGTCTTCCCATGCTAGTGAGAAACTACCCGTACCAGAGTCTGTGATTTTTTGATTGGAGACATTAGAGAACAAAACATTAGAACTGGTTGGATTCTGTTTGCGAACATTATCCAATGTGTCATTTTTTACCAGTAGGAATCTAAGGTTATCGCCAGAGTTGAATTCTAGTAATCTAGATAAAGTTTTTGGGTCAAAGCCTTGGGGAGCATTGGCGATCGCTGAGAAAACAACTTTCGCTCTGTTCAGTGCAGCTTGAGAATATCCAGATTCGGTGGGGGCAATGCCATTGATTCTGCCTTGAGCGTCATCAACGGTAAATACAGCGAGATCGTTTACACCGATGGGATTGGAATCTGAGAGGGTAATCTGTAGTTTGGGTTTGCCAGTGGAACCGCCAGAAATATTGAAGATATCATCAGAAACTTTAGCAAGTGTTGGTATTGCCAAGGTAGCATTTAAAGTGACAGAGGCTTGATCGTCTTCATTGGGATTGTTGTTGTTAGGAGTTGAATTAGGATCAAGCTCATTAACTGCGATTACTTCTGCGGTGTTGGTAATGGCTTTCACCTTATTAACTTTGGCTTTTAGCTTTAGCGTGCGGATGAGATTGTCTCTCATATTGCCAACATCCCACACACCAGTTTGGCTATCATAAGATCCCTGCTCAGCGACAGCAGAAATAAAGTCTAGTTCAGAGGAGAGGATATTCTTAACCTTGATGCTACTAGCAATGCCTACACCTTTATTTGTAAGCGTAACTGTGAAATTAACCTCATCACTAATTTTTGGATTGGGACTGTCTACAGTCTGTGTCAAGGTAAGGTCGGCAGATGTTGGAGTTGCTGGTGAGCCAGTTAGGATTGGGGTAACGTTGACGGTCAATGCCTTATCAAAGGATAGACCGCCTTGGTCGGTGGTGCGAACTCGGATGCTGTAGCTATTTTTAGCTTCGTAGTCAAAGATGGCATTGGTCTTGAGTCCATCAGCATCGATCGCAAAGAAACTGTTATCGGTAGCGCCCGTTCCATTGATGAGGCTGTATGTGAAGGTGTTGTTTAGATCGGGGTCGATACTGGTGAATTTGCCAATTTGGGAATTGGCGGGCAGGTTCTCGCTAATGCTGTTGGCACTGAGGATGACATTGGTTGGGACAAGGTTGGACAAACCAGAACTAATGCTTATGGTTGTATCGGCTTGAACTGGTGCAGCTTCGACATAGCCAACACCATCTTTGGCGATGCTGTAAAAAGCATAGGTTTTACCAACCTCGCCTGTGAATAGCTCGGAGGTTTTGGTCGTGTCTTTTTGCAAAAGTGAGTAATTGCCGCCGTTGGTGGAAAAGTAGATGTCGTAAGCAGTAATGCCACTTTCAGTGTCGTTGCCACCCCAAGAAACGGTGAAGTTGGGGTTAGCGCTACTGGCAGGGAGAGGGCTGACCTGACTAGTGGGTGAGTCTCTGTCAAGCGTGTTAAAGATTGCCGAGGTTTGAATCGGCGGTTGGTTATCGAAGGTAATCGTGGCTTGGGCATCGATCCGCGTTCCAATGGTTCCATTAGCTTTTGCTTGAATGCTATAGCCGACAAATCCTTTTCCCGCACCAGCAGCATCGTTGGGAGGTAAGAAGCCTTGAGTGGTGTTATTAACAGGATTACCTGTGGCAGGGTCGATCGCACTAAATGTCCAAGTGACGACTCCAGTGGATTTATCCAGTCCTGCGTTGACATCGACAAAGATTCCTTTGGTATTGCGGAGATCGAAGCGTTGGTTATAGTTTTGTGCGCCGAGGGGAATATTAGTGGTTATATCTCCAAAACTGAAGTTCTGTAGGGTGAAGGTGTTGAGATCGATGTCTGGGTCGAGGGTTTGGCTGATTGCAACTTGGGCGACTGGGGTGGTTCCCGTGTCGGCGTTGTTGCTGAAGCGGATGATGTAGGGAATGACCGTACCTGCGGTTAAGTAATGTTGAGTTCCGAATCCGTCGGGGTTGATTAAAGTATTGGGAGCGCTGATGGTTTCTATTCGTTGTTGGTCGGTTGCGCCATTGAGAGCTCCTTGGATGAATTCAGTGTCGCCATTGCTGAGAAAGATATCGAGGATGACATTTTCCAATACAGTAGGGTCTGTAATCCCTGCATTTCGGGCTATTTGTTCGGCGGCGGCGCGTTGTTCGGGAGTTAAAGAGGCTGTGGTGATGACATTTTTAGGGAAGGTCAGATCGGTAAAGGTGGCGGTTGTTTGTCCAGTTGCGTAGTCAAATAGAGAATTTGCTTGAGTAATCCGCCAACTGGCTGCATAGTCGCCGTATAGTTGTTGATTGGTGATAGTACCGCCAATTAACGTACCGTTATGCAGGGTAAAGTCATCATTACTGTTTTCGTTAAAGTTCCCTAATAGCCCAACCACTTTACCTTGACGATTATCGGCTAGACCAAGGTTAATGTTTAGCCAAGTACCAAGATTCTTGACTAGA
Organism: Pseudanabaena sp.; assembly: GCA_041687725.1. Lineage (GTDB taxonomy): Bacteria > Cyanobacteriota > Cyanobacteriia > Pseudanabaenales > Pseudanabaenaceae > Pseudanabaena. Next base: position 9,320 of record JBDNJN010000222.1, read on the forward strand.
ATTAAGTCACCGTTGGCAGTAAATACGCTGTATTGGCTGCCTTCTCGAATGATTAGGTTTTGACCGACTGCATAGAGTCCACCTTCAGCAAGAGTGACGGCAGCTCCGTTGATGATGAGTGCGTTGGTTTGGTTTGCATAAAAGGCGATGCGTTGACCACCAATTTTGATTGAAATAGCAGAATTAGCAGATGCACTCGTGCTAGTTCCCCAAGGTTGTTGGCGGGTTTGGATTTCAAAGTCGTCGGTGGTGGATTTAACGAGAGTAAATTCACCTACGGTTTGGAAGTCATAACCTAATCCGTCGAGGGTTTTGAGGTGGGGATCGTTATATGTGCCACCTTTGAAGTTTGGGGTTTGGAGGTTTGTAGGAATCTCATTATTATTACCACCTTTGGGGTTTGGGGTTTGGGGGTTTGTAGGAATCTCGTTATTATTACCACTGGAATCTGCCTCATCGCCGAAAAGCATCTTGCTAGTCTTTTTTACTACCTGTTTAGTAACCTGATTGCTTATAAAACCAGCAACTGCTCCATAAAAAGAAGCTGCGACTTTACCAACATGATACCCAGCAATGGGTGCGATTAGAGCTGTTCCAAACTCTACTAGACCAGGACCAGGAAAAACCTGGTCGTTTGGTCCTGGTGCGTTAGCAACACCATTTACAAGGTAGAGGCTGGCACCAACTCCTAATAAAGCTAGTAATGGTATTGCTTCTCCACTTGGATCATAGAAAGTTAACGGATTATTAAAAACATATCGATAAAAATTTGTATCGCCACCAGCTAAATTAATCGGATCAACCGCCGTAAACCGCCCCAACCCACTATCATAAAACCTTGCCCGCATGAAATCGAGTCCATTACCCTCATCCATCACTCCCCATTGACCGACATACTCAAAGGGGTTAGCAACACCTTCAACCTTGGTTAAATCTTCTCCAAAAGGTAAATAGCTGTAACGGTTAACATAACTACCATCATTAGCCGTTAACCCTACCGTTGAACCGATCGCATCTGCATCATAATAATTAGCAACATTACTACCATCAACCCGACTCACTAAACCAATGCCTTGATTGTAACGAGCTACCAAATTACCATTACTGTCATACTCTCCAACAATATCTCCTAAACCCGTAGGATCGAGAAGGTATTGTGTCTTTTGACCATTAATGACAGTTGCAACACGGTTTCCCAAACCGTCATATTGATATTCCCAAGTTCCTTGAGGCGTAACCACCTTAGTCAAACGATTTTCAAAATCGTAGGTATAGGTAGAGGTTTGTCCTGCTTCGATTTTGCTGATCAGATTTCCATCTTTATCATAGGCATAGACCGTATTACCAACATTGGTATACTCATTCAGGTTATTGGTACTGTAATCGGTCGTAGTTCCATTATCTGTCACCCCAATCCGATTTCCTGCGGCATCATATTGATAGTTAATCGTGCGATTAGTCGGAGTAATTACAGAAGTCAACTGTCCTGTTGCGTCATAACCATACTTAAAAGTTCCCTCCAGCGTGGTCATGCTAGTCCGCCGACCTAAATCATCGTAGGCATAGTCAAAACTGGAGTTAATCGTATTGTTCGCCTTGTAGTTGCTCAAACGAGTTAACTGACTCTGCGTATCATATTCATAAGTAGTATAGGTTCCATTCCCATTCGTTTCCTTAGTCAGACGACCCGCACTGTCATAGTCATAGCTAATGATGCCCTGTCCCGTTCCATCAGTGAGCGTCTTTAACTGACCCACAGTGTCATAGCCATAGTTAACCGTATAACCATCTTGAGAGACAAGTTTAGTGCGCTGACCATCAGCATTATAGGTATAGGTGAGAGAACGACCTGTGGGATAACTAATCTTAGTAAGTTGATTAGCAGCATCGTACTGCATGGCAATAATCCCCGTCGCATCGGTGACACTGACAAGATTTCCCTTCGTATCATAGCCATAGCTCACACTAGACCCATCGGGGTTTTGTTTCTTAGTCAGTTCTCCATCCTTGTTATAGGTATATAGAATCGTGCTACCGCGACGGTTGATAGAAGCAATCGTATTCCCTACAGCATCCACGCTAAACTGTTCACTACTTCCATCTGCATAGGTAATCTTATTCAGATTTCCTTTCGCATCATAGCTATAGCTCACCCCATTCCCTTTGGGATCGGTGAAGCCTGTCAGTTGATTGAACGTAGGATCGTAGGTGAATTTGACGTTTTGACTGAGTAAATTCGTCTGCTGAGTTAAATTCCCATTACTGTCATAATTGTAGTTAGTTTGACCACCATTAGGCAGAGTTGCACCAACCAAATTGCCATTGGCATCATAGCGAAACAGGAGATTTTGGTTATTAACGCCTCGAACCTGACCGCCATTGCTTCTATCATCTAATAAAACCGTTTGAGAAGCACCCGTACTATCAGTAACAGTTACACCGCCAACGCTATCATAACTGTAGGAAAGACTTTGAGTTTGTCCATTGCTAAATTCTTTGGTCAGACGACCTTGATTGTCATATTCAAAACTGCGCTGATAGCCCTGATCTGATGTCACCGATAGCAGCGAATACTTCTTCGCAGCAATATTCCCAGTATCATAGCTATAGTTTGTAGTGCCATCAGAAGTGATAACAGAGAGCAAATTCTCTCCAGAGGCATCATAACTGTAACTGCTGATTTGTCCAGTCGAGTCTGCAACCTGACTGAGCCGCCCTTGGGCATTGTATGTCAGGGTCAAACTATCCCCATTGGTATGCAGCAGTTTCGCGAGTTGATTATTCGTATATTGCAGCGTAATCCGATTACCGTTAGTGTCCTCAACATAATTGAGTTTGCCATCGCTACCAAACTGTGAAACTGCGCCATTCGTCTCTTTTAAGCGATATTCACCATTATTGATGATTAAAGTTGCGCCATTCTCTCCCAAATAAGTTCCATCGGTTTGCTTTTCAAAAATGCGCTGTAAATCGCCCACGCTGCGAACAACTACCTTTCCATTACTCTCCGTTGTTGCGCGTAAATCCCACTGACTAGACCAACCTCTTCCTAAAGATCCTAAATTGTAGCGTTCGGCGATAGATTGAGAGAAAGTGCGATTAAGGCTCAAGGATATGCCAAGTGCAGCATCAACCAAATCCGTCGTGCTGAGTAAATTCATATTGGTGAGAGTATTCGCCGCTTGTTTCCACTCAAAGGCAAATAATCTTGATACATCACTTGTCGGTTCTCCCAATTGACTCAGATAGGTGGCATTTTCTGCCATAACTGCCTGAAACTGCCCGACAGTTGTACCCACATTCGCGATTAAATTACTCCACAGGGCATCCCATCCAGCCACATCAATGAAGCTATAATCGGTACGAGATTCGGCTTTAATGGTTGCCCAGTCGATTACTTCGTTCGCAGGAACTTGCTCGACAGCAAAGGAGATTAATCCATTTCCGTTAGGAGTGTAAGCAAAAGAAAGTTGACCGCTTTCACCAGGCGCTAAAATTCCTGCCGCACTCTTATTTCCTCCGCCCAAATCTAAACTTAGCAGTTGGCTTAGGGCTGCACTGCTGCTGGTTTGATCCGATGTATCTACTTTAGCGTTGGTAGCAGATATTCTAAATAAAGGTGCGACAATATCTGTCTCGCCGATGTTTTTATAGCTGACAGTTGCAACCCCTAGATTTGGATAGCTCAGCTTTGTTTGAATGCTCCCTACAGCACCATTGGTCACGGTAAATGCATCGTTTACCGCCGTGCTGTTTTGATTACCTTGAAGCTTGACATCATATTTCCCTTGGGTTAACCCAACCAGATCGAAGGTTGCCCAAATTTCGTTACTGCTAACCCAATATACCTTGCTGGCAATGCGTTCGGTTCCATCCGTGGCAATTAGGCTCAATCGATCTGTAGGCGAAAAGTTTTGACCAGAAATTACAATAGTTGATTGCCCTTTATTGCTGCCGAGTACACCATCGGGGAAACTTGAAATAATTGGAGCATTACTATCAATAATGGTAAGTGTTGCACTGTTTTGCACTCCAATCGTTGCCCCACCTGTGGGATTGATTAGGGTTAGGTTGAGCGTTTCATTTAGTTCGGCGATCGTATCTTTGACAATAGGAATGGCGATCGTTTTACTGGTTTCTCCATCCGCAAGATTAACGGTGATGGGCGCATTGCTATAGTCACTTGTCGATTTAGCTGTACCATCTTTCAAGTTAATGGTGGCACTTACAGTCCCGTCTTTCCCAACTGTGCGTATGATTGTTACCGCAGCAATAGGTGTTCCATCTTCTCGAACACTAAATTGAGGAGAACTAAAAGCTAAAGTTCCTGGAACTAAATTTTCATTAATGTCTGTAATGCCAATGGTAAGTTGTTTTTCGTAGAATAATCCCCCTTGATCCGTTGTTCGCAGCAGGGTGGTTTCATTTTCGGAAAGGGTTAGAGGGTAAAGATTGTAGAAAAAGGCAAGAGATAAATATTGGGAGAGAAAATAAGATTGAACTAAGGAGCAAAGATCAGGAAAAATGGTCTGATTAAAGCAAAAGCAAAA
>JBDNJN010000223.1:0-5949 GCA_041687725.1 Pseudanabaena sp.
AAACTGGTGCAGTGAGTCCAAAAGACGATGACCTGTATCTTCGGACGTAAAGCTCAAAGTACGAGTCTCCTGTAAAAGGGCTTTATTCGAGAAGCCCGCGCTCTAACTGTACTCAGTTGAGCGTCGGGAGGATGTCACTTTCTTTTTTTTAGAATTTCGCGAACTATTTGTCAAACAATGCGATCGCCTTTATCAAAGAGCGATCGCATTCTCAATCTTATTTAAAAATTGCTAAAACTATTGTAGAAAAGGCGATAAAAACCGATGAAGAGATTGCGATAAATTGGGGTGATGAACAGCTTAAAACCAAGGCTATTTCATTCTCCTGAAAGCTTTTTTATATATGACCTCTGGTGACTCTGGGACAAAGCTTAGAATTAAGTAAATCAACCCAAAATCTAGATTTCCCCTTGTCCGCTTGACTTCTAACCTTGGAAAATGGGCTGAAGAAGAGGCTCATAAGCTTTGCACAGAAGGGGTTTGATTAGAATGAAATAGCCCTGCTTACAACCTTGAATATTCAACTTTAAAAAGGAGAAAATCAATGCTAAAAATAACCAAAGACTTACTCAAGAGAGATATCGATCTTTTTAGTGACGATCAACTAAAACAGATTGCAAACTTTTTTGCATTTATCAAATTTCAGACAAAGCTAAGCCGACAAAAATCTGACATCAGCCAATTTGCGAACCTCTACCAAGAATTTGAAAAAGAAGATCGAGAACTAGCTGAAAGGGTGCGACCTTTATCTGATACTCCTTGAAGGTAATCAAATCATTACCCAGTATAACTTTCATCGAATCTCTCTAGGAATCATGTACTCCATCTGATAACGCCAGAACGCTTACGCAGTAAGGCGTTATCAGGTGGAGGTCGCACCCCTAGCTAGCTGAAATAGGTATCTCTGAATATGCAAAACTATTGAGTAGTGAGGACAGAGATGAAAGTAGGACGTGGTGAAATTTGGCACTATGCCATCAATTGCGTGTACTTGACAAAACTCGATTGATAAAAAAATTGGGAATATTGGACGCAGATGTGATCGCTAATTTAGAAAAAATTGTGCTATTTACACTTGGGTATGAAGGGTGCGACCTCTATCTGATAAAGCCTCACTGCTTAAGCGTTCTGTCGTTCTCTATGCAGTACACAATTTCTGGAGAGATTCGATGAAAACTATACTAGGCAACGCTTTGATTGTCCTCAATGAGTATCAGAAAGAGGTCGCACCCGGTATGAAATATAATAAACAAAAAAAATTACTAAAATTATCATAAAAAAGGCGATAGACATTGATTGAGAGATGGCGGCAACTTGGGGCGATGAACAAATTGAAACAATAGAAATTAACTTATAACAGATAGGAGCAAAACAATGTCAGACAAAGAACAACTAATTTATGAACTCGACCGCGCCCCAGATTTTTTAGTAAGAGAAGTCTTAGACTTCTTTCTGTTTATTAAAACTAGAACCAACGAACAACATAGACAAGAATCTAGTCAAAATCCCGATCCAAAAGAAGCTGAAATTCCGTCTTTTCTAAGCTTTATCGATCAAATCAATGCCGAAACAGAAGCAAATACTAATATTCCCAAAGACCTTGCCAAAAATCTCGATCATTACCTATATGGCACACCCAAAGAAGAAGCATGAAAAAAGTATTTGCTGACACAGGCTACTGGATCGCCTTACTCAACCCCGAAGACGACCTCCATCAAAAAGCTAGACAGATTGCAATTTATTTGTCGTCAACCCATATCGTCACTAGCCAAATGGTATTTACCGAACTTCTAAATGCATTTTCTGGCAAAGGCAATTCCTATCGTAAAAAAGCAGTTAGATTTATCCAACACTCCCTTACCAACCCAGAAATAAAAGTAATTATCCAAACTGATGAGTTGTTTAAAAACGCACTTGAGCTATACGATAATCGTCCCGATCAAGCATGGAGTCATACAGATTGCACATCCTTTCAGATCATGCAGCAACAAAACATATTAGAAGCCCTTGCCTATGACAAACATTTTGAACAAGCAGGATTTGTAGCATTATTACGATAAAAAATATTGCAGCCCAAAACTCACAAGGCAGCGACAAGCTAATAAATTATCCCTGCGGATTAAAGCGGCAGAAACAATTTATGTCTAATTCACCCATGCGCGAATGGTATTTCTATCTTGATGACATGATCCGTTTTAGTCGGCAATAACAACTTTGATAACCTTGTGCCAGTGTTGTGTGAAGTAGACCGATATTTTTTATGAGTTAGCGTAAAGGGTTATGCTTCGTGCGCTAGTTCACCCATGATGTAAGTCGCAGCGATCGCCCGATCATCTCCCATAATCATCGTGGCAAATAACTGATCAGAGATTTCGCCTAATGTTTGCGGCATTATCTCATCTGTTAATTTATTGCGTAGCGCCATGATTGGCGTTGAGCGCAGATTCAGAACCACAAAATCGGCTTCTTTGCCAATCTCAAAATTTCCTAACTTGTCATCCAGACATAAAGCCCTAGCTCCGCCTAATGTCGCCAGAAATAAGGCTTGAAAAGCTGAGAGTTTTTGAGATCGCAACTGTGCGACTTGATAAGCAGCGCTTGCAGTACGCAAAATCGAAAAACTAGTTCCTGCACCAACATCGGTTCCCAATCCAACTTTTACAGGCGTTTCCACAGATTTTGCTTTTTCTAATTTAAATAGCCCACTACCCAAAAATAAATTGGAAGTTGGGCAAAAGGCGATCGCTGATTTTGCTTCGGCTAATCTGGCAAATTCGCGATCGCTAAGTTGTACTCCATGAGCAAAGATCGATCTTTCTCCAACCAAACCCGCGCGATCGTAAACATCAAGATAGCCTTCACTTTCAGGGAAAAGCTCAGCAACAAATTCCACCTCTTTCACATTTTCCGAAAGATGCGTATGCAAATACACATCGGGAAATTCCGCTAAAAGTTTACCTGCATTTGATAGCTGTTCTGGAGTTGATGTAATTGCAAAACGTGGCGTGACCGCATAAAGTAGGCGATCGCGCTTATGCCATTTCTCAATTAACTGCTTAGTTTCTGTATAAGAAGATGTTGCCGTATCTTGCAAAAATTCGGGAGCGTGGCGATCCATCATCACTTTACCCGCAATCATCCGCAAATTGCGGCGCTGAGCTTCTTCAAAAAAAGCATCTGTTGATTGCGGAAATATCGATGTAAATACTAAGGCTGTGGTTGTTCCATTTCGCAATAATTCATCAAGAAAAAGTGACGCAATTTCCAGAGCGTAATTGCGATCGGCAAATTTACGTTCGGTCGGAAATGTGTAAGTACTCAGCCATTCCAATAATTGCTCACCATAGGATGCGATCATCTCCGTCTGTGGGAAATGAATATGCGTATCGATAAACCCTGAAACAATCAGGCGATCGGGAAAGTGCGTAATCGGAATGCCAGCATATCGAGATTGTAATTCCTCATAATTGCCTAAGTCCTTCACCTTGCCATGCTCAACTACTAGCAAACCATCGGTCAAATATCGAACACAATCAGCTTCTGGTGCATAAAAAGGATCGGCGATCGCATCTAAAAAACTGGCCCGAAATCCCTTGATGGTTTGACTTTGCATAGCTTAAGTAATAGTGTTAATGAGCAAAAACATCCGTATAGCCTAGCAAATCTAAGTAAACAAGCGTCGGAATGTGAGCAAAACAAGCCTTGGCAAGATCATAGCGATTTTCCCGAATCAGCATATCAATCAGCTTTCGATGGACCGACAATAAGTAGCGCACATCATTAGCGGCATACTGTAGCTGCTTTTCTGAGAGAACGCGCATATTTCCCCAGTCTGAACATTGGGATGTTTTGTCTAGTTCAATTTTTTCGAGTTCGCGCACCAGTTCCTTTAAACCATGCTTATCGGTATATGTCCTCGCAAGTTTGCTAGCAATTTTAGTACAGAAAAGTGGATGAGTCGCAATACTCAGATGCGCTTCCAGCATAGCAACATCAAATCGCGCATAGTGAAAAACTTTAGTAACATCGGGCGCTTCAAATAAATATTTGAGGTTAGGTGCTTCCTTAATCCCTTGAGCAATGCGAACTATGCTTACCGTCTCGTCATCATTGCAAATTTGGATTAAGCATAGGCGATCGCGTCTAGGAATTAACCCCATCGCTTCAGTGTCAATCGCGATCGCCTCACAGCCAAGATATTCTTGCAGGGTTTCAAAGTCTATATCGTTATCAAAAATTTTAAAAGCTGGCATCTTAATTTTTTATTTGGATTTTTAGGTTAGCTGTAGTAATAGTTATACAGACTTATAGCAATCCTAAATCATTTGTGGATAAACAAGGGGCTTAAGCCCCTTGTTAAGCTGATCGGCATTTAAAATGCCTTAAAGGCACATCAGCTTACGACAAAAACTTTGAATCTTTAGTGCAAAGATTCTATCCATTCAAAAACTCGATTCCATGCCCACCAGCGATCGCGATCGCCATATTGGTTTTGACATCTTTTACTGCTGACATAACCAACATGACCGCCATATTCAGTTAGTAGAAGCTTAATTGCAGGGTTCTCTTGGGCAATTTTTTCCAAATCAGGAATAATTGAGGGATCGAACATGGGATCGTCTGCCGCGTAGAGGATTAAAGTCGGCTTTTGTAGCTGGGGCATGAAATATAACGGACAACTAGCATCGTAATATGCTTCGACAGAATCGAAACCTAATTTGGTAATTGTCAATTCATGATCAAATCCCCAAATGCTATTGGCGCGTTCTACCGCATCGCGATCGATCGCTTCAGGATGTATTTTTGCCATTTTTCGCCCTAGTTTTTTTAGCTCACGGGCGATCGCCTTTTCGAGAAATCTGCCCAGTTCATCTTTGACTAAATAAGTAAGCGATCGATTAGAGTCAACGCTAGGACAAATCACTGCGCCGCCTGCGATATCAGCCGATGTAATTTCTAAATCGCTTCCCCAATCCGCGATCGCCTCTCCTGCCTTGACACCCCACAAAGCTAGTTGACCACCAAGGGAATATCCTGTTAACCAAAACGGAGCAGGGCAGCCTAGTTGTTTAGCAGTGTTGGCGATGCGAATAAAATCTTCGCCTTCGTATAATCCATCGGAGGTCAAGGCTGGTGAAAGCTCGGCAGTTTTACCATGCGCTCGCCAATCAAAAAGAACTACTGCATAACCTCTATCAAAAGCTTTGCGCCCAAGAATTTTGAGGAACCATTGATTATCTAAATCCCCCGTAATTCCATAGGTTCCGACGATTGTTCCTTTTGCTCCTTTAGGAATTGCATATTTCCCAAAAATAGGCACTCTATTTGCACCAGTGAAAATATGCTCTTGATAAATGGGTTCTGGTTCAACTGTGAAGTTTTCCCATTTTCGACTTATCCGCAAAGCCGTATAAAGGGTCATCAGTAACCCATTGCTGAGATGCCAAGGTGGGGTATAAAGCATATAAATTAGTTCTTGTTTATATATCTTTACATTTTACAGCGATCGCCAAAAAATAAAGAGAAAGCGGAAGCTTTCTCTTTATTTTTTGGCTTTAGCTACTAAGCGAAAGCCCCGCGCTCTACCTGTACTGGCTGTGAGCGAAGGGATGTAAGCGTGTAAATAGGACGGGTTCGATACCCGTCTTATTTACAATAATCTACGCTTTTAAGATTGATTTTTAAACTGCGTATTAATTCTCTTAACACTTCAGTTTTACCCCTTTCTGTTTGATCGCAGTAGGATTCTAGCAACTCAAACTCTTGATCTGCAAGTTGAAAAGTTATTTTTTTCACAACGATATATACCATTTATCTCATGGTATAATTATGGCATGATACTCGCATACAAGTACAAATTACGCCCAAATAAAGCGCAATCCCATCAGTTTGATGAGTGGCTTAATTTGTTGCGTATGCAGTACAACTATCGAGTGGGTGAGCGTTTCA